>NZ_BAABEP010000043.1:0-56775 GCF_039540215.1 Streptomyces tremellae
GGCCCCGCCGCGCCCGCGCCGCCCGGTCCGTCGCGCGGCGCGGGCGCCCGCTTCGACCTGCTGCCCGGCAGCCCCACCCTGGCCCACTTCCCCCGCGCCCGGTGGCTGGCCGCCGCCCGGCGCGCTCTGACGAACGCGCCGTACGAGGCGTTCGGCTACGGCGACCCGCGTGGCCGGCCCGAGCTGCGCGCCGCGCTCGCCGGCTATCTGGCGCGCGCCCGTGGCGTGCGCGCCGACCCCGAGCGGATCGTGGTGTGCGCGGGCTTCGTCCACGGGCTGCGGCTGCTCGGGGCCGTACTGGGCGCGCGGGGAGCCGGTACGGTCGCCGTCGAGCCGTTCGGGGTGCCGCAGTACCGCGCGCTGCTGACCGGCGCGGGTCTGCGGGCGCCAGCGCTGCCCGCCGACGCGCGCGGCACCCGCACCGACGCGCTCGGCGCCGCCGACGCGGTCCTCCTCACGCCCGCGCACCAGTTCCCCACCGGCACGGCGCTGCCGCCCGAGCGGCGCGCCGCCGCGGTCGACTGGGCGCGCGCCACCGGCGGACTCGTCGTCGAGGACGACTACGACGGCGAGTTCCGCTACGACCGCCGGCCGGTCGGCGCCCTCCAGAGCCTCGACCCCGAACGGGTCGTGTACTGCGGCACCGCGAGCAAGTCCCTCGCGCCCGGGCTGCGCGTCGGCTGGCTCGTGCTGCCGCGCGCCGTGGTCGCGGACACGGTGGCCGCGAAGGGCCACACCGACTGGGCGCCCGGCGCGCTCGACCAGCTCACGCTCGCCGAGTTCCTCACGTCCGGGGGGTACGACCGGCATGTGCGCGCGATGCGGCTGCGCTACCTGCGCCGCCGCGACCAGCTCGTCGCCGCGGTCGCGGAGCGCGCCCCGGCCGTCCGGGTCACCGGCATCGCGGCCGGGCTGCACGCCGTGCTCGAACTGCCGTACGGCACCGAGGAGTCGGTGGTCTCGGCCGCCGCGGCGCAGGGCCTCGCCGTGGCAGGCCTGCGCACGTTCGTCCACGAGGAGGCCCGCGACCGGCCCGGGATCCGCGACCGCGACGCACTGGTCGTCGGCTACGCCACCCCGCCGGACAGCGCGTGGCAGCCCGCACTCGACGCCCTCTGCCGCGTCCTGCCCTGAGGCCGCGCCCCCGGGAAGATCGGCGGGCAGCCCCGTCAGCCGCTCCCGGTGCCCTCCGGCTCGGCGGCCGAAGCCGCGGCGCGGTAGGCGCCCGGCGTCTGCCCCATCGTGCGGCCGAACGTGTCGACGAACGCGCTGGTCGTCGCCCAGCCGCAGGCGCGCCCCGCCTGCGTGACGGTGGTGCCGTCGGCCAGCCGCAGCATGGCGTGGAAGACCCGTACCCGGGTGCGCCACTGCGGGTACGTCGTGCCGAACTCGGTGCGGAAGAGGCGCGCGAGGGGCCGCTCGCCCGCCCCGACCCGCCGCGCGAGCCAGGCCGCGGTCCGCGGGCGGCTCAGGTCCTCGGTGACGAGCCGGCACGCCTCGGCGAGCCGCGGGTCCTGCGCCGCGGGCAGCGTCAGCGGCCGTACGCGTGCGCGGCGCAGCCGGTCCTCGACCACGGCGCGCAGCCGGCGGGCCTCGCCCGCCGGCAGGTCGGGCTCCGTGCAGACCAGGAGCAGCTCGCGGAGCAGCCCGTCGACGGCCACGACGGTCGGCGCTTCGACCGGCAGGGGCGCGTCCCCCGGCGGGAACCCCATGGTGTGCACGCGGCTGTGCCCATAGACGCGGTGCTCGTGCCAGAGGCCCGCAGGCGTCCGCGCTGTGCAGCGGCTGGATCGGGCGGGTGCGCCGCCAGGGCGCCGTGCTCGCCTGCGCGGTGGTCGCGTGGGCCGTCGCGATCGCGCTCGCGGGCCTCGCCGGGTCCCTCTGGCTCGCGGTACTCCTGCTGGCGCTCGCCGGGGCCGCCGACCTGGTCAGCGCCGTCTACCGGCAGACCATCCTCCAGACCTACGCGTCCGACGGCATGCGCGGGCGCATGCAGGGCGTCTACACGGTGGTCGTGGCCGGCGGCCCGCGCCTCGGCGACCTGCGCGCCGGAGGCATGGCGGCCACCACCTCGCTCGGCGTCGCCTGGTCGGGCAGCGCCCTGCTGTGCGCCGTCCTGGTCGCCGCAGCCGCCGTCGCCGTCCGCCCCTTCTGGCACTACCGGCCCCCGACGGAACCTGTCCCGTACCCGGCCGCGACCGCCACGCCCCCGGCCGCCCCCGCCGGGTCCGCGACGGCCTCCACCGCGCCGCCGTACGAGGCCGCCCCGCCGCCGGGTGCCCCCGATGCGCCGCCCTGCGCGGCTCCCGCGTCGCCGCACGACGCCGCCGCGGGACAGGTGGAGTAGGCGACCACCGTGCGGCGCGCGGACAGCCAGGGGCCCGCCTCGCCCCGCCGCCCCGCGGCGCATGGGGGCCACGCCAGGCGCCCTCAGCCCGCGAGCACCTCGCGCAGCCGGCCGAGCCCCCAGTCCAGGTCCTCTTTCGAGATGACCAGGGGCGGGGCGAGGCGGATCGTCGAGCCGTGGGTGTCCTTCACCAGGACGCCGCGCTCCATCAGGCGCTCCGAGATCTCCCGTCCGGTGCCGAGGGCCGGGTCGATGTCGACGCCCGCCCACAGGCCGCGCCCGCGCACCGCGCGCACCGCGCCGCCGCCCGCCAGGGCGCCGAGCTCGCGGTGGAGGTGCGCGCCGAGCTCGGCCGCGTACCCCTGGAACTCGCCCGTGCGCAGCATCGCGAGGACCTCAAGGGCGACCGCGCACGCCAGCGGGTTCCCGCCGAACGTCGAGCCGTGCTCGCCCGGCCGGTACACGCCGAGGACCTCGGCGGAGGAGACCACAGCCGACACCGGGACCACGCCGCCGCCGAGCGCCTTGCCCAGTACGTACATGTCCGGGACGACGCCCTCGTGCTCGCAGGCGAACGTGCGGCCCGTGCGGCCGAGCCCCGACTGGATCTCGTCCGCCACGAACAGCACGTTCCGCTCCCGCGTCACCTCGCGGGCCGCCGCCAGATAGCCGGGCGGCGGCACCAGGACGCCCGCCTCGCCCTGGATCGGTTCGAGCAGCACCGCCACCGTGTGCTCGCCCACCGCCGCTTCGAGAGCCGCCGCGTCCCCGTACGGCACGACGTCGAAGCCCGGCGTGTACGGGCCGAAGTCGGCGCGTGCCTCCTCGTCCGTGGAGAAGCTGACGATCGTCGTCGTCCTGCCGTGGAAGTTGCCCGCCGCGACGACGACGCGCGCCTCGCCCTCCGGCACGCCCTTGACCCGGTAGCCCCACTTGCGCGCCGTCTTCACCGCCGTCTCGACGGCCTCCGCGCCCGTGTTCATCGGCAGCACCATCTCCATGCCGCACAGTGCGGCGAGCTGCTCGCAGAACGCGGCGAACCTGTCGTGGTGGAAGGCGCGCGAGGTCAGCGTGACCCGGTCGAGCTGGGCCTTGGCCGCGTCGATCAGCCGGCGGTTGCGGTGGCCGAAGTTGAGCGCCGAGTACCCGGCGAGCAGATCGAGGTAGCGGCGCCCCTCGACATCCGTCATCCACGCGCCCTCCGCGGACGCCACGACCACGGGCAGCGGGTGGTAGTTGTGCGCGCCGTGCGCCTCGGCCGAGGCGACGGCCGCTTCCGTGCGGACGGGGACAGTGGGCACAGGCTCCTCCGATCGTTCGGTGCGGCAGCGCTCCTGCGCCGGTTTCTACCGTGTTCCTGCCCTCCCGGCCGGAAAATCCATCCTCCGCGCCGACGGCGATCCGCTCCGGCGCCCCGCCCCGCTAGGGTGGGTCGCGCAGGGTGACTGGCGTACGCGGAAACGACCGCGGGGGAGCCCTGCGGGAAGCAGCCGTGCGGACGCGCACGTCCGCACCGAGGTGTCGCCCCGCCTGGGCACCGGGACCCGACCGCTGACACGGACCGTCCCGGAGGACACCGCCATGGCCAGGACAGCACCCGCACCCGCCGCCCCGACATCAAAGCGCCGCCCCGCGCTCACCGCGGCCGACCCCGAGATCGCCGCGCTCGTCACCGCGGAGGAGCGCCTCCAGGCCGAGACGCTCCGCCTGATCCCCAGCGAGAACTACGTGTCGCAGGCCGTGCTCGACGCCTCGGGCACCGTCCTGCAGAACAAGTACAGCGAGGGCTACCCCGGCCGCCGCTACTACGAGGGCCAGCAGGTCATCGACCAGGTCGAGACGCTCGCCGTGGACCGCGCCAAGGCGTTGTTCGGCGTCGAGCACGCCAATGTGCAGCCGTACTCGGGCTCGCCGGCGAACCTCGCCGTCTACCTCGCCTTCGCCGAGCCCGGCGACACCGTCATGGGCATGGCGCTGCCGATGGGCGGGCACCTCACGCACGGCTGGGGCGTCTCCGCCACCGGCCGCTGGTTCCGGGGCGTGCAGTACGGCGTACGGCACGACACCGGCCGCCTCGACCTCGACGAGGTGCGCGACCTGGCGCGCGAGGAGCGCCCCAAGGTGATCTTCTGCGGTGGCACGGCCGTGCCCCGCACCATCGACTTCGCCGCGTTCGGCGAGATCGCCCGGGAGGTCGGCGCGGTCCTCGTCGCCGACATCGCCCATATCGCGGGCCTGGTCGCGGGCGGCGCCCACCCCTCGCCCGTACCCCACGCCGACGTCGTCTCCACCACCACGCACAAGACGCTCCGCGGCCCGCGCGGCGCGATGCTGATGGCGCGCGCCGAGCACGCCAGGGCCCTCGACAAGGCGGTCTTCCCCGGCCTCCAGGGCGGCCCGCACAACCAGACCACCGCCGCCGTCGCCGTGGCGCTGCGGGAGGCGTCACAACCGTCGTTCCGCACGTACGCGCACGAGGTCGTCGCCAACGCGCGCGCCCTCGCCGACGAGCTGCTCGCCCGCGGCTTCGACCTCGTCTCGGGCGGCACCGACAACCACCTGATCCTGATGGACCTCACCCCGAAGGGCGTGCCGGGGAAGGCGGCGGCGAAGGCGCTCGACAGGGCGGGGCTCGTCGTCAACTACAACGCCGTCCCCTACGACCCCCGCAAGCCCTTCGACCCCTCCGGCATCAGGATCGGCACACCCTCGCTGACCAGCAGGGGCCTGACCACCGCGCACATGCCGACCGTGGCCGACTGGCTCGACCGGGGCGTCGCCGCGGCCCGCACGGGCGACGAGGCCGCGCTCGCCGCGCTGCGCGCCGAGGTCGCCGAGCTGATGGCGGCCCACCCGGCGCCCGGCCTGCCCCTCGGCTGACGACCCGGCGGCGCCCCGGGCGCAGCGCGTCTCACGGGCCGTACGGCACGGCCCGTGAGACGCACCTGAGACAATGGCGGCATGCCTTCAGACCGTCCCCGAGCCCTCTCCGGCATCCAGCCCACGGCGGGCTCCTTCCACCTCGGCAACTACCTCGGCGCAGTCCGCCAGTACGTCGCCCTCCAGGAGACCCACGACGCCTTCTACATGGTCGTCGACCTGCACGCCATCACGGTCCCGCAGGACCCCGCCGACCTGCGGGCCAACACCCGCCTCGCGGTCGCCCAGCTGCTCGCCGCCGGGCTCGACCCGCAGCGCTGCACGCTGTTCGTGCAGAGCCACGTCCCCGAGCACGCGCAGCTCGGCTGGGTGATGAACTGCATCACGGGCTTCGGCGAGGCGTCCCGGATGACGCAGTTCAAGGACAAGTCGGCCAAGCAGGGCGCCGACCGCACCACCGTCGGCCTCTTCACGTACCCGGTCCTCCAGGTCGCCGACATCCTGCTGTACCAGGCGGACGCGGTGCCCGTCGGCGAGGACCAGCGGCAGCACATCGAGCTGACCCGCGACCTCGCCGAGCGGTTCAACGGCCGCTTCGGGCACACCTTCACGGTCCCCTCGCCGCACATCGTCAAGGAGACCGCGAAGATCTACGACCTCCAGGACCCGACCGTCAAGATGAGCAAGTCGGCGTCCACGCCCAAGGGCCTGGTCAACCTGCTCGACGAGCCGAAGGTCACCGCGAAGAAGGTGCGCAGCGCCGTCACCGACACCGGCTCTGAGATCGTCTTCGACCCCGCGGGCAAGCCGGGTGTGAGCAATCTCCTGACCATCTTCGCCACCCTGACCGGCACCCCGGTCGCCGACCTGGAGAACCGCTACGCGGGCAAGGGCTACGGGGCGCTCAAGACCGACCTGGCCGACGTGATGGTCGACTTCGTCACACCCTTCAAGGAGCGCACACAGGCCTATCTGGAGGACCCGGAGACCCTGGACTCGGTGCTCGCGGCGGGCGCGGAGAAGGCCCGTGCCGTCGCCGCCGAGACCCTGGCGGCCGCCTACGACCGCATCGGCTTCCTCCCCGCCAAGCACTGAGCGGCCTCCGGCGGGGGCCTGGGCCACTTGGCCGCAGGGGCCCCGCCGGGACTGCGCCGCACGGGCGCAGCGCGGCCGGGCGCCGGCCCGGCCCGCGCCCGCCGTGCGCGGAAACGGCCGGCGATCACGGACACTGGTCAGGGACCCCGTGCCGGGGCCACACTGGCGTGCGTCCGGGACGTCGGCCGACAAGTCCGGACGAAAAGTCGAAAGTGAGGAGATCGATGTGGGGACCGTAACGCTCGGCGTTTCGATCGCGGTCCCGGAGCCGTACGGCAGCCTGCTCCAGCGGCAGCGCGCGAGCTTCGGGGATCCGGCCGCACACGGCATCCCCACCCACGTCACCCTCCTGCCGCCCACCCGGGCAGACGCCGAGGCGCTGCCCGTGGTGGAGGCGCACCTCGCCGCCGTCGCGAGCGCCGCCCGCGCCTTCCCGATGCGGCTGTCGGGCACCGGCACCTTCCGGCCCCTCTCGCCGGTCGTCTACGTACAGGTCGTCGAGGGCGGCGCCGCCTGCACATGGCTCCAGAAGCGGGTACGGGACACCTCGGGCCCCCTCGTGCGCGAGCTCCAGTTCCCCTACCACCCGCACGTCACCGTCGCCCACGGCATCGCCGAGGAGGCGATGGACCGGGCCTACGAGGAGCTCGCGGACTTCGAGGCGTCCTGGGCCTGCACGTCCTTCGCGCTCTACGAGCAGGGCGAGGACGAGGTGTGGCGCAAGCTGCGCGAGTACGCCTTCGGCGGCAGCGAGACCCACGGCGTGCCGACCCAGGGCGGCGCCCCCCACCACCGGGCGCCCGTACGGCGCTGACCCGGCGCCGCCCCGCGGCAAACGGGTGTGCGGACGCGGCGCAGGCTTGGCAGGCTGCGCCCATGGACCAACCGCACACCCCACCGCGCACCCCTGCCGCCGGCCCGGACGGCGACCGGACCGCCACCCCGGTCACCGCGGCCCTGCTGCGCGGCGCGCTCGACCTCGAACAGACGGAGCACGGCCTGCTGCCGCACCGCCTGCCCGCACGGGCGCGCGCCCAGAACACCGACGGGCAGCTCGCCATGGCCGAGTCCCAGCCCTCCGGCGTACGGCTCGCCCTGCGCACCCGCGCCACCGCCGTCGAACTCGACGCGCTGCGCACCAAGGTCGCCTACGAGGGCGTGCCACCGCGCCCCGACGGTGTCTACGAGCTGCTCGTCGACGGCGAGCCCACCGCGCGGGCGAGCGTGACCGGCGGCAACGTCCTGCTGATCGACCTCGCCACGGGCGCCAGGCACACCACCCAGGGGCCGGCCGGCACCGTGCGCTTCGAAGGCCTGCCCGCCCGGGAGAAGGACATCGAGATCTGGCTCCCGCACAACGAGACGACCGAACTCGTCGCCCTGCGCACCGACGCGCCCGTACGCCCCGTGCCGCAGGACGGCCGGCCGGTCTGGCTGCACCACGGCAGCTCCATCAGCCACGGCTCCGACGCGGCGGGCCCCGCGAGCACCTGGCCCGCGCTCGCCGCGCGCCTCGGCGGCGCCGACCTGGTCAACCTGGGCTTCGGCGGGGGCGCCCTGCTCGACCCCTTCACCGCGCGGGCCCTGCGGGACACCCCGGCCGACCTGATCAGCGTGAAGTTCGGCATCAACCTCGTCAACGCCGACCTGATGCGGCTGCGCGCCCTCGGGCCCGCCGTGCACGGCTTCCTCGACACCGTCCGCGAGGGCCGTCCCGCCACACCGCTGCTTGTCGTCTCCGCGCTGTACTGCCCGATCCACGAGGACACCCCGGGCCCGAGCGTCCCGGACTTCACCGGCCTCGCCTCCGGCCGCCTGCGGTTCCGCGCGGGCGGCGACCCCGCGGAGCGCGCCACCGGCAAGCTGACGCTCACCACGATCCGCGAGGAACTGGCCCGCGTCGTACGGGAGCGTGCCGCCGACGACCCGTACCTCGGGTACCTCGACGGCCGCGAACTCTACGGCGAGGCCGACCACGCGGAACTGCCGCTGCCCGACGGGCTCCACCCCGACGCCGAGACCCACCGCCGCATCGGCGAGCGCTTCGCCCGGCTGGCGTTCGGCCCCGGCGGACGGTTCGCGCACCCTGCCGCCTGAGCGGGCGCGGGGGCGCGGAGCGGCTCACTCCGGCTGGGCCGCCCGGTACAGCGGCCCCGGCAGGTGCCGCAGCGCCGCCATCACCAGGCGCAGCCGCCCCGGCACGTACACCGTGCGGGAGCGGCGCCGCAGCCCCAGTTCGACGGCGGTCGCCACCTCCTCAGGCGTGGTGGAGAGCGGGCCGGGGCCGGGCTCGGCCCCGGCCCTGGCCCGCACGGCGGCCGGCCGCACGGTCATGACGTGCACGCCCGTGCCGTCCATCGCCTCCCGCAGGCCCTGGGCGAACGTGTCGAGACCCGCCTTGCTCGACCCGTAGATGAAGTCCGCGCGGCGCGCCCGCTCGCCCGCCACCGACGAGAGCACCACGAGCGCGCCGTGCCCCTGCGTCTGGAGCGCGCCCGCGCACACCAGCGCCGCCGAGACCGCGCCGGTGTAGTTGGTCTGCGCGACCCGCACCGCGTCCGGCGGCGACGCCTCGTCGTGCGCCTGGTCGCCCGCGAGGCCGAAGGCGAGCAGCACCAGGTCGATGTCGCCCTCCGCGAACACCTTGCCCAGTACGTCCTCGTGGGAGGCAGGGTCCAGCGCGTCGAAGGCGACCGTGCGCACCTCAGGGCCGGAGCCCGCGCCCCCGCGCAGCGCCCGCAGTCCGGCCGCCGCCGCGTCGAGCGCCGGGGAGGGGCGGCCCGCGAGCCACACCGTGCGGGCCCTGCGGGCGATCAGCCTGCGGGCGGTCGCCAGGCCGAGCGCCGAGGTGCCGCCGAGCACCAGCACGGACTGCGGGGCGCCGAACGCGTCCTTCATGGGGAACTCCTGACTCGTGAAGAGGGCGGGCTTTCCGGTCGTGGCGGTCAGAGCGCCAGGCGGCGCGCGAGGTCGGAGGTGAGCACGCCCGCGGGGTCGAGCGCGGCGCGCGCCGCCCTGAACTCCGCGACGCGCGGGTACATCTCCGCGAGCAGGTCGGGCCGCAGCCTGGCGTCGTGCGCCAGGCACACCCGCCCGCCCGCGCGCGCCACCTCCTCGTCCAGCTCGTCGAGGAACCGGCCGAGGCCCCGCGCGCTCGCGGGGATGTCGAGCGCGAGGGCCCAGCCGGGCAGGGGGAAGGACAGCAGGCCGCTGCCCTCGGCGCCGAGGCGCTGGAGCGCCGCAGCGGCCACCGGCAGGCCGCGGCGCGCCACCGCGCGGGCGATCCGGTGCAGCGCGTCCTCGTGGCCGCTGCCGACCGCGCACTCGTACCGCACGAAGCCGCTGCGGCCGTACGCGCGATCCAGCCGCGGCGGCGGTGCGAGCGGCCGGGTCAGCGGCCACAGCCGCCGGCTCCTGCGCGGCGGCGCGGCCCGGAAGCGCAGCGCGTTCAGGGCGCGCGCCGCGCCGGTGCCCAGCAGGCCGTCGGGGACCAGCGCGGCGGGCAGCGCGGGCAACCGGGCCGCGTGCACGGCGAGCGCGGGCGGCAGGGATCCGGAGACCAGCCCGGCGCGCGCCCGGTACGGCTCCCTCGCGTGCGGCGGCAGCGCGTCGACCGGGACGTGCAGCGCCCGGGTCAGCACCCCGCGCCCGTGCGCGGGCCCCCGGGCGAGCAGGTCGAGCCACGCCGTGGCCGAGCGGTAGCGGTGGCCGGTCAGGCTCAGCAGGGAGAGCGCGTCGTCGAGGCCCGAGACCCGCTCGGTGTCCACGGCGAGCAGGGCCGTCGACACCCGCCTCAGCCGTACGGTGACCGACAGGATCACCCCCGTCAGGCCGAGGCCGCCCGCCGTCGCGTCGAACAGCGGCGTGCCCGGCACGACCGTGCGCACCGTGCCGTCGGCGGTGAGCAGCAGCAGCGAGACGACGTGCCGGGAGAACGAGCCCGCGCCCTCGTGGTCGCTCCCGTGCAGGTCCACGGCGAGCGCGCCGCCCACGGTCGCCCCGCCGGAGCCCGGCGGCGCGGACACGGCGGGCAGCACGGGCAGTGACCAGCCGAACGGCAGCAGCGCCTGTGCGAGCCGCCGCAGCCGCACCCCCGCGTCGCACACCACGAGCCCCTCCTCGGCGTCGACCGCCCGCACCCGGTCCAGCGCGGTCAGGTCGAGCACGGTGCCGCCCGCGTTGCGCGCTGCGTCGCCGTGCGCGAGCCCGAGGCCGCGCGCCACCGCGCCCCGCCCGTCCGGCGCGGCGCTCGCCCGCAGCGCGGCCGCGGTCTCCTCGTACGAGCGGGGGCGGGTGAGCAGCGCGGTGGTCGGCGCGGTGCGGCCGCGCCCGGTGAGCGACCCGAAGTCGAAGTCCGGCAGTGCGGCGCGTGAGCCGTGTGCGGCGCGGGATGCGTCAGGGGTCTGGGCAGCCATAGGGGCGACGGTATAGCCCATTCGCAACCGTAATGCCCATATTCGTGCGGTAGTCGCGGTACTCGTATAAACAGGTGGATCGCGCGGTGCCGCCGCGTACGCAACCGATGTCTCCGCGATCCGGGGGTAGATCTGCTTCATGGACTGGCTGAAAAAACTCCCCGTCATCGGCCCGTTCGCCGCCCGGTTGATGCGGACACACGCCTGGCGCTCGTACGAGACCCTCGAACGGGTGCACTGGTCGCGGCTGGCCGCGGCCATCACCTTCCTCAGCTTCATCGCCCTGTTCCCCCTGATCACCGTCGCCGCGGCGATCGGCGCCGCGCTGCTCAGCAAGGACCAGCTCGACCACGTCCAGCGGAGCATCTCCGACCAGGTCCCCGGCATCTCCGACCAGCTCAACGTCCACACGCTCGTCGACAACGCGGGCACCGTCGGCCTGGTCGCCGGCGCGCTGCTGCTGTTCACCGGCATCGGCTGGATCGGCAACATGCGCGAGTGCCTGCGCGCGGTCTGGGAGCTCGACGACAAGCCCGAGGGCAATCCCCTCGTGCTCAAGGCCAAGGACGGACTCGTCCTCGTCGGCCTCGGTGTGATCGGGCTCGCCTCGCTCGCCGCCTCGGGGCTCGGCTCCACGGCGCTCGGCTGGACCGCCGAGCGCCTCGGCATCCCCGAGGACGGCCCGACCGGCGTCCTCCTCCAGGGCGGCTCCCTGCTCATCGCCGTCCTCGCGGACTTCCTGCTCCTGCTGTACGTCCTGACGCTGCTGCCGCGCGTGCGGCCGAAGCGGCGCCGCCTCGTCGTCGCCGCCCTCATCGGCGCGGTCGGCTTCGAGGTGCTCAAACTCCTGCTCGGCGGCTACATCAAGGGCGTCGCGGGCAAATCCATGTACGGGGCTTTCGGCACCCCCGTGGCGCTGCTGCTCTGGATCAACTTCACCGCCAAGCTCCTGCTGGTGTGTGCGGCCTGGACCGCCACCCCGAGCAAGGACGAACCCAGCCGCGTCGAGCTCAACCGGCGCGAGGCCGAGGAGCACGAGCGCGCCGAGGCCGAGGAGGAGGCCGCCGCGACCACCGGCACCGCCCGCGCGGGGGGCGGTGCCGGTGGCTCGACCACGGGGTGAGCCGCGCCCAGCCACCCCCGGGGGCCCGCCCGCCGCCCCGGGCGGCGGGCCCCGGGTCCGGGCGGCGCGCCCCGGGTCCGGGGCGGCGCGCCCCGGGGCCGGGCGGCTCAGGCGCCGGGGCGCCGCGGCCAGCGCCGGTTGACGAACCAGCCCCCGACGCCGAGGACGACCAGCACCCCGCCGACGATCGCCAGCGCCGTCGTCCCCACCCCCGACGCGTCGTGCGAGGCCACCGCCTGCGCGGGCCGCCCCGAGGCCGCGCCGGGCGACGGGGCGGCCGAGGCCCCGGCACGCCGGGTGTCCCCGGCCGACCTCGGCGGCACGAGCCTGCCCACGGGTGTCACCTTGCCGTCCGCTGCGAAGCCCCAGTCCAGCAGCGACGACGCCTCCTTGTAGACCGCGTTGAGCTCCTTGGACGACGGGTTCATCACCGTCACGAGGACGACCCGCCCGTTCTTCTCCGCCACGCCCGTGTAGGTGTTGCCCGCGTTGGTGGTGTAGCCGTTCTTCACCCCCGCGAGCCCCGGGTACGGCGTCACGCCGTCCGCACCCGTGAGCAGGCGGTCCGTGTTCTGGATCTGGAACGACCCCCGCTTCGCGCCCTTCTTCTTCGGCTTCGCGCCGGGGAACTGCGCCGACACCGTCGAGCAGTACTGCCGGAAGTCCTTGTTCTGCAGCCCGGAGCGCGCGAACAGGCTCAGGTCGTACGCGCTGGAGACCTGCCCCGGCTCGTCGTAGCCGTCCGGCGTGACGACATGCGTGTCGAGCGCCTGGAGGTCGTCCGCGTGCGCCTGCATCTCCTTCACCGTGTCCGCCACCCCGTGGTTCATCGCGGACAGCACGTGCACCGCGTCGTTGCCCGACCGCAGGAACACCCCGAGCCACAGGTCGCGCACCGAGTACGTCTCGTCCTCCTTGACCCCCACGAGACTGCTGCCCGCACCCATCCCCTGGAGGTCGGCGGGCGCGACCCGGTGCTCCTCGGTGCTCGGGAACTTCGGCAGCAGCGTGTCCGCGAACAGCATCTTCAACGTCGACGCCGGCGGCAGCCGCCAGTGCGCGTTGTGCGCCGCCAGCACGTCCCCCGTCTCCGCGTCCGAGACGATCCACGACCGCGCCGTCAGCTTCTTCGGCAGCGCGGGCACCCCGGCCCCCGCCGTCACCTGGGTCCCGGGCAGCCCGAGGCGCGCCCCGCCGACCTGGGACATGTGCGCGGGCGGACTCGGCGGCTCGGCCTCGTGGGCGCCGTCCCCGGCGGCCGCCCAGGAGGGAGCCGCGGCGAACACGGGCAGCAGGGCGGCGCACACGGCGGCCACCGCGGACTTCTTCACAGCAGACACGACCGAGAACGTACAGGGCACCGCTGTGGGTTTCGACGCCCGAGGTGACGAGAACCACCCGCCCCGCCCCCGGCCCAGGGCCCGGCGCGCGGGCGGTGATACTGGAGCCATGAAGCTCAGCCGCCCGGTGTCCTGGTTCCTGCTCGCCTTCGGTGTCTGGAGCTGGTTCATCTGGATCACTTTCGCGAAAAACCTGTGGCAGGACGGCAGCGGCCTCGCCTTCGACGACGGCCGGCCGACCGCCTACTTCTGGGTCCACCTTCTCCTCGCCGTCGCGTCCTTTCTCCTGGGGACGGCGATCGGCGCCATCGGGTTCCGCGGCCTGCGCGCCCTGCGGGCCGACGCCACCGCGGCGGCGCGCGACTGACACGGGGTCACCCCGGCGAGGTTGTGAAGGAGCTGTGAGCGCCGGTCGCGCGCTGCCGAGGGGCGCGGTCCGCGGGCGCGGAGGCCCGTGTTCGCGGGCCCGTGGCGGGCGCGACGTCACGCCCCGGGGCCGGGTGGGCGCGGTCGGTCGATGGTGGTGGCGCGACGGTTGTGGAGTCGGCGTGTCCAAGGCATGATGCGGACGGATGCGGACGTGTCACGTTTCGGCTGGAGGCCGGGGCCGCGGCCGTGCAAAGGACCCGACTGCCGCCCGTTGTACCCAATCGTTACTTTTCCCTGCGAAGTGCGTGTGATTGGGTGACGCCATCGCGGTCCGGGGTGGGCGTGAAATGCGAGGGGCACAGCGAACATGCGGTCGATCCGTCTCCGAATACTGCTTACCTGCGTGGTACTCGCGATCATCGGCGTGGGCGGGTGGCAGCTCCTGCCGTCCGGTGACGACGGAGAGAAGCCGATCACGGTCGGCACGACGGACATCGTCAGCTCGCTCGACCCCGCGGGCGCCTACGACGCGGGCTCCTGGGCCCTGTTCAACAACATCTACCAGTCGCTGCTGACCTTCAAGCCCAGCTCGACCGTCCCCACCGGGGACGCCGCGCGGCGCTGCGGCTTCGAGGGCACCGGCCTGCTGACGTACAGCTGCACGCTCCGCGAGGGCATCGCGTTCTCCAACGGGGACGAGATGACCGGCGCCGACGTGGCGTTCTCGATCAACCGCGTCGTGCACATCAAGAACCCGCAGGGTCCCTGGTCGCTGCTGTCCACGATGAAGTCCGTCGAGGCGCACGGCATGACCGTCACCTTCCACCTCAAGACGCCCGACGCGACGTTCCCCTCCAAGCTCGCGACCGGCGCGGGCGCCATCGTCGACAGCCGGCAGTACCCGGCGGACCGGCTGCGCGGCGGACGGACCGCGGTCGGCTCGGGCCCGTACGTGCTCAAGGCGTACAAGCCGGGCGTGTCCGCGACGCTCGTGCCCAACCCGAAGTACGTCGGCGCAGTCGGCGACACCGGCGGCCCCGTGGATGTCGACTACTTCAAGACGCCCGACGACCTCAACACGGCGTGGCGGGACAAGAAGATCGACGTCACGCACCGGCAGATGCCGCCCTCGGTGGTGGCGAAGGTCGACGCGAGCTCCAACGACATGCACGTCACGGAGGCGGCGAGCGCCGAGATCCGCAACATGGTCTTCAACGTCCGCAAGAGCTCCCCGATGGGGACCACCGCGGTGCGCAGGGCCGTCGCGAGCGTGATCGACCGCAACAAGATCACCGCGAACGTGTACGACTCGACGGTCGAGCCGCTCTACTCGCTGGTCCCGCAGGGCATCACCTCGCACAGCACCGCGTTCTTCGACACGTACCCGAAGCCGGACCCGGCGAAGGCGAAGTCGCTGCTCGCGGACGCCGGGGTGCACACGCCGGTCGCGTTCACCCTCGCGTACTCGCCGAGCGGTTCCGCGGCGCCCGAGTCGGCGGAGATCAAGCGCCAGTTGGAGGCCACGGGCCTGTTCAAGGTGAAGGTCGTCAGCAAGGAGTGGGCGGCGTTCCAGAAGGGGTACGCGGACGGCGACTTCGACGCGTACACCATCGGCTGGCTGCCGGACTACCCGGACCCCGACGACTTCGTCGCGCCGCTGGTGGGCAGCGACAACACCTTCCACAACGACTACGCGAACGCCAAGGTGAACAGCCTGATCACGGCGACCCAGAAGTACTCGCAGCGCGGCCAGGCCTCCGACGACTTCAAGGCGGCGCAGCAGGCCGTCGCGGACGACGTGCCGCTGCTGCCGCTGTGGCAGAAGAAGGACTACGTGCTGAGCGCGGAGAACATCACCGGCTCGCAGTACCTCTCGGACGGCACCGGCATCTGGCGGCTGTGGGAGCTCGGCCGCATCTGACCGGGCTCCCCCCGCGCCCGCCCCGCGGGGCCGCTCAGGGCGTGTCGTGTCCGCCGCGGTCCCCGCGTCCGCCGCGGGCGACGGCCGTGCCGGCCATGCCCGGCAGGAAGTCCCCGCACAGCTCCTGGACTTCGCGCACGAGCGGTCGCAGGACCCGGAAGCGGGACAGCGCGATGCCCCGCGCGGTCAGCCGCGCGCCGCGGCCCGCGAGCCGGCGGGAGCGTTCGGTGCCGGGGGAGCGGTCGAAGACCCAGAACAGCACGAGCCCCATCTGCGCCAGCCACATCAGCTCGGGCAGCGCGTCCGCGAGGTCGTCGGGCACCCGGGTGCGGGAGCCCGCGAGGACCTCCCGGTGCACCGCGATCGCGGCCTCGCGGGCGTGCTCGGACTCGGGCGAGAAGGGGCTGAGCGGGCTGTCCGGGTCGGCCGCGTTCTTGAAGAACTGGCCGGCGAACTGGTGGTAGGGCTCGGCGATGTCGAGCCAGGCGCGCAGCACGCCCCCGAGCCGCTCCTCAAGGCCCGTCTCCCGGGCGAGCACCGGCACGACGGCCTCCCTGTGCCGCGCCGCGATCCGGTCGTAGAAGCCCTGGACGAGATGCTCCTTGGACGAGAAGTAGTAGTACGCGTTGCCGACCGAGACGCCCGCCTCGGTGGCGATGGCGCGCATCGTCGTCCTGTCGTACCCGCGCTCCTGGAAGAGGCGTAGCGCCGTTTCGAGGATCAGCGTGCGCGTCTGCTCGCTCTTGGGCGCCCTGCGCCCGGACCTGCCGGTGCCGCGCTCGGGTCCGCCCCGGTCGGCGGTGTGGTTCTCGTCCGTCACGCGACCCGAGCCTAACCGGCCGTCCCCGCGCCCCGTCGCGTACACCCGTGTCCCCGCGCTTACGGAGAGTGCCCCGGGCGCGGCACACTGTGCGGCATGGCTTCCGCTTCCCCCGCCCAGGACGCCCCGGTTCCGCTCGCCGCGACGGTGGTTTGCGCCGAGTTGACGGCGGCAGGCGGCGGGCCCGCGCCGTACGGGGCCCGCGCGGCCGTGCCCGCGCTGCTGCTCACCGCCGCGGGCCGGGCGCCGGACCCGCCGGGCGGCGCGGTGGACCTGCGGACGCTGCCCGCCGCGGTCGAGCGCGTGCAGTTCCGCGTACCGGCCGCCGATTGGGCGCCAGGGGCGCTGCTGCGCCTTCTGCGGGCCGACGACGCCGCCGAGTTGGCCGCGGTCGCGGTGCCGGGCGACGGCCCGCACGCGGGCGGCGAGCTCTACCGTGCGGCCGGCCGCTGGGCCTTCCGCGCGCTGCCGGCCGCCGGGGCGCACTCTGGGACCCACGCCGGGCCGCACGCCGGGCCCCGGGTGCCCGCGCAGGGCGGGCCGACCGGCGCGGAGTGCCTCGGGAGCGGCGCGGAGTGCCTGCCGCCCGCGCTGCGGCACAGGCTCGCCGCGCGCACCGAGCGCGCGGCCCTGAGCCTGCGCACGTACGGTGCCACCGGCGCCGAGGCCAGGGTCGTGCTCGTCCTCGACGCCTCCCGGCCGATGTCCTCGCTGTACGCGCGCGGCGCGGTCGCGGACGTGGTGGAGCGCGTCGCGGCCGTCGCCGCCGTGCTCGGCGGCCGGCCGCTGCGTGCCTGGACCTTCGCGACCCGCCCCGCGCGGCTGCCCGACTGCGTGCCCGGCGAGCTGCCGGAGTGGCTGCGGCTCCATGTGCGGCCGGGCCAGCTCGCGTTCCTCGGCCGGCCGCGGCGCCGACGCCGTGGGCTGCGCCCCGGGCAGATCGACATGCGGTGCGTCGGCGTGCACAACGAGACGCACCGGGCCGTCGCCGAGGTGCGGGCGCGGCTGCGGCGGGAGGCCGCACCCGTGCCGACGCTCGCCGTCCTCGTCACAGGCGGAAGCGCGCGGCGGGGCCCGGAGATCGAGCGGCAGCTGCGCGAGGCCGCGGCGGAGCCGGTCTTCTGGCAGGTCGTCGGCCTCGGCAGGGCCGCCGACTACGGGGTGCTGCCCGCGCTGGGTGCGCCGGGCCGCGGCCGCCTGGCCAACACCGGCTTCTTCGCGGTGGACGACGTCTGCCGCACGACCGACGCGGAGCTGTACGACCGGCTGCTGTGCGCCTTCTCGGGGTGGCTGGCCGCGGCGCGCCGCGCGGGCGTGCCCGGCTGAGGCCCCCGCGGGCGGCCGGCTCAGGCGCTGAGCGAGCGCGCGTACCGGAGCTGCCCCTTCACGTGCCGGACCGCGGCCGGGTGGGTGACGGGGACCACCGTCGAGTGGTGCCGCCCCGCGCTGACCACGGTGACCTGCACGAAGCCGGTGGTGGTCTTCTCCTTCACCAGCAGGAACAGCAGACCCAGGAAGCAGAAGACGAAGAACACGGCGGCGAGGACGATCGCGTACGGCGGGACGCGCTCCTCGGTGCGGGACAGGTCCATCGCGCTCCACACCGCGCCGCGCAGCGGCAGCGTGCCGGAAGGCGTCACGATCTGGCCGGTGTTGAGCACGGTGATGTCGCCGATCGCGACCAGCGGCGAGCCGCCCGCGAGGGCCGTGGGCTCCGGGCCGCCCGGCGGCGCCCAGGGGTGCTCCGCCTCCCAGAGGCCGGGCCAACCGCCCTGCCCTCGCCCGTTGTTGTCCGCATACGGATTGGGCTCGCTCATGCCTCTTCCGCCTCCCCGTGCGGCCTTGACCACGACCTGCGTGCGTCGATCCTGGCACAGAAGAAGCCCGCCCCCGCGTGCGGTGCACGAGGGGGCGGGCGCGGTGCTGCGGGAGCGTTCGAGCGGGTCAGAAACGACGCGTGATGAGCGCCCTCTTGACCTCCTGGATCGCCTTCGTGACCTCGATGCCGCGCGGGCAGGCGTCCGTGCAGTTGAACGTCGTACGGCAACGCCACACGCCGTCACGGTCGTTGAGGATCTCCAGGCGCTGCTCGCCGGCCTCGTCACGCGAGTCGAAGATGAAGCGGTGCGCGTTGACGATCGCGGCAGGGCCGAAGTACTGGCCGTCGTTCCAGAACACCGGGCAGGACGACGTGCACGCGGCGCACAGGATGCACTTGGTGGTGTCGTCGAACCGCTCGCGGTCCTCCGCCGACTGGTAGCGCTCGCGCGTCGGCTCGTTGCCCGTGGTGACGAGGAACGGCATCACGTCGCGGTACGCCTGGAAGAACGGCTCCATGTCCACGACCAGGTCCTTGAGGACGGTCAGGCCCTTGATGGCCTCGATCGTGATGGGCTTGGCCGCGGCGCCCGACTTGTCCAGCGAGACGATGTCCTTGATCAGCGTCTTGCAGGCGAGGCGGTTCTTGCCGTTGATCCGCATGGCGTCGGAGCCGCAGACGCCGTGCGCGCAGGAGCGCCGGAAGGTCAGCGACCCGTCGAGCTCCCACTTGATCTTGTGGAGCCCGTCGAGCACGCGCTCCTTCGGGTCGATGTCGATCTGGAAGTCCTGCCACTGCGCCTCGTCGGAGACCTCCGGGTTGAAGCGGCGGATCCGGAACGTGACGGTGAGCAGGTGGGTGGAGGCGGCGGAATCCGCCTCCACCCGGTCCATGGTCGGGGTAGCCATCAGTACTTACGCTCCATCGGCTGGTAGCGGGTCTGGACGACCGGCTTGTAGTCGAGCCTGATGGACTCGCTGCCGTCGTCGCCGACCTCGCGGTACGCCATCGTGTGGCGCATGAAGTTCACATCGTCACGGTTGGGGAAGTCCTCGCGGTAGTGACCGCCGCGCGACTCCTTGCGGGCCAGCGCGGACACGGCCATCACCTCGGCCAGGTCGAGCAGGTTGCCCAGCTCGATGGCTTCGAGGAGGTCCGTGTTGAAGCGCTTGCCCTTGTCCTGGATCGCCACGTTCTGGTAGCGCTCGCGCAGCTCCGCGATCCGCTCGACCGCCGTCTTGATGGTCTGCTCGGTGCGGAAGACCATCACGTTGGCGTCCATGCACTCCTGGAGCTCGCCCCGCAGCACGGAGACGCGCTCCTTGCCCGTCGAGGACAGCAGCCGCTCGACCTGGCCGAGGACGAACTCCTCCGGGTTGTCGGGCAGTTCCACGAAGTCGTTGCTCGCCGCGTACGCGGCGGCCGCGATGCCGGAGCGGCGGCCGAAGACGTTGATGTCGAGCAGCGAGTTGGTGCCGAGGCGGTTCGCGCCGTGCACGGAGACGCAGGCGACCTCGCCCGCCGCGTACAGGCCGGGCACCACCGTGGTGTTGTCGGCGAGGACCTCGCCCATCACGTTGGTGGGGATGCCGCCCATCGCGTAGTGCGCGGTCGGCTGGATCGGGATCGGGTCCGTGTAGGGCTCGATGCCGAGGTACGTGCGCGCGAACTCGGTGATGTCGGGGAGCTTGGCGTCGAGCTGCTCGGGCGGCAGGTGGGTCAGGTCCAGGTAGACGTGGTCCCCGGCCGGGCCGCAGCCGCGTCCCTCGCGGATCTCCGTGTAGATGGAGCGCGAGACCACGTCGCGGGAGGCGAGGTCCTTCATGACGGGCGCGTACTTCTCCATGAAGCGCTCGCCGTCCTTGTTGCGCAGGATGCCGCCCTCGCCGCGGGCGCCCTCCGTGAGCAGGATGCCCATGCGCCAGATGCCCGTCGGGTGGAACTGGAAGAACTCCATGTCCTCGAGCGGCAGGCCGCGCCGGTAGCAGGCAGCCTGGCCGTCGCCGGTGAGGGTGTGCGCGTTGGAGGTGACCTTGAAGAACTTGCCGGTGCCGCCGGACGCGTAGATCACGGCCTTCGACTGGAAGACGTGGATCTCGCCGGTCGCCAGCTCGTAGGCGACGACGCCCGCGGACTTCTTCACCCCGTCGACCTCGACCATGATCTGGTCGAGCACGTAGAACTCGTTGAAGAACTCGACGCCCTCCTTGACGCAGTTCTGGTACAGCGTCTGGAGGATCATGTGGCCGGTGCGGTCGGCGGCGTAGCAGGAGCGGCGTACGGGCGCCTCGCCGTGGTTGCGGGAGTGCCCGCCGAAGCGGCGCTGGTCGATGTTGCCCTCGGGCGTCCTGTTGAAGGGCAGGCCCATCTTCTCCAGGTCGAGGACGGCGTCGATGGCCTCCTTCGCGAGGATCTCGGCGGCGTCCTGGTCGACCAGGTAGTCGCCGCCCTTGATCGTGTCGAAGGTGTGCCACTCCCAGTTGTCGTCCTCCACGTTGGCGAGCGCGGCGGCCATGCCGCCCTGCGCCGCGCCGGTGTGGGACCTGGTCGGGTACAGCTTGGTCAGGACGGCGGTCCTGCTGCGCTTGGTCGACTCGATGGCCGCGCGCATCCCGGCGCCGCCGGCGCCGACGATGACGGTGTCGTACTTGTGGATCTTCATGGGTGTCGTCAGCCCCGGCTCTAGCGAATGTTCGGGTCGAAGGTGAAGATCACCAGCGTGCCCAGCAGGACGGTCCAGATGGTGGCCGCGTAGAGCAGGCCCTTCAGCCACATGCGGGTGGCGGGGCGCTCCGCGTAGTCGTTGACCACGGTACGCAGACCGTTGCAGCCGTGCAGCATGGCGAGCCACAGCATCGCCAGGTCCCAGATCTGCCAGAACGGGTTGGCCCAGCGGCCCGCCACGAAGGCGAAGCCGATCTTGGAGACGCCCCCGTCGAGCACGAGCTGGATCAGCAGGTGGCCGAGGACCAGGACGACGAGGACCACGCCGGAGAGCCGCATGAACAGCCAGGCGGCCATCTCGAAGTTGCCGCGGGTCGACTTGGGCGTCTTGCGGGTGCGGGCGCGGGGCGGCTCGATGACGGGGGCCGGGTGCTCGACGTCGAACAGGCTCGCGCCCTCGACCTCGCCGATCCCGGAGCCGGCCGCTGAGGTGGTGTCTGCGGACATGGGTCACTAGCTCCCGAACACTTGACGGAATGCGTGGCCGAGCACGGGGTAGAGGGCGCCGATCATCAGCACCAGCCACAGGACCACCGCGGACCACAGCATCTGCTTCTGGTAGCGCGGGCCCTGGGACCAGAAGTCCACGGCGATCACGCGCAGGCCGTTCAGTGCGTGGAAGAGGATGGCGGCCACCAGGCCGTACTCAAGCACCGCGACGACAGGGTTCTTGTAGGTCGCTACGACGTGGTCGTAGGCCTCGGGGGAGACACGGACGAGAGCGGTGTCCAGCACGTGTACGAACAGGAAGAAGAAGATGAGGACACCGGTGACTCGGTGAGCCACCCAGGACCACATGCCTTCCCGGCCGCGGTACAACGTTCCAGCCGGCACGGAAAACCCTCCGGAAGCGGGGATCGGGGCCGGCCGCCATCTTCTACTTGGTCAAGCACAGTGGTGTCGGTCGCGCCCGGCCGGGTACGGTCCACCGGCCCCGGCCATGTTAGCGACGAGTTGTCGGTCGGCTCGCCCGGGGGTCGCCGGTGTGATCGAACCCGCAGTCAAACAGCCACGGACGGGCTACCGGAGCGGGAGCTTTTCACTGTTTATCCGGCATTTCGGGCGCCTTGCCCTGTGCCGGGACCACGGGCGCCGGACCCGCGGGGCCACCACCGGCTCCCGCGTGTCGCGCCACCAGCGCCGCGAGGCGGGTACGGGCGAGGCCGCGCAGCTCGTCCCTGGCCACCGCGCGCTCCTCCTCGGGGTCGTTGCCGAGCCGCGCCCGCACGCCCGCGAGGACCTGGTCCAGGTACTCGTCGGGGGCCCGCCCCGCCAGGCTGATCACGAAGGTGTGGCCGAAGCTCGCCTCGTACGCGGCGAACGCGGCCCGCAGGGCGGTCAGCGCGGCCTGCGGCACCTCGGCTCCCGACAGCCGGGAGCAGCGGTCCGCCGCGGACTCCGCGGCGAGCGCCTGCCCGAGGTCGGCGGGGGAGAGGTCGTAGACCGCCTCGTCGGCCGCGGCGAGCAGCGCGGCGACATCGGGGTACGGTCGGTGCGCCGCGACCCTGCGGGCCCACCGCTCGCTGCCGCAGCACCCGAGCAGGGCCTCGTGGACGGTGTCTGCGGGAGCGCCGTTGAAACGGCGCAGCCCTGACTCCTCGCGGGACGGCAGGGGAGGCTCCTCGTACGCGTCGTGGGATACGGCCGGGGACATGCTCATCTCAGTGGGGGCGGGCGGTGCGGTGCCCCGACGCTAGCGGGCGCGCGGGAGGCCGACCGGTTCGCGCACACTCTTTCACTCGTACGAAGAAGTTTCGACATGCGGTGTGGACGCCGGCGTGGCAGGTTCGCACCAGGACTGCCCGCCCGAAGGGCCGGAAGGCCCGAGACGCGGCCCCGCGACGGCAGCTCAGGCACCACCCGGCGGCACAGGAGGACCCAGGATCATGAGGCAACCGCGCAGCACACTCGGCGCCGCCGCGGCGGCCGTCACGGCCGGCGCGCTGGCGCTCACCGCGTGCCAGGGGGGCGCGTCCGGCGCGAAGGGCACCGGATCCTCGCCCGCGGCGTCCAGGACCGCCGCGGCGGCGACCCCCGCGCCGACCCGCAGCTACCCCCTGTCGAGTGCGCCGCGCACCATCCCGTCCGTGCGGCAGTTCACCGCCGCCCACGGGCCCGGCTGGAAGCCGACCTCCTCCAGCGGTGTCGTGGTGGCCTCGGGGAGCGCGGGGCAGGGCCTCACGGACGAGGCGCGGCTCATCGCCAAGGAGCTGAAGATCCGCTACCGGGGGACCGCGGCGGCGCGCCCCGGCGACGTGGAGCTCGCGCTCGGCGGGGGCGGGGCCGCCGAGTCGTACACCCTCACCACCAGCGGCGGCCGGGTCGTCGTCAAGGGCCCCGACCAGTCCGGCGTCTTCTACGGCACCCGCACGCTCAAGCAGTCGGTGCGGGCCTCCGGCGACATGCCGGAGGGCGTCGTGCGCGACCGGCCCGCGAAGCCCGAGCGCGGCCTCAACCTGGACATCGCGCGCAAGTTCTACCCGGCGAGCTGGATCGAGGCGCGGCTGCGCGAGATGGCCGACCTCAAGCTCAACGAACTCGGGCTGCACTTCTCCGACGACCAGGGCTTCCGCATCGCGTCCACCAGCCACCCCGAGGTGGTCTCGCAGCAGCACCTGACGACCGCGCAGACCAAGCAGATCATCGCGCTCGCCACCCGGCTGCACATCACGATCGTCCCGGAGATCGACTCGCCCGGACACCTCGCCTCGGTCATCCACCAGCACCCGGGCATCCAGCTGCGCAACGCCTCGGGGACCACCTACCAGGGCGCGGTCGACATCTCGAACCCGGAGTCCGGGAAGATCGTCGACCAGTTGCTCACGGAGTACGCGAAGCTGTTCCCCGGTCCGTACTGGCACATCGGCGGCGACGAGTACCTGGCGCTCACCGCGTCCGACCCGCAGACGAAGTTCCCGCAGCTGGCCGCTGCCGCCCGCAAGAAGTACGGGCAGAACGCGACCGTCCAGGACCTCGCGACCGACTGGATCAACGCGCGCGCCGCCGTCGTCGAGAAGCTCGGCAAGAAGCCCAAGGTGTGGAACGACGGCGTCTTCCCGGACGGGACGGCCAAGCCGTCGAAGGACCTCCAGGTCGAGTACTGGACCGGCAAGGAGGCGGGGAAGATCCCGCCGGCCACGTACCTCGCCGAGGGCCGGCAGATGATGAACCTCAACGACGAGTACCTCTACTACGTGCTCGGCCAGCCCAACGGCTTCACCTACCCGACCGGGCAGCGGATCTACGAGGAGTGGAGCCCGCTGGTGGTGCGCGGCACCTCGCCCGTGCCGCAGAAGTACGACGGCCTGATCCGCGGCGCGCGCTTCGCGGTCTGGGGCGACGTGCCGGACGCCCAGACGACGGCGCAGGTCGCCGCGGGCATCAGGATGCCGCTCAACGCGCTGGCGCAGCGGCTGTGGGTGCCGGGCAGGCCGTCCCTGAGCTGGAGCGGCTTCACGGCGCTCGCCGACCGGATCGACGGCGCGGCCGGCTCGGTCGTGACCCCCGCGCCCAGCGCCCCGCAGACCACGGCCGGCTCCCCGTCCCCCGCGCGCCCCACCACCCCGCCGGAGTCCTGAGGCCGCCGCCGGGGCCGCCGGGCCCCTCGTGAAGCCGGGACCTCGTCCGCCGCGCAGTTCTCACGCGGCGGACGCGGCGCATGCGCGGGATCGACGGGCGGAGCCGCGGAGGGCCCCGGCGGCGCTTCGAACTGGTGTCCACGACGCATGGGCGCAAGGGCCGCGAGCAGAAGCCGTGTCGCTTTACCACGTTCATCGGCCGCCATGTGGGAGATACGTGATGACACGTCAGTGGCCGCTGAGCTAGCTGCTACGATCGCCACCGCTTGTGAGTCGGTTGGGGGGCCGTAGAACGATCGATGGTGACCCGCCGCTGTGAAGGGCGGTCGCCTCGCCCCTCCGGCGATGCTCCAACTCGGTGCCCGACCAGAGAGTCCTATGAGCGAAAACATACCCCTTCCGGCATTTCTGGGCGTCGTCGTCGCGGCGATCCTGGTCGTGATCTTCTTCGCGTGGCGTTCGCGCAACCTGCAACGCCGCCTACGGCTTGCGCAGGACGAACTGCGCTCCCGCGCCGGTGAGTACGAGGCGCTTGCGGCCAGACACCAGCAGCTGGAACGCCAACAGGAAGAGTTCGTCAGAGACCACGAGACGCGGATGGAGGAGGGCGCCCAGGACGCTCGCGACCGTGCGGCCGACACCCTGCGGCGCACCGTCGTCTCGCTGGTCCGCACGCTGCAGGGCGCCTCGGACGAGCAGGCGCACTCGATCGCGAAGTACCAGACCAAGTTCGGCCACGAGGGCGAACACCTGCGCGCCTGGCTCGACGTCGACCACGAGAACGCGCGGTTCGGACGCCTCGCCCAGGCCCTTGAGGTGCTGTCCGGCGGCACGCTGCGCGGCCGCAGCGAGCCGGCCTCCATCTATGACGTCGCGCAGAGCGCCGCCGGCCGCATCAAGCACTTCGAGCGGGTCGAGATCCGCATGACGTGCGCCGACGTGGCCATCGTCGCCCCCGCGGTGGAGCCGGTGGCCCTGGCGATCGCGGAACTCCTGGAGAACGCCGCCGAGTACTCGGCCCCGACCACCCCGGTCGAGATCGAGATCCGGGACGTCCCCAACGGGATCTGCGTCAGCGTCTACGACCAGGGCCTCGGCATGACCGAGGAGCAGCGGCAGGGCGCGATGAGCCTGCTCTCGCGCTCCCACGACATCACGGACCTCGGCAACCCGCCGCAGATCGGCTTCCGGCTGATCGGCGCCCTCGCCTCACGGCAGAGCGGCTTCTCCGTCTCCCTCAAGAGCTCGCCCTACGGCGGCGTCGAGGCGGTCCTGCTGCTGCAGCGCGCCATCCTGACCGAGGTTCCCAAGCGGCCTGCCTCGGAACTCCCGGAGGAGACGACGGTGCCCTCATCCCACGACTCCCCCGACCGGGAAGCCCTTCCCGCGGCGGAGCTCCCCGAGGACAACGTCATCGGGTTCACCAAGAACAACCTGCCGCGCCGGCGGCGCAGAGAGCCGACGGCGGCCGCTGCCGCCGCCGAGACGCAGGAAACGCCCGCGCTTCCCAACCCCGCCGCCGCGCGGAACCTGGGCGGGCTGCAGCGCGGGACCGCGGCAGGGCGTGCCACTCCCATTGGCGAAAGGCAGGAGGACCGGTGAACAAGCGAATCGAATCCTGGGTGCTCGAACCCCTGCTGGACGTCCAACACACGGACTTCGCCTGCGTCTTCTCCGCGGACGGCCTGCTCATGGGCAAGACGGAGAACGTCGCCCGCGACGACGCCGACCGGTTCGCCGCGGGCGCGACCGGCCTCCAGGCCCTCAGCCGCAGCGTGGGGACGGCGGCCAACGAGGGGGCTGCGTGGCTCCAGACGGTGGTCGAGACGACGGACGGGTACGTCCTGCTCGTCGCGGCCGGCGAGGGCGCGTACCTCGGCGTGCAGACCGGCCGCGACGTCGACCTGGAGAGGCTGACGTTCAAGGTGCAACAGCTGGTGCAGAGCATCAACTCGTACCTGTCCGCGGCTCCCCGCGAGGACGTGGGTCTGCCGTCATGAGCCACTCCGACGGTGTGAGCTCGGAGGGTTCGGACCAGACGGAGACCTCCTCGGTGGAGCCCGCCGAGGCCGACCCCCTGACGCCGCCCCTGGTGCGGCCCTACGTCCTGACCGGCGGGCGACCGCTGCCGTCGGACAACGAGTTCGATCTGACCCTGCTCGTCATGACGACCCGGGGCGCCAGGGGGAAGCTGCCCCTGGCGCGGGAGAAGAGCCGGCTGCTCGACATCTGCTCCGGCGGTCTGCTGTCCGTGGCCGAGGTCGTCGCGCACACGCAACTTCCGGTAGCGGTAGTGAAGTTGCTCCTGGCCGACCTGGCCGAGTCGGGTCACCTGCTCACCAGAGCTCCCATAGCGAAAGCGCAGCGTCCGGATCGGCAACTCCTCCAGGATGTACTCGATGGACTTGAAAGAAAATTCGCGCGTGGCTGAGCCCAGCTATCTGCCCGACTCGGTTCAGCGGACGGTCAAGATCCTGGTCGTGGGGCACTTCGCTGTGGGCAAGACGACGTTCGTCGGCACCTTGTCGGAGATCAGGCCCCTGCGGACCGAAGAGGTCATGACCGAGGCGTCCGTGTCCGTGGACAACCTGGCGGGCACGCCGGGGAAGGTCACCACGACGGTGGCCATGGACTTCGGGCGCATCACGATCAGCGACGAGTTGGTCCTCTACCTTTTCGGCACCCCGGGCCAGGACCGGTTCGTGAGCCTGTTCAGGGATCTGAGCCAGGGGGCCCTCGGCGCCCTGGTGCTCGTCGACCCGACCCGCCTCAGCGAGTCGTTCCCCGTGCTCAACCTCGTCGAGGACTCCGGGCTGCCCTACGGCGTCGGGGTCAACCACTTCGACGGCGGGCAGCGCTACGACCCGGAAGAGGTCAGGCAGGCCCTCGACCTGACGTCGGACACGCCCATCGTGCCGTGCGACCCGCGCGACGAGAGATCGGCCTCAGGCGCCCTGATCGACCTCGTGAAGTACCTGCTCGACCTTGATGTGAGGAGTCAGTGATGGGCTTTGAGGCAGAAGGCCAGACCCCGCCGCCGGGGTGCCCGGCGCACGGGGCGCCCGGCCCGGTACCGCTGTGGGGGCCGGAGTTCGCGGCCGACCCGCACCAGATCTACAGCCACCTGCGGTCCATGGGGGCAGCGGCCCCTGTCGAGGTGGCCCCCGGCGTGCCGGTCACGCTCGTCACCGGCTACACGGCCGCGCGCAGCGTGCTCCAGGACCCCCGGAGGTTCGTCCGCGACTCGGACCGCTGGGAGGCGTATCACAACGGCGGCATCCCCCACGACTCTCCCGTCCTCCAGCTGATCCTGAAGCGGCAGAACGCCATGTTCGCGGACGGCCAGGAGCACGTGAGGCTCCGTCAGGCGCTCACCGACAGCCTGAACCAGATCGACACGTACACCCTGCGCAAGCGCGTCGACCAGATCGGCGAGTACCTGATCAACCGCTTCTGCCAGGACGGCAAGGTCGACCTGATACCCGAATACGCGCGGAAGCTCCCGCTCCTCGTGTTCGCGTACCTCTTCGACTGCCCCCAGGAGGTCGGCGACCGGCTGATCACCGGGATCTCCGACCTGTTCGACGGCCGGGACGCGCACAACGCCAACAACATGCTGGTGGGCGCGCTCATGGACCTGGTCGCCCTCAAGCGGCGCTCTCCCGGTGACGACCTCGTCTCCTGGCTGATCGGGCACCCGAACGGCCTCACCGACGCGGAGATGGTGCAGCAGCTCGTCCTCCTCGTCGGCGGCGGCACCGAGCCCATCCAGAACCTCATGTCGAGCGCCCTGTGCCGGCTGCTCGACGACCGGTCCGTGCGCGTGGACGAGGCCATCAACGCCGTCCTGTGGAACGACCCGCCGATCGCGAACTACGCCATCCACTACCCCGTCACCGACGTGGAGGTGGAGGGCTCGCGACTCAAGGCCAACTCGCCGGTGATGATCAGTTTCGCGGCTGCCAACGCGGACCCGGCCCTGGCCGAGGCGCAGTCCTCCGCCAAGCGCGCCCACCTGGCATGGGGCGCGGGACCGCACGCCTGCCCGGCCAAGGACTGGGCGCACGTCATCTACGAGGCGGGCATCGAGCGCCTCCTCAAGCGCCTGCCGGACATCGAGCTCGCGGTGCCCGCGTCCGGCCTCTACTGGCGGCCCGGCGCCTTCCAGCGCGCCCTGGCCGAGCTGCCGACCCGGTTCACCCCGGTCGCGCCCGTCGACGCGAGGCCCGCCGCTGCGGCGCCCTCCAGCACCCCGCTCCCGCAGAGCGCTCCGCTCGTCGGCCGCCCCGCGGAGCCCCAGCGGACACCCGCGCCCACGCAGCCCCAGCGCCGCAAGGGCCTGTGGGGCGCGCTGGCCGACTGGCTGCAAGGGAAGTGACACATGTCACGAAGGGCGGGCAAGTTCAGGTGAATGGTTCACCCTGAGTTGCGGGTAGACACGGAGCGCGTTGGTCGTCAAGAAGGGGGCGCCGCTCCGTGACTACACCGCGGCTGGAACGCCGTACGGTCACCCGGATCTTCTCGCGGCTGCGAACAGCCGCAGGGCAGGCGGACCCGCTGCCCCTCTACGAGAGCCTTCGCAGCGGGGGAAGCGCGATACCCGCGCCCTGGGGAGGCGTCCTGGTCACCTCGTTCCGCCTGTGCTCCCAGGTCCTGGCCGATTCCTCCTGGGGTGTGCCCACCGCCGACTGGCGCGCGCGGCAGCCCAATCCGCGCTGGAGATCCGATTCCTCACGCGACATGGGCCACATGCTGCCCATGCTCGACCCGCCCCGGCACACCGCCGTCAGACGGTCGGTCGCGCCCATGTTCAACCGCTCCACCCTCCAGGGCATGACCGCCTCCATCGAGCAGACGGCCACGGAGCTGGTCGACGCCTTCCTCGACGCGGCGCACCGGGGCACCGCCGACTACGTCTCCATGGTCAGCGACGAGCTGCCCATCAGGACGATCGGCGCCTGGCTCGAACTCGATGCGGGGGACTACGGCCGGCTGCGTGAGCTCACCCACATCCAGTCGAGCACCCAGGAACTCTTCCCGTCCCCGAGCCGGCTCGCCGACGCCGACACCGCGACCCGCGAGCTGCGCGACTACTTCTGGCGCCTCGTCCTCGACCGGCGCGAGAACCCCGGCACCGACCCCGTCTCCACCTGGCTGGCCACCTGGGACCAGGCCGCGGGCGACCAGGACGCGAGCAACGCCACCGTGCACGCGCTGGCCTTCTTCGTCCTCCTGGCCTCCATGGAGACGACGACGCACCTCCTCTCCAGCACGATGCGGCTCCTCCTGGAGCACCCGGAGCACTTCGAGCTGCTGCGCGCGCACCCTGACGCCATACCGGGCATGGTGGAGGAGACCCTGCGCTACGACCCGCCCATCCACATGATCAGCAGGATCGCGCCGGGTGACGTCGAGTTGGGCGGAGTGCCTGTCAGGCGGGGCGAGATGGTCCAGCTCATGATCGGGGCGGCACACCACGACGAGACGGAGTACCCGGACCCCGGGAGGTTCGACCCGGGCCGCAAGACGAACACGCTCTCCTTCGGCCGCGGGATCCACCACTGTCTGGGGGCCTCCCTCGCCCGGCTCGAAGCGAGGGCCGTACTCTCCGCGCTGGCAGGCAGGGTGCGCGCCACCGGGTTCCAGCACTCCGCCGTCTGGGCCCCGCGGGTGGTGCTGCGGCGGCTGGCCTCCCTGCAGGTGACCGCCGCCCACACGTCATGAGATCCGTCAGGCCGAGCAGGAAACGAGGAGCGGAGTGAGCACGTACAAGCTGGTCAGGGTCGAGCGCACGCACAACGGAGACGTGCTCGAGGTGACGCTCGACAGCCCGGAGACCGGGAACGCCTTCTCGCTCGCGATGATCGAGGAGCTCACCGACGTGTTCACGTCGATGCAGGACGACCGCAGCGTAAGGGCGATGGTCCTGTCGGGCGCGGGCGAGAACTTCGGCCTCGGCGGCCAGCGGTCGGAGTTCGAGGGGCTGAACGCGTCCGACGGCGGGGACGACATGTGGACGCTGGGCAGGAAGGCCAGGCGGATGTGCAGCGTCCTCGCGGAAAGCGACAAGGTGAAGATCGCCAAGGTGCACGGCAAGGCGGTGGGCGCGGGCTTCGTCGTGCCGCTGCTGTGCAATCTGCGCGTCGCCACACAGGCGGCGACCTTCCGCCTCCCTGAGGCCGGCCTCGGTGTGCCGCCGGCCTGGGGCGGGATACTCGGCCGCCTCATCAAGGTCATCGGCCACTCCGCCGCCACCGAACTCGTCCTGACCTCGCGGGTCGTCCGCGCGGAGGAGGCGCGGCAACTCGGCGTCGTCCACGCGGTCGTGCCCGACGAGGAGGGGGCGCTCGACACCCAGGTCGAGCGGTGGCTCCGACCGATGCTGAGGCGCCGCGACAACGGCTCCCTCGCGACGACGGTCGCCATCCTCAACGCCTACGCGGACACGTCCGACCAGATGAACGGCGCGGGCCTCGACATCCCCCTGCTGGCCTCCTCCGTCGCCATGAATACGGAGAGGTGAGAGGCGCCGACGCGGACGGTCGCGGCGACCGGGCCCGGGTGGGCACCCCGGAGAAGTCCCGCAGGCACGATCCACGTCGCAGCGGGCCCGGCCGGCTGCCCCGGCGCGGTGGGCGGCCCCCTGCCGGGGTGTCGCGGCACGGGGCGGCCGGGAGGACCGTCCCGCCAGGGACGAGACGCCCCGGGCCGCCCGGCCTCCTCCGGGCGATCAGGGCGCGGCGGTCGGTCCGTGCGCCGTGGTGGGGGCCGGGCCGCTGTGAGGGGATCCCGCTGTGACCGGAGTGATCACGGCACCGGACGGCTACCGCCGCGCGATCTCCGCGTACCGCAAGGCCGCCCGGCCGTCATAGCCAATTGCCGTGGGCCACCAGAAGTGGAGCCAGGTGACCTGGGGCGGACCGGAGCCTGGCTCGGCGGATTCCTGGACCCCGCCGTCCCCCTGAGCGCCTCAAAGGTCCCCGCCGCTCAACAGCGGGTATTTGACCTTGAAGTCCAGGACGGTGTCTCCCCTGGCTTCCCGGTATCCGACGCAGCCCAGTTGCTCCGCCCGGCACGCGCCGGCGACGATGTCCGCGACCCACAGCAGCGGCCCCGTGCCTCCGGGAACATGATCGATACGGAGGCCGGTCCCCTTCGACAGCGCGTAGCGGCGAGTGTCTTCCCCGCAGGCGCGGGGGTGTTCCGTACGCACAGCGGGTGCTGAAGCTGGTCGGCGCGGTGGAGAACTCATCGGCGTTTCTTCCAGGTCCGGAACGGGCGGGTGAGGGGGTGCGTGGGCGGGTCAGCCGACGGTGAGGACGAGCTTGCCGCGGACCGCGCCGGATTCCCCGGTCCGGTGTGCCTGCGCGATGTCCTCCAGCGGGAAGGCCCGACCGACGGGGATCCGGAACACGCCCTCTTCGGCCAGCCGCATCGCCAGCGCGATCGCGTACTCGGCGCGACCGGAGTCACCGCGGCTGAACCGGACCCCGTACCGTTCGGCGCCGGCGAAGTCCGCGAGCGTGACGACGTTCTCCGCTCCGCCGGCGAGATCGGTCAGCTCCGGCAGGACGCCGCTCCCGGCCACGTCGAGGGCACGGTCCACTCCGCCAGGGACGATCGTGCGCACCCGGTCGGCCATTCCAGGGCCGTACGCGACAGGCTCCGCGCCGAGGCTCCGGAGACGGCCGTGCGATGCGGGGCTTCCGGTGCCGATCACGCGGGCGCCGCGGTGGACGGCGAACTGCACGGCCGCGCTGCCGATGCTCCCGGACGCACCGTTGACCAGCAGGGTGCTGCCCGCTGCGACCCCCAGCTGGTCGAGGGCGCGAGCGGCGGTCTCCGCCGTCGACGGCAGTGCGGCCGCGGCCGTGAAGTCCAACGAAGCCGGAACGGGAGCCCACGTCGACAACACCGCGTATTCGGCCTGAGCCGCCCCGCCGCCACCGATGCCGACGACCTTGTCGCCGAGCCGAACACCGGCGACGCCGTCTCCGATCTCGTCGACGACGCCGGCTGCCTCGTAGCCCAGCGTCTGGGGCAGCTCCTGATCCATCTGCCCGGACCGCTTCTTCCAGTCGCTGGCGTTCACCCCGGCCGCGCGCACCCGGACGCGCACCTCGCCGGGACCCGCGTGGGGCTCGGGAAGGTCCACGATCTCAAGGACCTCCGGGCCGCCGAACCGACGGAACTGCGCTGCCTTCATCATCGAGGTCCCCTTCCGGACGGCCGTGCCCGCGCCGGACACGAACGCAGCACACCTTATGTCACTAAACTTAGTCACACAATTATCACCGAGGAGGAGCGCATGGCCAGAACTGATCCCCGAGGCGGCCCGGAGACGCGGAAGCGGATCGCGGCCACGGCGTCGCGGCTGTTCGCCGAGCGCGGCTTCGACGGCGTCACCGTGGCGCAGGTCGGGGAGGCCGCGGGGGTGTCCAGCGTCACCGTGTTCAAGTACTTCCCGAAGAAGGAAGACCTCTATTTCGACCGGGCCGACGAGATCAGAGAGCTGCTCCTTGCGGCCCTCCGCGGCTGCGGCACGCGCGAGGAGGCCCTCGCCGCCCTCGGCGGGCTCCTGCTGGATCTGCTCGACCGGAACCACCCGCTCTCCGGTACCGACGAACGCTCCACCGTCTTCTTCGCCACGGTCGCGGGATCGCCCGCGCTGCTCGCGCGAGCCCGGCAGCTCGCCGCCGAGTCGCAACACGCGATGGCCCTCTCCCTCGAACGGGACGGCTTCGAAGGCGACGCCGCTCTCGTGGCGGCCTTCTTCACCGCCGGCTACAGCTGCGTCCTCACCGAGACGGCAACCGATCTCATCGCCGGGTCGCCCCGCGAGGTCCTCGTGGAGCGGCACCGGGCCCGGATCCGACGCCTTCTCCACGCCCTCGGCAACGGTGTCCTCTGACGGCGGACGAGGGCAGGGAGGTGAAGGAGGCACCTGCCCGGGGTGTTGAACGCGGGGGCGGCGGCCGGGGCCGCCGCCCCCGGCCGGACCGGCGCGTCAAGTCCACCTGACCCCGCGGGTCCGCAGCCCCGGCGCAGGCCCGCCGCTTCCGGCTCGACCGCCCCGCATCCCGGTATGTCCGCCTGCCCTGGGCGCTGCCGGTCACGGGCTGGTCGCGGGCCCGGCCGCCGGCGCGGTTTCCGCCGGACCGGCCCGGCGGGGACCGTGTCGCGTCGCCCCCGACCGGCCGGCGGCAGGCGCGGACAGGACGGCGAGACCCCGCTGGAGTGCTGGACGCGCGGGCCGAAGACCCCCGCCGCGCGGGATGCGTGCCGGGGAGCGGGCGGGCACGCCCGAGCGCCCCTGGGCGGTCAAGAACCGGGCGCGCGGCCCGGCAATCCGCCGGAAACGGTCAGCCCGCGATCACCGCCGACGTGAAACGCGGGCGTTCTGCGCGCGAAACATGTGCATGCGTCAATACATATCAACGTAACGACGTGAAGGGGGTGGGGCACATGAGGAGGCCGAAGGACGGCGTGAGTTCCGGTGAACGCGGGCGGCTGACCGCTATGGCGTTCGCCGTGATCGCCTTGAACCTTGGCGGCTGGGGTCTCTTCGCGGAGGCGGTCCATCAGGGCAGACTGGCCACGCTCGGGCTGGGACTGGGGGTTGCCTTCACGGCGTGGACGCTCGGCATGAGGCATGCGTTCGACGCGGACCACATCTCGGCAATCGACAACACCACGCGCAAACTGATGGCGGACGGCAAGCGGCCCCTGAGCACGGGGTTCTTCTTCGCCCTTGGGCACTCGTCGATCGTCGTCGCCGTCGCCGTCGGCATCATGCTCGCCACGCGGGTGCTGTTCGACGATCTGCTGGCTCCGGATTCCAGCGACAAAATGATCGCCGGGCTGGTCGGGACGATCATCGCCGTGACGTTCCTCTACCTGATCGCCGCGCTCAACCTCGTCGGGCTGAGCGGTATGTCCCGGGCTCTGCGCAAGCTGCGACGGGGCGAGTACGACGAGGCGGCACTGGAGCAGATCCTCGAATCCCGCGGACTCCTGTACCGCGTGTTCCGCCCGCTGATGCGCTCGATCACCCGGCCCGGGCACATGTACGTCGTCGGCGTCCTGTTCGGCATCGGATTCGACACCTCGACCGAAGTGGTCCTCCTGACGACAACGGCAAGCAGCGCGAGCGTCGGCCTGCCCTGGTACGCCGTTCTCTCGATGCCGTTGCTGTTCGCCGGCGGAATGACGCTGTTCGACACGCTCGACGGGTGCTTCATGAACTTCGCCTACGGCTGGGCGTTCGCCAAGCCGGTACGCAAGATCTTCTACAACCTGGCCATCACGGCGCTGTCGATCGCCGTCGCCCTTCTCGTCGGCACGGTCGAACTCTTCGGACTGATCGCGGACCAGTTCCACCTGCGCCATGGCATCTGGGGATTCCTGGGCGCTGTCGACATCAATCTCCTCGGCATCGTCATCGTCGGGATTTTCGTCGCCGCCTGGGCCGTCGCCGCAACCGTATGGAAGTTCGGGAAGTTCGACCAGCGCTGGGAGATCCGGTCGGCGTCCGACCTCACGTCCTCCGCGGGCTGAGAAGCCGCCCGAAACCGCCAGGGAGAAACCCATGACACCACCACACCCGACGACCGAGGACGTGCACCGTCTCGCCCGGCACTTCGCGTTCCACCTCGACGATCCGGCGGCTGCCGAGTACGCCGGGCTCGTCGCGGGCGGCCTGGCCGACTACGGCACGGTGGACGACCTGTACGCCCGGCACGTCGCGGTCGAACCCCCCGTGCGCTCGTACGAGACCCCCGCCGACAACCCGTTCGGTGCCTGGTACGTCACGGCGAACATCGCCCCCACGGGACCCGGGGCGCTCGACGGTCTCCGCGTCGCCGTCAAGGACAACATCGCGGTGGCCGGCCTGCCGATGATGAACGGCTCGGCGACGGTCGCCGGCTATGCGCCCTCCGTCGACGCCACGGTGGTCACGCGAGTGCTCGCCGCCGGAGGCACGGTCGCGGGCAAGGCCGTCTGCGAGGACCTCTGCTTCTCGGGATCGAGTTTCACCTCCGCCAGTGGCGCGGTACGAAACCCTTGGGACACGTCACGCTCGGCGGGGGGTTCCTCCAGCGGCAACGCGGCCCTGCTGGCCGGCGGTCAGGTCGACGTCGCTGTCGGCGGGGACCAGGGCGGATCGGTGCGGCTCCCCGCATCCTTCTGCGGGATCGTCGGGCACAAGCCGACCTTCGGCCTGGTGCCCTACACGGGCGCGTTCCCGATCGAGCGCACCATCGACCACCTCGGACCGATGGCACGCACGGTGGCCGGCGCGGCCCGCCTGCTCACCGTGCTGGCCGGCTCGGACGGGCTGGACCCGCGTCAGACAGGGCAGGAGCGTGCCGCGGACTACCTCGCGGGCCTGGAGGACGGCGTCTCGGGGCTGCGGATCGGCGTCCTGGACGAGGGCTTCGGCCTTCCGGGCGTGTCGGACCCGCAGGTGGACGAACTGGTGGCGGACACGGCGTTCGACCTGGGGCAGGCCGGGGCAGCCGTGCGCCGTGTGAGCATCCCCTGGTACGCCCACGCACGTGCCCTGTGGTCCGTCATCGCCACCGACGGCGGGACGTACCAGATGCTGGAAGGCAACGGCTACGGGCTGAACGCCGAGGGCTACTACGACCCCGGACTGATGCTGCACTACGGCACCGAACGGTTGCACCACGCCGACGACCTCGCGCCCACCGTCAAGGTCACGGCGCTCACCGGCGCATGGACCCTTGAGACCCGCAAGGGCTCCTCGTACGGCAAGGCGAGGGCGCTCGCCCGCGTCTTCCGCTCGCGGCTCGACGCGGCTTTCGCCGACGTCGACGCGCTGATCCTGCCGACCGCGCCGTACACCGCTTCCCTGCTGCCCACCGGTGGCGAGTCGCTGACCGAGCTGATCGCGAGCGGGCTCGGAATGATAGGCAACACCGCGCCCGTCGACGTCAGCGGCAACCCGGCCACCTCGGTGCCCGCCGGTGTGGTCGACGGCCTGCCCGTCGGCCTGATGGTCGTGACACCTCATTTCCAGGACGCCTTGGCGCTGAGGGTCGCGCGCACCGTGGAGGCTCGACGCGGACCGCTCGTGTTTCCCACCGGCGCCGGCCTCTCCGGCGCCAGGTGATCACCCCCGACACGGTCAGGAGTCCCCATGAATGGCATGCACGACATCGCCGGGTCTGACGGATTCGGCGCGATCGTCCCCGACCGGGACGAGCCCCTGTTCCGCAACGACTGGGAACGAGCGGCCTTCGCCTTCTTTTCCCAGGCGTTCGCGGCCGGCATCTTCAACCTCGACGAGTTCCGCTACGGCATGGAGGTGATGGACCCGGTCGAGTACCTCACACACCCGTACTACGCGCATTGGATGCACTCGTTCGAGTACTACATGCTCCAGCGCGGTTTCGACGCGAAGGAGCTGGACGAGCGCACCGACTTCTATCTCAAGAACCCGGCGGCCCCGCTGCCCGCCACCCGCAACGAAGGGCTGGTCGAGCTGGTCGAGACGATCGTGGCCCAGGGCGGCACGGCGCGGCGCGCGGAACAGTCGCCCGCCGGGTTCCAGGTCGGTGACGTGGTGCAGGTGGACAGCAGCAGCCCCTTCACCCACACCCGCCGAGCCCGCTACATCCGCGGCAAGGTCGGCACCATCGAGCTGCACCACGGGGCTTTCATCTACCCGGACTCCGCCGCGACCGGCGGAGGCGAATCACCGCAGCACGTCTACACCGTGCGCTTCGACTCCGAACACCTGTTTGGCTCCGGTTACGGAGACCCGAGGAGCGCTGTCCTGGTGGACCTGTGGGAGCCGTATTTGACGCCGCGCGGCGAGGCGGCGGCCGGGCGTTGAGCCGGTGGCCGCCCGACGGAGGAACACCACCCGGCCAATCCACCAACCAGAGAAAAGGAGCTGAACCGATGCCGGAGTACACGCACGGATTCAGTGGCCCGGTCGTCCCCGCGGGGACGGCGGAGTTCGACGAGAGGATGACCGCGCGCGTCAAGGCGCTCGAAGCCATCTTGATCGAGCGGGGGGTCGTGTCGGAGGCCGCGATCGAACGCATCGCGTCGATCTACGAGAACGAGGTCGGTCCCCAACTCGGGGCGAAGGTCGTCGCGAAGGCGTGGACCGACCCCGGTTTCAAGGAGCGGCTGCTGGCGAACGCCACCGACGCGTGCGCCGAGTTGGGCATCGGCGGTTTGCAGGGTGAGGACATGGTCGCCGTGGAGAACACGGACTCGGTGCACAACGTGATCGTGTGCACTCTGTGCTCGTGCTATCCCTGGCCGGTTCTGGGGCTGCCGCCGGACTGGTACAAGAAGAGTGCCTACCGCGCGCGCATCGTCCGGGAGCCCCGCGCAGTGCTCGCGGAGTTCGGTGTACGACTTCCCGACTCGACGGAAGTGCAGGTCTGGGACTCAAGTGCCGAGCTGCGCTACTGGGTGCTGCCGCGACGCCCGCACGGCACAGAGGGCCTCGGCGAGGAGGAGCTCGCGCGGCTGGTCACCCGCGATGCGATGATCGGTGTAGGTCTTCCGCTCGCTCCGGCGGGAGCCGCCGCGTGAGCGCCCCGGCGTCGTTCTCCGAGTCGGAGGTGCGCGACCTGCACGACTGCTCGGCCGCGCTCCCGCAGCAGCGGCCCGACGAGAACCCCTTCCGCATCCCGTGGGAACTGCGCGCCTTCGCGCTCGGTGTGGCCGGCCACGAAGGTGGCCACTACCCGTGGTCGGACTTCCAGTCGGCGCTGATCGAGAACACCGCCCACGCCGACGCCGCCGGGCGGGCCGAGCAGTACTACGCGCGCTGGATCGAGGCGTTCGAGCAGGTCATCCTCGACCGGGCGGGCGTGTCCAGGGCCGAGCTCGACGACCGCACGGCGACCATCCTCGCGACTCCGCGCGACGCGACGCACCAGCACGCCCACCCGGAGCCGATCGCCGTGGCGGATGCACACCACCACCACTGATCCGGTGTGCGGAGGCGACGCGGACGAGCGCGTGGTGTGCGCCCGCCTCGCCTCCGCACACGGCGAGTTGAGGGAGCCACGCGGTAAACTGGGCGGCGGACGTGCTCAGGCGCCGGCAGGCACAAGAGTGAAGAGGGCAGATGGGGACCGACACGGTGTTCGAGGCGATGGCCAGCCCCGTACGTCGCGACATCCTGTCGTACCTCGCACAGAACGGCGAATCGAGCGCGGGGGACATCGCCGAACACATCGACCAGGTCGCACGCACCTCGGTCTCCACCCACCTGCGGCTTCTGCGCACCTGCGGTCTCATCACGGAACGCCGCGACGGCCGGCGGCGCCTGTACCGCCTCGACCGCGAGGGACCAGCGACCGCGGCGCTGAGCTACTTCCAGAGCCTCATGGCTGACTCACTCCGCCACATCCCGGAATCGGTCTCCACCCCCGCGTTTCCAGCCGACCCCGCAACCACACACACAGGATGAGCGTCCATGTCCGACCTCGTACTCGCGGCGACCGAGACCGTCGCGTTCGAGCGCGAGGACGTTTTCGCGGGCTTCGCCGGAACGAACGGGTGGCTGTTCGGCTGTCGCTGTGACCGGCTGACGGTCGGCGGCACCGTGTCGCTGTCCGTGCCCTTCGGCGGAGAATCCGGCGCCTTCCGCATCTACGGCCGGATCACCGCGGTGATACCCGAAACGGAAATCGTCATCACGCACCATCAGCCCTGGTCCGGGCGCCTGAGGCTGCGGCTGAGCAGCGTCGGCCCGATGCGCACCCGTGTGCGGCTCACGGCCGAGATCGGCGAGGAAGGCGTGTACTGGCTGATGCGCAGAAGCGGTTTCCCCACCCCGGAGCCCGCGGCGAGCGGCGCGGTGCGGATCGGACTGCTCACCAGCAAGAGCGGCCCCGGCGCCGTCTATGCCCTGGCAACGGAGAACACGGCCCGCCTCGCTGTGGAGGAACTCAACGAGGACGGCGGCATCCGCGGAACCGCGGCCCAGCTCGTCGTGGGCGATGACGGGACGGACCCGTCCCTCGCGGCGATCGAGGCGGCACGGCTCGTGCGCGCGGGCTGCCGGCTGATCGTCGCGAGCGTCACCTCGGCCAGTTTCGGTCCGGTCCGCCGCGTCGCCGCGAGAGCGGGCGTGCCGGTCATCCAACCCCTGCTGAACGAAGGCGGCGGGTCGAACGCCTTCTCGATGCGGCTGGGCGAACGCCCCGCACTACAGCTGCGGGCGGCCGTGAAACCGATCATGCGCGCAACCGGCAGCCGTAACTGGTTCCTCGTCGGTCACGACTACTCCTGGTCGCTGGCCGCAGGCCGCCACGCGCGACGCCACATCCCGGAGAGCGGAGGCCGTGTCGCCGGCGAGGCGCGTACCCGGCTCGGCAGCCACGACTACTCCCGCGTCATCGATCAGATCCAGGCGTCGAGAGCCGACCTCGTACTGAGCACGCTGGTCGGGCAGGACGAGGTCGAGTTCGAGCGGCAGTCCTATGCGGCTGGGCTCCGCGCGCAGACGAACACACTGTCCCTCGTGTTCGAGGAGGGCACGCGCGAGCACGTCGGCGCGCCCGCCGCGCTCGGGGTGTGGTCGGCGCTCGGGTACTTCCAGAACCTCGAAGGCGAACACAACACCGAGTTCCTGCGCCGGTACCGGCAGCGTTTCGGCCGCTGGGCACCGCTCGTGTCCACCACATCGGAGTCGGTGTACACCGCGATCAAGCTCTACGCACAAGCCGCGGTCGCGAACCCCTCCGCGCCCGTCGTCGCCGGGATCCGCATGCAGAGACTCGACGTCCCCCGTGGGCGGCTGTCCTTCGGCGATCACGAGACCTACGACCACCGCATCAGCCTCGCTCAGTCGACACCCGACTACCTCAAGGTCCTCGGTTGAACGGAGCGCGTGGAGTCCCCCCGGGGCCCGGCACTCGCCGGCGCGTTGGTCACGCCGTTGGCCACACGGGGCAGGGGGGGGTGAAGAGAACACCTGGCCACAGGGGTGAGCGTAGAAACGACGACCGGGGCCGCCACCCCTGGCCCGACGGAAACGCGGCAGGGCTCTGAGCAGGCATTTCGGCGTGCGGGTGGATGTCCTTGCCTGTCGGCTGATCCAGTCGCTGACCAGGTGTTTCTGCCTGCTCCTTGCCACTGTTGGTCACGCGTTGGTCATGCGACCCGACGCCGACTCGCCCCAGGAACAGCACCAGACGTTCTCGGGTCCGCAGCCTGATCGCCAGGATGATTCCCAGTACGACGCTTTTCGTCGAAGTAGACTTGGACGGAAAGCGTCGTACTCAAGCTGCGGAGGGTGAGTGGAGAAGAGACTGCCGGCCAAGCCGGACGATGTGGTCGACCGGGACCGGGAGTGGGATCTGCTCGCGGAGTTCCTCCACGATGCGGACCCGGCGATGCGGCTCGGCATCGTGTCGGGGCGGCGGCGGCACGGGAAGTCGTACCTTCTGCAAGCCCTGTCAGAGCAGGTCGGCGGTCTTTACGTCACGGCGGTCCGGGAAGAGGGGCGGCTGCCCGCGATCCGACGGTTCAGTGACGCGGTTGCTACGCATGCCGGTCTGAGGCCGGGCAGTCTGCGTTTGACCGACTGGCGTGACGTGTTGTCCAACGCCCTTGATGTGACGTCACGCTCGGAACACCCACTCCTGGTGATCGACGAGTTGCCCTATCTCCTCCAGCACTCGCCCGAGATCCCGGGACTGCTTCAGCAGCTTTACGACGAACGCCAGCGCGGCGCCCGGCGTGGTGCCGGGCCGGGGCCGCGGCTGATCCTGTGCGGCTCGGCGATGAGCGTGATGCACGAACTGCTCTCGGGAACCAAGCCGCTGCGGGGACGCGCCGTGATCGATCTGCGCCTGGGCCCCTTCGACTACCGTGACAGCCGGGACTTCTGGCAGATCACCGATCCGCTGACCGCGCTGAAGGTGCACGCGGTCCTCGGCGGGGCACCCGGCTACCGACCGGTGGCTGGCCGTCCGCATCCGGACGACGGCTTTGACGTGTGGCTCACCCGAACACTCCTCGATCCGGGTCGAGCGGTGTATTCGCGTACCGAGACCGAGTATCTGCTGCGCGAGGATCCAAGGATCACGCAGCACACCCTGTACTACGACATCCTCACCACGATCGCGAACGGCGCCACCACGCCCAGCAAGATCGGTGCCGCCTTGGAGCGGCCGCGCAATGCCGTCGCTCACCCCCTGGGCGTGCTGGAGTCCACCGGCTACATCCGCCGGGAACAGGACATCCTCCGCTCCAAACACCCCGTGATCACCCTTGCCGACCCCGTCATCCGCTTCAACCAGCTCATCACCCTTCCCCAGGCCGCCGCCGTGGAACAAGGCTTCGCCGAGCAGGTCTGGCAGCAGGCCGCCCCGACCTTCAACTCCAAAATCCTCGGGCCGCACTTCGAGGATTTGGCCCGAGATTTCACTCAACGCTACGCGCACACCGTGCTTCCCGGTGGGCTTCCCGGGCCGGTCGGCACCACCGAGGTCGCCGACCAGGCCGCCCGGACCAAGCATGAGATCGATGTGATCGCGTTGGCAGCGGGCGAGCGTCCGCAGGCACCCCGAGCGAGGATCGCGCTGCTGGGCGAAGCCAAGGCGACCGCCGCTCGCCGTGGGACCGGCGACCTGGAACGACTGGAACGCATCCGCGGCCTGCTCGCAGATCAGGGGCACGACACCGCTGCCACCACTCTGGCCCTGTACTCCCTGCACGGCTTCTATCCCGACCTGGTCGACCTGGCCCATCGCCGTGACGACATTCTTCTGGTCGATCTGCCTGCTCTCTACGGCAGTTGACCCAGCCAGCCAACGCTCCTGCTGAGGATCGCCGAACCTTGGCGGGACAGCGCGATGCCGGCCTACGCGCAATGGCCGTTGGAGGGCCCTGGCCGGCCTTTCGGCCCACCGGCCGTTTCCTTGAGCTGTCCTGTCCCGCCGCGCGCAGATGCGGCCGGACCGGGCGCTCTCCAGCCCGGGCGGCAGTGTCCTCCCGGCGGCGTGAGCTGTGCCCCTGGTGTCTGCTGCAGACGTCGCCGAGACGGCAGGGGGCGGGCGCCCAGTCAGTTGTCGGAGGCGACGGACTGTACCGCCAGGGCTACCAGACGTGTGGAACTCACTACGTGGATCCGCATACGGGGGAGGGACGTCGGCGCGCACTCATCCCGTCGCGGACCGGCAGGAGAGCGCCGCGGCCATGCGCGTGCTCAAGGCCATCGTCGCGCTGCCGGACGGCAGCGCGACGACAAGCGGGCGGGGCCTGACGTGCGGCGACGCCGCTGACACCGTTTTCCGATCTCCTGGCACGGGGGTGTCCCTTACGGGACGGTCCAGCGCCTCGTACTGAACGCGATCACGCCGGGCTTACGCGAGGCGTCCGGCCGGTTGGTCACGTGGTGGCCATGCTGGTCACCGAGCCTGTGTATCGCCGCGGGCCAGATCCCTGAAACCGAAACGACGACCGGGGCCGCCACCCCCCACAGGAGAGACCCCGGCCGTCGCCGTGCGGTGCCGCGTTGCGACCCCGTCATTCAAGACAGCGCCGACCGTGCCGTTTCTGTCACACCTGGGCGCAGTAAATTGTTGCGGCTTGTACGAGTCATGGACGCGGGGCACGAAAAGGCCGTAGCGTGCAAATCGCGTGGGGTGGCGCGGCAATGACCAGCTGCGGATCAGGACGGGTTGTGGGTTGTGCTGGGGGATGACGCGGAGCTGACCGCCGCGGTGCACGCGGCTCGGGACGGGGACGAGGACGCCTTCCGTACCGTCTACCGGGCCGTGCACCCTCGGCTGCTCGGCTATGTCAGGACGCTCGTCGGCGACTTCGACGCCGAGGACGTCACCTCGGAGGGCTGGCTCCAGATCGCCCGCGACCTGGGCTCCTTCGAGGGCGACGCCGACCGCTTCAGGGGCTGGGCCGCCCGGATAGCCCGCAACCGCGCGCTCGACCACATCCGGATGCGCGGCAGGCGGCCCGCCGTGGGCGGCGACGACAGCGAACTGACCGGGTGGGCCGCCGACTCTGACACCGCGGACGAGGCCATGGAGGCCCTGGCCACCGGCCGCACCCTCGCGTTCATCGCCCAACTGCCGCAGGACCAGGCGGAGGCCGTGGTGCTGCGCGTCGTGGTGGGGCTCGACGCGAAGACGGCGGCGGAGACCCTCGGCAAGCGGCCGGGCGCCGTCCGCACGGCCGCCCACCGTGGCCTGAAACGGCTCGCCGAGCTGATGGAGGCGGGGTCCTTCGAGGCTGCGGGGCGCCCTGTCCGAGCCCCCGGCGCCGCCACGGAACCGGAGGACCCGCTCGGCCTCGCGGGCCGCTGCGGGCCGCTGGGCGGTGTGCCGGTGCAGCGCACCCCGGTGGCGGGGGTGTCGGAACCCGTGGGTGTGACGCATTCGCGCCCGCGGACGCAGAAGGACATGTGATGGCCGACGAGCGTGACCCGTGGCTCGACCAGGACACCGCGGAGAGGCTCCTGCGCGGTGACCTCGTCGGGACCACCGGCGCACACGCGGCGGCTGCGGCGCGTGCCGTCTCGGCCCTGCGCGCCCTCGCCCGCGTCGCACCAGCAAACACACCGCGTTCCCCGGCCCGCGCCGCGGCCGTGCCCGGCGAGACCCGCGGCGAGGCAGCCGCACTCGCGGCCTTCCGGAACACCACGCGCCGCCCACCGCACGACACGGCCCCGGCCCCCGGGGACACCGCGGCGCCCGGCCCGGACGCCTCCGGCCCGGACGCCTCCGGCCCGGACGGCGCGGGCCCGGACGCCTTCGGCCCGGACGGCGCGGGCCCGGACGGCGCGCGCCGGGCCCTCGGCAACCTCGCCGTACGCGGGGGCGGCGGGGGGGGCGGCGACCCGGCCCGCGAGAATCGCGCCGCGCGCGGTACGGGGATGCCCGCCGTGGGGGACGCGCCGGATCCCGTGGACGTGGCCGCGCGGGGCGTCGGGACGCCCGGTGCGTGGGACGGCGGGGCCAGACCCCGTAGGGGCGTGGCCACCGTGCGGTCCGTCCGGGTGCGTGGCCGGGCCGGGAAGCCGCGGGGACGCGGTGTCCGCCCGGTGCCCGTGGGAGCCGGCCGCGCGGAGAACGGCGGCCAGGGCCGTGGCGCGCGGCCGCGGGTGGGATTCGCCGCGCTGCTCGTGGGGTGCTTCGTCGGCAGCGCCGCCCTCGCCGTGGGGTCCGGGGTGTTCGTGGTGCCCGCGCCCGCCGGCAGCGACCAACTGCCGCGCTCGCCCGCCGCCGTGACCGGTGAGCCGCTCCCGTCCGCCACCGGGCACGCGGGCGGCGCGGAGCCCGCCCCCGGCCTCTCGCCCGGCACCCTGCCGGGCGGCGCGGAGAGCGCCGCGCCGGGGCCCTGGCGGACCGTGGGCAGAGAGCTGCTCGCGCTCGGCGGCGCCCGGACCGCCGTCATCGGCACCCCGACCTCCCGGGCGCCAGCGGCCGGGGTCTGGTCGGCCCCGCAGGCCGGCGGCACCTCCTCCGCCTGGTACGCGGCGGCCGTCGATGCCTGCGAGCACCTCAGGGACGGCACCCTCGACGCCCGCCACAAGGCGCAGCTGTTCCGTGCCGCGCGGGGCGCGGGGGCCGCCGCGTCCTTCTGCGACGGCCTCCTCGACGTCCGCACCCGCGACAGCGGCGGCTCCTCGGCGAGCGCGGGCGACCCGTCGCCGAGCCGCGGCGGCGGCTTCGGCGCGTACGACCCCGGCGGCAGCGGCAGGCCCGACTCCCCGCCGTCCGGCGGCTCAAGCGGCCCGGCGGGCCCCGGCAGCACGTCCCCTTCGTCCGAGCCGCCGACCTCGTCGGACCCGTCAGACGCTCCGTCGTCGGAGCCCGCGGGCCCACCGGCCTCTTCGGCCCCGGGCACCCCGGACGGCCCGAGCGTCCCGAAACGCCCGAGCACCCCGGCGGATTCCGCGAACTCCGCGGCGCCCACCGCACCCACGGCCCCCGCGGGAACCAAGCCCGCGCCCCCGCAGGGCGCCCCGTCCGCCGTCGCGCGCCCCTCCGCCGTACCGGCGGCGGCCCGGGACGCGGCCCGGGACGCGGCCCGGGGCGGTGACCCGGGCGGTGACCGGGACGCGGCCGAGGACGCGCGCCCACGGTGAGCCACGACGCCCGCGACCTGCGACTTCGCACCCCGCGCGCAAGGGTGTGACGTTTTTCCGCGCTACGGCGCAGTAGAAAGTGGGCCGACTGGTCATCGGCCGCGCAACGAGCCGGGGTTCCCCCCGTACCTTCGGCTCAGCGCACAGGCGCGGACGGGGCACGTTCCCCCGGTCCCGTCCGCGCCCCTTTCCCGCGCCGCGGGCGCCGCCCCCTGCCGGGCAGCCGCCCGTCGGGTGCGCGCGTCCGCGCTGTGAGCAAGCTCCCAGCGTGTGGCCCTCCACCGGCCGCACCCGCCCCACTACAGTCCGCCGGAGGACGCAGCCCGGGCGGGCCCGTGCCCGCAGCCGGGGCGGCGTCCGGCACCCAGGTGGACACCGAGGTCCACGCGAGTTTCCGAGGAAGGCACGGACCATGGCGCGCGAGCCCGGCAGCGGACGAGTGACCGAGAGCGGATTCCCCGTGCAGCCCGTCTACGGCCCCGGCGACCTCACCGGCTGGGACCCGGCGGAGAAGCTGGGCGAGCCCGGCGCGTACCCGTACACCCGCGGTGTCTACCCGAGCATGTACACGGGCAGGCCCTGGACGATGCGGCAGTACGCCGGGTTCGGCACGGCCACCGAGTCCAACGCCCGCTACAAGCAGCTCATCGCCAACGGCACGACGGGCCTGTCCGTCGCCTTCGACCTGCCGACGCAGATGGGTCACGACAGCGACGCGGCGATCGCCGCCGGCGAGGTCGGCAAGGTCGGCGTCGCGATCGACTCGATCGACGACATGCGGGTGCTGTTCGGCGGGATCCCGCTGGACAGGGTCTCCACGTCGATGACGATCAACGCGCCCGCGGCGCTGCTGCTGCTGATGTACCAACTGGTCGCCGAGGAGCAGGGCGTGGCGCCCGGTCAGCTCACCGGCACGATCCAGAACGACGTGCTGAAGGAGTACATCGCGCGCGGCACGTACATCTTCCCGCCGAAGCCGTCGCTGCGGCTGATCGCCGACATCTTCAAGTACTGCAAGGCCGAGATCCCGCGCTGGAACACCATCTCCATCTCCGGCTACCACATGGCGGAGGCGGGCGCGTCGCCCGCGCAGGAGATCGCGTTCACGCTCGCCGACGGGATCGAGTACGTGCGCACCGCCGTCGCGGCGGGCATGGACGTGGACGACTTCGCGCCGCGCCTCTCGTTCTTCTTCGTGGCCCGCACCACGATCCTGGAAGAGGTCGCCAAGTTCCGTGCTGCGCGCAGGATCTGGGCCCGCGTGATGCGCGAGGAGTTCGGCGCGAAGAACCCCAAGTCGCTGATGCTGCGCTTCCACACGCAGACCGCGGGGGTCCAACTCACCGCGCAGCAGCCCGAGGTGAATCTCGTACGGGTCGCGGTGCAGGGTCTCGCCGCGGTGCTCGGCGGCACCCAGTCGCTGCACACCAACTCCTTCGACGAGGCGATCGCCCTGCCCACGGACAAGTCCGCGCGCCTCGCGCTGCGCACACAGCAGGTGCTGGCGTACGAGACGGACGTGACCGCCACCGTCGACCCGTTCGCGGGGAGTTATGTCGTGGAGAAGCTCACCGACGAGGTGGAGGTGGCCGCTGTCCTGCTGATGGAGCGGGTCGAGGACCTCGGCGGCGCGGTCAACGCCATCGAACGCGGCTTCCAGAAGAACGAGATCGAGCGCAGCGCCTACACGATCGCCCAGGAGACCGACAGCGGCGAACGCGTCGTCGTCGGCGTCAACCGCTACCAGCTCGACGAGGAGGAGCCGTACGAGCCGCTGCGCGTCGACCCCGCGATCGAGGCCCAGCAGGCGGCCCGCCTCGCCGCGTTGCGCGCGGAGCGCGACCAGGGCGCCGTCGCGGCAGCGCTCGCCGAGCTCCAGCAGGCGGCGAAGGGCGAGGACAATGTCCTCTACCCGATGAAGAGGGCGCTCGCGGCCCGTGCCACGGTCGGCGAGGTCTGCGACGCCCTCCGCGAGGTCTGGGGCACGTATGTCCCGGCGGACGTCTTCTGACCAGGGGAGCGGTGGCGCGGTGCGTGCGCAGGAGCGCGGGGTCCTCGGGGTCGTGGGCACGGGGGCGGGCGGGGTCGAGACCCTGCGGACGGGGCTCGTGGAACCGGCCCTCGCCCGCGGCTGGCGGGTCGCCGTGACCCTCACGCCCACCGCGGGACGCTGGCTGCGCGCGACCGGCGAGGCCGACCGCCTCGCCCGGCTGACCGGCCTGCCCGTGCGCGACGCGCCGCGTCTGCCGGGCGAGGCCCGCCCCCACCCGGACGCGGACTGCTACGTCGTCGCCCCTGCCACCGCCAACACGGTCGCCAAGCTCGCGCTGGGCATCGCGGACAACCAGGCCCTGACCCAGCTGGGCGAGGCTCTCGGCATCCCTGCCGTCCCGGTCGTCGTGTTTCCCAAGATCAACACCGCCCACGCGCGCCACCCCGCATGGCAGGGCCACATCACCACGCTGCGCGAGGCGGGCGTCCACCTGGTCCAGGGCCCGGACGTCTGGCCCCTGCACGGCCCCCGCGCGCCCACGCCCCGGCAAGACCTCCCGTGGCCCGCGGTGCTCGCCGCCCTCGACCAGGCCACGAACTGACGCCCCCCGCCTGGCCCTTCGGGGCCGGGGCGGAGGAGCGTCACGCCGGGCCGGCCAGGCGGTGGACGTTCTTGGCCGCGTCGGTGACGCCCGAGAGGAAGCCCTGGGCGCGGGGGGAGGCGCCGGCCTTGAGCCACTCGGGGGCGATGTCGCAGACCGCGACCCTGACGCCGGTGCCCGCCAGGGCCAGGGGCAGGGTGTGGACGACCGTCGAGGGGAAGCTCAGGATCGTGCGGCTCGTGGGGCCCCTGCGGGCGATGAGTTCGAGGGGCAGGTCGGGGCGGACGATCTCCAGGCCGGTCGCCGCGTGGAGCGCGTGCAGCTTGTCGACGTGCTCGCGGCGGTGCGCGAAGTAGCGGATCGCGCGGTGCTCGCGGGCCAGCGCCTTCACCGCCTCGGTGTACCGGGCCTCGTCCACGACGCCCGTCTCCACCAGCGACGTGCCGACCAGGTCGGCGCCGTCGAGGAGCTTCGGCGGGCCGAAGGTGGCCCGGGTCCACGCGAAGCTGTTCTCCGTCACGTCTATGCCCGCGGGCGCCTCCCGCACCGGCATGGACGTGAACACCTCCACCGACCTGGCGGCCGTGGGGGTGAGACGGCGGCGGGCCGCCGCGGTGACGGGGGCGAGGGCGAGTTCACGCGGCCCGCGCGCGCCGCCGCGCCGGTGCCACCGCACCAGGCGCTCGCCGCGCGCGAGCTGGCCGACGAACTCCATCGTCGCCGTGCCGTCGTCCACGACGGTCAGCCACTTGCCGCCCGCCATCGTCAGCAGCAGCTGCACGTACCGGGAGAACGGGTCGCCGATCACGATCCGGCCCGCCCTGTGCAGCAGCGGCGCCAGCTGGCGCACCGTCTTGAGCGGGGCCCCCGCGCCGCCCCTCGCCTCCTGCCAGCGCACCGTGCAGCCCTGGTCGCGGGCGAGTTCCGCCATCCGGCGCAACTGTCCCCGCGACATCGGGTCGGTGGGGGAGAGGACCACGACGGTCAGGTCGTCCGCCCTCGTCCCCGTGCCCGCCCACTCCAGTACGTTCAGCAGCTGGACGGGGCTCTCCACGAACGCGATGGCCCGCTGGGCGCGGAGGTCGCGGCGGCGCGGGGCTCGTTCCCCGCTCGTACGCGGCACGGCCCGCGCCGTCAGGCCCGCGCCGCTTCGGCCTCGGCCACGACGCCCGGCACGCGGCGGAGCTTCTTCATCGGGCCGAGCTCGGACTCGTAGACCTTCTTCACGCCGTCACCGAGGGACGCCTCGATGGTGCGGATGTCGCGCACCAGGCGCTGGAGGCCCTGCGGCTCCACGGACGCCGCCTGGTCGGAGCCCCACATCGCGCGGTCGAGAGTGATGTGGCGCTCCACGAACACGGCGCCGAGCGCGACCGCGGCGAGCGTCGTCTGGAGGCCCGTCTCGTGGCCGCTGTAGCCGATCGGCACGTTCGGGTACTCGTTCTGGAGGGTGTTGATGACCCGCAGGTTCAGCTCCTCCGCCTTCGCCGGGTACGTCGACGTGGCGTGGCAGAGCAGGATGTTCCCGCTGCCGAGCACCTCCACGGCGTGGCGGATCTGCTTCGGCGTCGACATGCCCGTCGACAGGATGACGGTACGGCCCGTGGCGCGCAGCGTGCGCAGCAGTTCGTCGTCGGTGAGCGACGCGGACGCGACCTTGTGCGCGGGGATCGAGTCGAACTTCTCAAGGAACGCGACCGCCTCGGTGTCCCACGGGGACGCGAACCAGGCGATGCCCTTCTCCTTGCAGTGCTCGTCGATGGCGCGGTACTCGTCCTCGCCGAACTCCACGCGGTGGCGGTAGTCGATGTACTTCATCCGGCCCCAGGGGGTGTCGCGCTCGATGTCCCACTGGTCGCGCGGGGTGCAGATCTCCGGGGTGCGCTTCTGGAACTTGACCGCGTCGCAGCCGGCCTCGGCGGCGACGTCGATCAGTGCGATCGCGTTGTCGAGCTCGCCGTTGTGGTTGATGCCGATCTCACCCGTGACATAGACGGGACGACCGGGTCCTGCCGTGCGCGAACCCAGCGTGCGCAGGCGGGAAGAGGCGTCGGTGCTCATGGGACTGTCCTTAACTGTCGTTGCTGACTGGGGTGTTCGGGTTGTTCGGGTTGTTCGGGTTGCTCGGGGTGAGGTGGGGGGCGGGGGCGTGCAGCCCCGGTCCCAGCAGCCAGCCGGCGATCTCACGGATCGCTCCCTCGCCGCCCGGCGTGGTCGTGACGGCGCGCGCGGCAGCGCGTACGGCGTCGTGGGCGCTCGCGACGGCCACGGGCCAGCCGACGAGGCCGAAGCACGGGAGGTCGTTCACGTCGTTGCCGACGTAGAGCACGCGCTCGGGCGTGACCCCGTGCTCGTCGCACCACTGCTTCAGTGCGAGATCCTTGCGGTCGATACCGTGCAGTACCGGCACCTTGAGCTTTCTCGCGCGGGCCGCGACGACCGGGTTCCGCTCGGTGGAGAGCACCAGCAGTTCGAGCCCGGCCCGGCGCAGCGCGGCGACGCCGAGGCCGTCGCCGCGGTGCACGGAGACCATCTCGCGGCCCTCGGAGTCGATGTAGACCCGGTCGTCGGTCTGCGTGCCGTCGAAGTCGAGGACGACCGCGTCCACGTCGCCGTGGGCGGGCAGCACCGCCGGGTCGAGCAGCGGCGCGAGCGCGCGCGCCCGGTCCAGGTCGTGCGGGTCGTCGATCTCCAGGACGCGCGCCGCCTCCGTGGCGACCAGCTTCGTACGGCCGAAGAAGCGGTGCCCGGCGGCCCGGAAGCCGTCGGCGCGCATCGCGTACGCGGCGCCCGTCTCCAGGTACTCGGCAGGCCGGTCCTGGCGGCGCGGCCTGTCGGACTTGTCGTGGTTGACGCCGAAGCCGTCCTCCGCGCCCTCAGGTCCGCCCTCGCGCCAGAGGAAGCCATGCGAGGGGGCGACGGTCAGCGCGGTGTCGGCACCGCCCGCGGTGATCGCGGCGGCGACGCCGTCCATGTCCTGCGCGGTGACGAACGGGCTGGTGCACTGGACGAGCAGCACCACGTCGACGGTGGTGCCGCGCTCCGCCTCGAAGGCGTCCATGGCGTGCAGCACGGCCGCCTCGCTGGTCGCCGTGTCCCCGGCGATCGCGGCGGGCCGCAGCACGACGCCGGCGCCCGCGGCGCGCGCCGCCCCGGCGATCGCCGCGTCGTCCGTGGAGACGACGACGTCGGTGACCCCGCGGGCCGCGCGGCAGGCCCGTACGGCGCGCACCACCAGCGGCACGCCGCCGACCTGGGCGAGGTTCTTCGCGGGCACGCCCTTGGACCCACCGCGGGCGGGGATCACGGCGAGGACGGTCATAGGTGCTCCTTGGTGCACGGGCCGGTTCACAGCTCGCCCATCCGGCGGATGACGGGCGCGACGCGCTGCACGCCGTGGCGGTACGCGCCGCGGGCCGCGCCGCGCACGGCCTGCCGCACGGCCCGGCGCATGCCGGACGCGTCGCGTGCCGTGGCGCCGGCAGGCAGCGGCCTGCCGTCCGGGCCGAGGCGGTGCCTCGCGAGCAGCTGCGGCAGGTAGCCGGGGGCCGTGGTGCGGGTGTAGTAGGGGGCGATGGGCGGGAGTTCGGGTCCGTCGAGCAGCTTCGCGACGCGGTCGCGCGCCTGGTCGAAGGCGGCGGCGTACGAACCTTCCCCGGAGGTGGCGCCCCCGGCGGCGACGCCCTGCCGGTCGGCCCACACGGCGTCGGCGCGCGGCTTGAGGCCGCTGTCGAGCTGGTCGAAGGAGGCGAGGCAGCCTGAGCCGATGAAGTGGTGGTTGCCGAGGGGCTCGCGGATGCCGAGGTCGGTGAGGATCGCGGTCGGGATGCGCCGGTGCAGCGCTTCGAGCGCCGCGGTCGAGGAGACCGTGACCAGGAGGTCCGCCGCGTCCAGGACCTCGCCCATGTTCCCGTACACGAGGCGGAAGTTGGGTGGCAGGCCGCCGGGTGTGCGCTCGGCGAGCCGCTGATAGGGGAACTCCTCGACGTGCGTGGTCTGTTCGCCGACGCGGCTGCGCAGCTTCAACAGCACCTCGCGGCGCGGGTGCAGCCTGGCGTGCTCGATCAGCCGCCGCAGCACGTACGCGCGGTCGGCGCGGGTCACAGGGACGGACGGCTGGGCCGCGAAGACGACCGTGTCGCGGCCCTCCCGCGGCGCGTAGCGCGCACCGCCGAGGAACGGCAGCGCCGCCTCGGTGACGCACGCGGCGTCCGCCCCGACGCCCTCGTACACGTCGCGGAAACGGAGCGCGTCGTGGCGGGAGTTGGCGAGGACGACATCGGCGCCGTGCCGCAGCAGCAGCCCGTCGGCGAGCTTCTCGTAGACCACGCCGACATAGCCGGTGACGACGACGGGCCGCCGCGCGAGGCCGAGCGCGGCGATGCCGTGCAGCATCGCCTGCACACCGCCGCCGACGAGGGCGAGCACGACCAGGTCGTACGCCCCGGGGTCGGCCGCGAGCGCGGCGAGGAAGGCGGTCCCCGTGATCTCGCGGACCTCGGCGGCCTCCGCCCCCACCTCCGCGAGCTGGCGGGCGGTGGGCGTGGCGCGGCCGCGCAGCAGGAAACCGCTGAGCTCGACGGCGCGGCCGGCGGGAGCGATGCGGCGCGCGGTCAGCGCGCCCCACTTCCACCGGGTGTCGGAGTCGGCGAGCACGGCGACCCGGACCGCGTGACTGGTACGTGAGGGCACGTCCCGGACGTTAGGAAGCCACGTCGGTCAGCGGCCCAACTCCATGGCAACAAAGGGTTAACAGCCCGTCTACGAATGGGGAAAGCGCGCACTTCAGGAGGTGGTTAAGGGTTCCGTCATGTGCCGTTCACCCGTCGTACTCCGCCCCGTAGGGAACGGACCCGGACCAGCGCCTAGCGTCACCGGAGTGGTCAAGCTCTCCGTCATCGTGCCGTACTACAACGTGCGGCCCTTCATCACCGAAGCCCTGCGCAGCCTGCGGGCGAACCTCGGCGCCGACGACGAGGTCGTCTTCGTGGACGACTGCTCAACCGACGGCACGCCGGACGTGGTCGAAGCCTTCGCGCCCCAGCTGCGCTGCGAGGTCCGCCAGATCAGACACGAGCGGAACAGCAGCATCGGCACGGCCCGCAACACGGGCCTTCGAGCGGCGACGGGCGAGTACCTGACGTTCCTCGACGGCGACGACTGGCTGGCGCGCGACTACCTGCCCGCGCTGGTGACGGAGATCGAGCGGCTCGGCGTCGACTTCATCCGCACCGACCAGGTCCGCTGCACGGCACGCGCCCGCACCGTCTACCGCGCCCCGATCGGCCCGCGCGGCACCGTCCTCAGGCCCCGCGACCTGATCCTTCCCGACAACCGCTCCACCTCGGTCGACTACCCCTACTCGTGGGCCGGCCTCTTCCACCGCCGCCTGTACGACGCGGGCCTGATGGCCTTCCCCGAGGGCCTGCACACCGCCGAGGACCGGCCGTGGATCTGGAAGCTGCACCGGGAGGCCGAGTCCTGCGCCGCGGTCAACCACCTCGGCTACTACTACCGGCGCGGCGTCCAGTCCTCGCTCACGCAGATCGGCGACACCCGCCAGCTCGACTTCGTCGCCGCCTTCGACCAACTGCTGCGCGAGACCGCCGAGGACCCGGAGGCCGACCGGCTGATGCCGAAGGCCGTACGCACCTACTGCGCGATCATCACCCACCACCTGGGCCAGATCGAGCGGTTCGAGCCGGGCGTCGCCCGGCAGCTCAAGGCGATGAGCGCCGCGGCCCTGCGCAGGATGCCACAGGACGTGCTCGACGACACCCTGTCCTCTCTCGACCACCGGCGCGCGGGCCAACTCGCCAAGCTGCGCCGCCGCACGGCTCCCGCGGAGGCCGCCGCATGACCACCCGAATCCTCCTCGCGTCCACCCTCTACGGCGCGGCGACGCTGGCCGCCGCGCTGGACGCCGGGTGCTTCGAGCCCGCCTCCCGCACCATCCTGCTGGTGTCGAACAACGCGGCCAACCCCGAGACCACGCCGGGGCTCGACGAGATGTCCGGCTTCGAGCGGCTGCGCGACCGGTTCGACGAGGTGCGCTCCTGGAACGAGGCCATCCACCCCTTCCACCCCGGCTCCTGGTCGCCGCGCCCCGACGACGTGCCCCTGTGGGAGCGCCACCTGCGGCTGCTGTGGCAGCTCGGCGACGACCCGGTGCACCTCGTCGCCGAGTCGATCCAGGTGGTGCCCGCGCTCGCGGTCACCGACATCTTCACCGGCGCGCCGATCGACCTCTACGCGGACGGCCTGATGAGCTACGGCCCCACCCGCAACAGGATCACCCCGCTGATCGGCACCCGCATCGGCCGGGTGCTCCACCTCGACCTCGTACCGGGCCTGCGGCCCATGCTGCTGCGGGAGTTCGGCTCGGAGCCGGCCGTCGTGCCCACCGAGGCGTTCCTGAAGGTCCTCGCCGAGATCGGTGCCGACGCGCCCGACCTGCCGGGCATCCCCGCGGCGGCCCCGGCCGACGACACCGCGGACGCCGGTGTGCCCGCGGCCCGGCAGCCCGCGCTCCTCCTCGGCCAGTACCTCTCCGCGCTCTCCATCCTCACCGCGGACGAAGAGGAGGACCTGCACGTGAAGATGGTGCGGGGCGCGCACGCGCTCGGCCACCGCCGGGTCGTCTTCAAGCCGCACCCCACCGCGCCCGCCCGCTTCTCCCTGCGCCTCGAAGAGGAGGCGGCGCGGCTCGGCGTCGAGCTGACGACCGTCGAAGCGCCGGTCATCGCCGAGGTGCTCTACCAGCGGCTGCGGCCGGGGCTCGTCGTCGGTTGCTTCTCCACCGCGCTGTTCACCGCCGCGTCCCTCTACGGGCTGCGCGTCGCGCGCGTCGGCACGGAGCTGCTGCTCGAACGGCTCACCCCGTACGAGAACAGCAACCGCGTGCCCGTGACGATCTGCCACGAGCTGCTGCCCGACGTCACCGACAGGGCCGCGGTCGAGGCGCAGCGCCTCGGCGGCCGCACGGCGGAGCTGACGGAACTGCTCGCCGCGGTCGGCTTCGCGATGCAGCCGAAGGTCAACCCGGACCTGCGGGAGCGCGCCGTGCGGTACCTGACGAAGCATCAGGATGCCCGTACGATGCGCTACTTCAAACGCCGCAGGCTCACCGTGCTCGGCCTGCCGGGCGGCCTGCCCGCGCGCATGGCCTTCATCCCGCGCAACGCGCGCGTACGGGGCGTGGTGCGGCGCGTCAGGTCGCTCAAGCGGACCGCGGCGGGCGAGAACCGCGGCTGAGGTGTCCGCGGGCGCCGGTGGGTGCGTGAGGGCGCCGTCTCGCGGGTGGTGCCGGTCGGCGCGGGCGCCCGCCGGTCAGCGCAGGGGGCGGCGGCCCCAGGCTGCGACGTCCGCAAGGCACAGGTCGCTGAAGTCGGGGCTCTCCACCAGGGCGGAGAACGCGGCGAGTTCGCCGTGGCTGAGGCCGTGCACCGTGTGCAGGTCCTGGGCCATCTGCTCGGCCGTCAGCCGCCAGAACCTGCCCATGGGGCCGGGCCCGACGGTGGGCAGCGTGGCCTCGGCGCCCACCTGGACGAGCCCAAGGGAGCGCAGCGGCGAGGGGAACGTACGCGCCCACGCGCAGTCCGTGCCGAGGCGCCGCTCCACCGTCTCGCACATGCCGAGGCCCACCCTGCGGTAGAGCGGGTGGGGCGACGACTCCAGCGGGAAGCCCGCCATGTCCTCGACGAACAGCAGGCCCCCAGGGGCCAGCCAGCGCACCACCCGGGCGAGGACGGTGTCCCGGTCGCGGTGGTGGGAGAAGACCCAGCGCGCATGGACCAGGTCGAAGGACCCCTCGGGGAAGGAGTCGGCGGTCACGTCGTGCTCCAGGGCGCGCCAGCCACGCCGCCGCTCCTGCGGCGGGAAGTGCCGGGTGTCCACGTCCGTGGCGACGACCTCGCCCTTCGGGCACCGCAGCGCCAGCCACGCGGCGACCGTGCCCGCGCCCGAGCCGATGTCGAGGCAGCGCGCGTCCTCCGGCAGCCCGAAGCGCTCAAGGCGCCGGAAGGTCACCGGGTCGAGCGCCCGCGCGAGCGCCCCGAGGCGCTCGGCCTCGTCGCCATGGGTGTGTGAGAACAGCCGGTCGCCGTACCGTTCCGCCGCAGTGTCCACCGCGGACTCCCTCCCTCGCCCCGCCGGGGCCCGGCGAAGATCGCCGGGTCCATGGTTCGGGGCACGGCGGCGGCCGGGCAACGGCGCACGGGGGCACGCCGGGGCCCCGCGGGGGCGCCCGTGCCCGGCCGGGTGTGCGCCCCGGTGCGCGTCCCGCGCCGCTCCCACGCGGACGGCGCCCCAGCGGCGGTGAACGGGCGGATGAACGTGTCGTGACGGCACTGCGCAACTCGGACTTCCCCGTCCGACCCCGGTGGCCCGCCGCCCTACGGTGGCCGCAAGAGCGGCGGCGCCGGGCCCGCGCCGGCCGGGAGCCGGCGGGCCGCGCGTTCCGCCGCGGGACCCGAGACGAGGGGGGAATCCGGTGGCGACTGCTCCGGAAGTGCGGACGGACACGGGCGCGGAGCCGGTGTCCGGCACCGCGGGGGGCGTGGAGACGGGAACCCGGCCGGGCACGGCGGCCCCGGGGGCAGCGCCGGCCGCGCGCGGCCGGGCCGCGCCGGCCGCGGGG
>NZ_BAABEP010000044.1:0-56567 GCF_039540215.1 Streptomyces tremellae
TCGCGCCGGGCGAGCCCGATCCGCGCGGGCCCGGGTACCGGGTGACGGTCCCGCTGCCCGAAGGCCCGGACACGGCCCGGGTCTACGAGGTGCGTGGTGACGTAGCCGCGGGCCGGGTCGCCGCGCTGGCGAAGGCGCTCGGGGTGCCGGGGCCGCCGCGCACGGCGGGGCTGTTCTGGCAGGTCGGCGCGGCGGCGGACGGCACGGGCCCGGTGCTGCGGGTCCGGAAGAAGGCGCCGGGCGCCTGGACGTTCTCCCGGTACGCGGTCGCGCCGGGCGGCGACGGCTGCACGAGGGGGAGGCCGTGCCCCGGCGGAGGCCCGTCCTCCCTGGGCGGCGTGGTGGGTCCTACGGGCGGTGCGGTGAGCGAGACCGCGGCGAAGAGGGCGGCGGCGCCGGTCCTCGCGGCGGCGGGCCTGCGGGGCGCGCACCTCGACGCGAGCCGGCGGCTCGGCGCGGTGCGCGTGGTGGACGCGGACCCGGTGGTGGGCGGGTTGCCGACCTACGGCTGGACGACGGGCCTCCAGGTCGGCGCGGACGGGCGGATCGCGAGCGGCGGCGGGCAGCTGGGCGTCCCCGAGGCGGGCACGGCGTATCAGGTGACGGGGGCGGCGGAGGCGCTGAAGGCGCTCGACGCGGGCGCGCAGGGGACCGCCGGCTGCGCCACGCGGACGCCCCTGACGGGCCCCGTCACAGGCGCCGAGCCCGCGCCGACGGCGAGCTGTCCGCCGGACGGTAGCGCGCGGAGGCTCCCGGTGGACGCGGTGGTGTTCGGGCTCGCGGCGCGGTCGGTGGACGGCAGGCCGGGGCTCGTACCGTCCTGGCTGTTCACGGTCGACCCGGGCGGCGGCACCCCGGCGTACCGGGTGGCGCAGCCGGCGCTGCGCCCGGGAGCCTCGCGTACGCCGCTGCCCTCCCTGCCACCGCACGGGATGAAGCCGGGCGGCGGGAGCGGCGCGGCCGGCGCGCCCGAGCAGCCCCTCTCGTACAGCGCGCACGGCCGCACGCTCACGGTGCGGTTCTGGGGCGGGGTGTGCGGGACGTACGGCGTACGGGCCGACGAGTCGGACTCCGCGGTGGCGGTACGGGTGGAGGGGCCCGCCCGGAAACCGGGCGAGCGCTGCGTCGCCCTGGCAGAGCGCCGGTCGAGCACCCTGACGCTGGACCGCCCGCTGGGCACCCGCACCGTCGTCAGCGCCAGCACCGGCGCGAAGGTGCCGTCCGCGCCCCGGTGAGCGCGGCCCCCGCGGGGCGCGGGGCCGGGCATGGCTAAGGGCGGCGGCCCCCGGGGCGGGGGGCCGCCGCCCTTTTCGCGGTCAGCGGGGGCGGCTCAGTGGAAGGAGTCGCCGCAGGCGCAGGAACCCGTCGCGTTCGGGTTGTCGATGGTGAAGCCCTGCTTCTCGATCGTGTCGACGAAGTCGATCGACGCGCCGCCCAGGTACGGGGCGCTCATGCGGTCGGTGACGACCCTGACGCCGCCGAACTCCTTGACGATGTCGCCGTCGAGCGAGCGCTCGTCGAAGAACAGCTGGTATCGCAGGCCGGAGCAGCCACCGGGCTGCACGGCGACGCGCAGCGCGAGGTCGTCGCGACCCTCCTGGTCGAGCAGGGTCTTGACCTTGCTGGCGGCGGCGTCGGACAGGAGGATGCCGTCGCTCACGGTGGTGGTCTCGTCCGATACGGACATCTGCTTCTCTCCCGGGTTGTACGGACTGCTTGCCGACTGTGGCAACCGGCACGGCCGCGGTTTCATTCCGCGGCCCGGTACTCGTTCCCTTCCTTCATGCTCGCACACCGGGCGCCGGTACGGGGCGGCCACGGGTCCCGGCCCCGGGGCGAAGGGGATCGCGTCACATCGACGGTATGCGCATCGTCAACGTGACGCGAAGCGGATATGATAGATAGCGTCAATCCGACGAAAAGGCCGACGCAGTTCACCGGTCCGCAGAGAAGAAAGGGTGCGTGACGTGACCACGGCCCAACCCCTTACGGAACTCGACGTGCAGCCCACGCCGCTGGCGCTGCTGCTGCTCGGCCGCGACGCCGACCCGCGCAGCGAGCGCGGCGTCGAGTGTCCCGGCGACCTGCCCGCCCCCTCGGACCCGGACCTCGTGGCGCGCGCCCGCGCGGCCAAGGAGCGCCTCGGCGACCGGGTGTTCGTGCTCGGGCACCACTACCAGCGCGACGAGGTCATCCAGTTCGCCGATGTGACGGGCGACTCCTTCAAGCTCGCCAGGGACGCGGCCGACCGGCCGGACGCCGAGTACATCGTCTTCTGCGGTGTGCACTTCATGGCCGAGTCCGCGGACATCCTGACCTCGCGGAGCCAGCAGGTCATCCTGCCCGACCTGGCGGCCGGCTGCTCGATGGCCGACATGGCCACCGCCGAGCAGGTCGCGGAGTGCTGGGACGTCCTGACGGAGGCGGGGGCGGCCGAGGGCACCGTCCCCGTCTCGTACATGAACTCCTCCGCGGACATCAAGGCCTTCACCGGCAGGCACGGCGGCACGATCTGCACGTCCTCCAACGCGGAGCGCGCGCTGAACTGGGCGTTCGGGCAGGGCGAGCGGGTGCTCTTCCTGCCCGACCAGCATCTCGGCCGCAACACCGCCGTGCGCGACCTCGGCCTCTCCCTCGACGACTGCGTGGTCTACGACCCGCACAAGCCGGACGGCGGGCTGACCGCCGAGCAGCTGCGCGACGCGAAGATGATCCTGTGGCGCGGGCACTGCTCGGTGCACGGCCGCTTCACCCTGGAGTCGGTGCGCGAGGTGCGCGAGCGCATACCGGGCGTCAATGTCCTGGTGCATCCCGAGTGCCGGCACGAGGTCGTCTCGGCGGCCGACCAGGTCGGCTCGACGGAGTACATCATCAAGGCGCTCGAAGCGGCGCCCGCGGGCTCCAAGTGGGCCGTGGGCACGGAGCTCAACCTGGTGCGGCGGCTGGCGAACCGGTTCGCCGCCGAGGGCAAGGAGATCGTCTTCCTCGACCGCACGGTCTGCTTCTGCTCGACCATGAACCGCATCGACCTGCCGCACCTGGTGTGGACGCTGGAGTCGCTGGCGGACGGAAACGAGGTCAACCGCATCCGGGTGGACGACGAGACCGCCCGCTACGCGCAGGCGGCGCTCCAGCAGATGCTCGCCCTGCCGTGACCCGGGCGGCGCCCGCGCCGCACGCGAAGGGGCGGGCCCCCGGCGGAGTGTCCGCCGGGGGCCCGCCCCTTCGCCGTACCGGCGTGCGCCCGGCTCAGGCGTGCGCGCCCTGCGGGGTGCGCTCGTCCGAGGGGGCCGAAGGCGGCGTGCCGTCCCCGCGCCTGTCGGCCTTCTTCTTCGCCCTGCGCTCCTTGCGCAGCTCGACCATCGCGTAGAGCGTCGGCACGAGCAGCAGCGTCAGCAGCGTCGAGGAGATCAGGCCGCCGATCACCACCACCGCGAGCGGCTGGGCGATGAAGCCGCCCTCGCCGGTCACGCCGAGCGCCATCGGCAGCAGCGCGAAGATGGTGGCGAGCGCCGTCATCAGGATCGGCCGCAGCCGGTGCCTGCCGCCCTCGACGACCGCCTCGACGACGCCGTGCCCCTGCGCTCTGTACTGGTTGATCAGGTCGATCAGCACGATCGCGTTGGTGACCACGATGCCGATCAGCATCAGCATGCCGATCAGCGCGGGCACGCCGAGCGGGGTGCCGGTGAGCAGCAGCAGGGCGAGCGCGCCGGTCGCCGCGAACGGGATCGACACCAGCAGGATCAGCGGCTGCACCAGCGACCTGAACGTGCCGACGAGCAGCATGAACACGATCGCCACGGCCGCGGCCATCGCCAGACCCAGCTTCTTGAACGCGTCGTTCTGGTCGGAGGTCACCCCGCCGATGGAGGCGGTGGCGCCCGCGGGCAGCTTCAGCGCGTCGACCTTCGACTGGAGCGCGCTGCTGACCGAGCCCGTGTTGTCGCCGGTCGGGCGCGCGGTGACGGTCGCGGCGCGGTTGCCGTCGATGCGCGTCATGGAGACCGGTCCCGGTACGACCTTCACATCGGCGATCTGGCCGAGCTTGACCGGGCCGAGCGGCAGGCCCTTGAGCTGCGCGACGGTCGTCGCGGGCCGCTTCGAGGTGACCACCACGTCCCGCTCGGTGTCGTCGAGGATCGCCGTGCCCGACGTGGTCCCGCTGACGGCCTGCGCGACCGCGGCGCCCAGCGTCGCGTTGCTGAAGCCCGCGGCGGCGGCCTTGTCGTTGGCCGTCACGGAGACCCGCGGGATGGACTGCGACAGGTCGCTCTGCACGTCGGTGACGTCGTGCAGGGTGCCGACCGCGGCGGTGACCTGGTCGGAGGCCTTCTTCAGGGTCGCCGCGTCGCCGGCCTTGACCACCACGCTCAGATCCTGGCTGCCGAAGCCGCCGCCCGCGGAGACCGTCGTGTCGCCGATCCCCTTGAGGCCGTGCAGCGCGTGCTCGATGGCGCTCTGCGTCTTCTCGTACTGCGCGGCGTCCTTGACGGTCACCTGGTAGCTGGCCTGGCTGGTGCCGGAGCCGCCGCCGAGCGCGGCCTGGAAGCCGGAGGTGCCGACGGTGACCTGGTAGTCCTTCACCTGGTCGAGGCCCGCGAGCACGTGCTCGACCTTCTTGGCGGCCGCGTTCGTCGCGTCGAGGCTGGTGCCGGGCGCCATCTTCTGGCTGATGGACAGCACGTCCTGGTCGCTGTTGTCGAAGAAGTTGGTCTTCAGGAAGCTCGACATGCCGAGCGTGCCGACGAGGATCACCACGGCGATCAGCACGCTGGTGAGGCGCTTGCGGGTGGCCCAGCGCAGCACCGGCACGTACGCGCGCTGGAGCCTGCTGTGGGACTCCTTCTCCTCGGCGCGGCGGCGCGCCTCGTCCGCGCCGAGCTCCTGCACGTCCTTCGGGGCGCGCAGGAACCAGTACGAGAAGACCGGGACCGCCGTCAGCGAGACCAGCAGCGACGCGAGCAGCGCGGCCGTGACGGTCAGCGAGAACGAGCCGAACAGCTCGCCGACGATGCCGCCGACCAGGCCGATCGGCAGGAAGACCGCGACGGTGGTGAGCGTCGAGGCGGTGACCGCGCCCGCGACCTCCTTGACCGCGTTGACGATCGCCCGGTGGCGCTCCTCGCCGTAGCCGAGGTGTCTCTTGATGTTCTCCAGGACCACGATCGAGTCGTCGACGACCCGGCCGATGGCGATGGTGAGGCCGCCGAGGCTGAGGACGTTGAGCGTCTCGCCGTCGATCCACAGCACGATGAGCGCGATGACGACGGAGAGCGGGATGGAGATCGCGGTGACCAGCGTCGAGCGCAGCGAGGCGAGGAACAGCAGGATCACGATGACCGCGAACAGCAGGCCGAGCGCGCCCTCGGTGGTCAGTCCTGAGATCGACTTGGAGACCGCGGGCCCCTGGTCGCTCGCGACGACGACCTTCGTGCCGGAGCCCAGCTGGTCGCGCAGGTGGGGCAGCTTGTCCTTGACGGCGTCGGAGATCGAGACGGCGCTGCCGTCCTGCGAGTCCATGGTGATGTTGACGGCCAGGCTCGGCTGCCCGTCGGTGCGGGTCAGGGAGGTCTCGGGCGCGGGCCGCTGGGCGACGGAGGCGACGTCGCCCAGGCGCACCGGCTTGGCAGGCGCGGCGCCGGGCGCGGCCTGCGGGGTGACTTCGAGGTCGCGGATCTGCCCGAGCGAGGTGAAGCCGGTGCCGACCTGTACGGTGCGGCTCTTGCCGTCCTCGGCGAACGACCCCGCGGGCACGGGCACGCCGCCCGCCTTGAGCGCGTCGGAGAGCGACGCGGTGGTGAGCCCCGCCGCGGCGAGCTTCGCCGGGTCCGGGGTGACGGCGACCCGCAGGTCGCGCACGCCGTCGACGGTGACCTGGCCGACGCCGTCGATGCCCTGGAGGTCGGGGACGACCGTGCGGTCGAGCTGGTCGGCGAGCGCCTGCTGGTCCTTGTCCGAGGTGACGGCGAGCACCACGGTGGGCAGGTCGTTGGTGGAGCCCGCGACCACCTGCGGGTCGACGCTGTCGGGCAGCTGGTTGGAGGCCCGGTTGACGGCCTGCTGGATGTCGGCGACCAGCTGCTTGGTGCCGGACTGGCCGAACTCGAAGCTGGCGACGACGGTGGCGCTGCCCTCGCTCGACGTCGAGGTGACGCTGCTGACGCCGTCGACCGCCTTCATGGCGTTCTCCAGCGGCTCGGCCACCTGCTTCTCCACCACGTCCGGCGACGCGCCCTGGTAGGGGGCCACCACCGAGACGAGCGGCAGGTCGATGGGCGGCAGCAGCTGCTGCTTCAGCTGCGGGATCGCTATCGCGCCGAACACGAGGGCGATGATCGACATCAGGCCGACTAGGGCCCGTTGTCTGAGGCTGAACCTGGACAGCCAGGACATGGGGTCTCTCTTCTGTGTGCGTGCTGCGGGTGCGCGTCCGCGGAAAGCGGCGGTGAACGGGGCGGGGGCAGGCGGCGGCGTGCCGGCCTGCCACCGGGCTGCGGGCGGCTCTCCGTCCCTCTACACGATCAGGCATGGAACGGGGCGTTTCCGTCCGCCGCAGGTCCCTTTCCGGTACCCGCGGAGTACCGCGCCTGGAGTACGCGGTGGAGGAGCGCTACTCCACCCTCGGACGCACCAGGCCCGATTCGTACGCGAATACCACCAGTTGCGCCCTGTCCCTGGCTCCGAGCTTGGCCATGGCCCGGTTGACGTGCGTCTTCACGGTGAGGGGGCTGACGGCGAGGCGCTCGGCGATCTCGTCGTTGGAGTGGCCGCCCGCGACCAGACCGAGCACCTCGCGCTCCCGCACGGTCAGCGCGGCGAGCAGTTCCGCGTGCGCGGCCGGGCCCTCCCGGTCGCCGCCCGCGCCGCCCTGCGCGAGGAACGAGGCGATCAGGCCCTTGGTGGCGGCGGGCGAGAGCAGCGCCTCACCGGCCGCGGCGATCCGGATCGCGTTCAGCAGCTCCATCGGCTCCGCGCCCTTGCCGAGGAAGCCCGAGGCGCCCGCGCGCAGCGACTGCACCACGTACTCGTCGACCTCGAACGTCGTGAGCATCACCACGTGCACACCGGCGAGTCCGGGGTCGGCGCTGATCATGCGGGTGGCGGCGAGGCCGTCCGTGCCCGGCATGCGGATGTCCATGAGGACCACGTCGGCGCGCTCCGAGCGGGCCAGGGAGACGGCCTCGGCGCCGTCCGCGGCCTCGGCCACCACCTCCATGTCGGGCTCCGAGTCGACCAGGACGCGGAAGGCGCTGCGCAGCAGGGCCTGGTCGTCCGCGAGCAGGACCCTGATCGTCACGCGTGCTCTCCCTGTCGTCGCGGCGGTTCCCCCGGCAGTATCGCCTGCACCCGGAAGCCGCCCCCGTACCGGGGCTCGGCGACCAGGCTGCCGCCGAGGGCGACGACGCGCTCGCGCATGCCGAGCAGGCCGTGCCCGCCGCCGGGCGCGCTCTCCCGCGGCCCGGTGCCGCCGTCGTCGAGGACGGTCACCTCGATGCCCGCGCCCGCGCGCACGACGCTCACCTCGGCCCTGGCCCCGGCGCCCGCGTGCTTGCGCACATTGGTCAGCGCCTCCTGGACGATCCGGTACGCGGCGAGGCCGACGGCCGCGGGCAGCCGGGGCGGCTCCTCGGGTACCAGGCACTCCACGGGCAGTCCCGCGGAGCGGAAGGTGTCGACGAGCGCGTCGAGCTGGGCGAGGCCCGGCGCGGGTTCCGTGGGCGCCTCGGGGTCGCCGGACTGGCGCAGCAGGCCCACGGTGGCGCGCAGTTCCTCGATGGCGCTGCGACTGGCCTCGCGCACATGGGCGAGGGCCTCCTTGGCCTGGTCCGGGCGCTTGTCCATGACGTGTGCCGCGACGCCGGCCTGCACGTTGACCAGGGCGATGTGGTGGGCGACGACGTCGTGCAGGTCGCGGGCGATGCGCAGCCGCTCCTCGGCGACGCGCCGTCCCGCCTCCTCCTCGCGCGTGCGCTCGGCGCGCTCGGCGCGCTCCCGCATGGCGTCGATGAAGGCACGCCTGCTGCGCACGGCGTCGCCCGCGGCGGCGGCCATGCCGGTCCAGGCGAAGACGCCGAGGTTCTGCTGCGTGTACCAGGGGCCGGTGCCGAAGGCCATGGCGACGCCGGTGAGCACGGCCATGGTGAGCAGGCCGACCCGCCAGGTGGTGGGCCTGTCGGTGTGGGCGGCGAGCGTGAACAGGCCGACGACCACGGTGAACACGATCGGCGAGTCGGGTCGCCCCGCGGCCAGCTCGACCACGGTGAGGCAGCCGGTGACCAGCAGCACGGAGCGCGGCCTGTGGCGCCTGAGGACGAGGGCGGCGGCGGCCAGTGTCATCAGCGTGAAGCTGAGCGCGCCCGGCGGCCGTACGTCGATGGGCGGGGTGAACCCCCGGCCGCCGCGCGGGTGCGCGACGGCGGTGACCAGCATGAGGACCTGGACGACGACGGCGATGAGGACATCGGGTCCGGTCGGGTGCGCCCGGGACCAGCAGACCGCGCGCCGGATCGGGCCCGGCGCGTGGGCCACGGGGCCCCTTGCCATGGCGTCGCGGTCGGCCCGTACGGCGTCGCGGCCCTTCGGCGGGGCGGCGGGGCCGGCGGGCTGCGGGGAGGAGGAGGCAGCGGTCCGCCCCGTGCCTGCGGGGCGTGGGGCGGCGGGGTCGTCCGTGTGGGGGGTGCGCACGGTGGGTCCTGGGTCGGGCCGGTCAGACCGACGAGGGGATCAGGCCCTCGTCGCTCAGCAGCTCCCTTACCTCTTCGAGCGTCGCGTCGGCGGCGGGCAGGATGAGGCCCGAGGGTTCGAGCGCGTCGTCGGGCAGGGGCTCGCCCAGCTCCCTGACCCGGTCGAGCAGCGCGGTGAACGTACGCCGGAAGCCGGCCTCGTCACCCCGCTCGACCTCGGCCATCAGCTCGTCGTCCAGCTCGTTCAGCTGCTCCAGACAGCTGTCCGCGACCCTGGCCTGCCCTTCCCCCATGATCCGTACGATCATGACGCTCCTCAGCGCTCGTCGGCTCTGTCCTGCCCGCTCGTGTCAGGTCTTGTCGGCTCTCATCGGGTCTTGTCAGCTCGTGTCAGCTCTTGTCGAGGTTGGGGCGCTCGGCGCCCCGCTCCCCCGCGCCGCCCTCGATCGCCTGCTGCGGGGCGGCCGAGGAGCCGCCCGCGAGTTCCGCCTTCATCCGCTGGAGTTCGAGCTCCACGTCGGAGCCGCCGGAGATCCGGTCCAGCTCGGTGGCGATGTCGTCCTTCGCCAGGCCCGACTGGTCGTCGAGGGCGCCGGAGGCCAGGAGCTCGTCGATCGCGCCCGCCCTGGCCTGGAGCTGGGCCGTCTTGTCCTCCGCGCGCTGGATCGCCAGGCCGACGTCGCCCATCTCCTCGGAGATGCCGGAGAACGACTCCGCGATCCTGGTCTGCGCCTGGGCGGCGGTGTAGGTGGCCTTGATGGTCTCCTTCTTCGTGCGGAAGGCGTCGACCTTGGCCTGGAGGCGCTGCGCCGCGAGCGTCAGCTTCTCCTCCTCGCCCTGGAGCGTGGTGTGCTGGGTCTCCAGGTCGGAGACCTGCTGCTGGAGCGCGGCCTTGCGGGAGAGTGCCTCGCGCGCGAGGTCCTCGCGCCCGAGGGCGAGCGCCTTGCGGCCCTGCTCCTCCAGCTTGTCCGACTGGCCCTGGAGCTGGCTCAGCTGGAGTTCCAGACGCTTGCGCGAGGTGGCCACGTCGGCGACGCCCCTGCGCACCTTCTGGAGCAGCTCAAGCTGCTTCTGGTAGGAGTAATCGAGGGTCTCCCGCGGGTCCTCGGCCCTGTCCAGGGCCTTGTTGGCCTTCGCGCGGAAGATCATCCCCATACGCTTCATCACACCGCTCATGGGCTTCGCGCGCCCCCTTCGTGACGGACTCCGGAACCAGCACTCCTGCAGAACCCACAGTACGGGCCCTGCCTCTATTACCGCACTGTTCGAGAGCGGATGCGGTCATCCCCAAGGACGACTCCCGCGACGGGCCGCTCCGGCGGAGGGAGTAGGGACGCCTCTGTGGGAGCCGCGCCCCCGCGCGCCCGCGGCCTGCCCCGTACCCCGTGAAGACGAAGGCCGTTGCGGGATCGTTCCCCGCGGGGGTGGGGTCCATGCACCCGAGCCCGTACCCTTGGCCCTTGTGTTCCGTAGCCGTTCGAACGAAGAGAAGGCGCCCGACACCCAGGTGACGGCCGACCTGACCAAGCAGTCCCGTGACCCGCAGGCGCCCAAGGGCAGGCCCACACCGAAGCGGAGCGAGGCGCAGACGCAGCGCCGCCGCGCGGTGACGACCGCCCCCGCCGACCGCAAGACGGCGGTGAAGCGCCAGCGCGAGACGCGCAGGGCCGACATGGCGCGCCAGCGCGAGGCGCTGAACAACGGGGACGAGCGCTATCTGCCGGCGCGCGACAAGGGCCCGGTGCGCCGCTTCGCCCGCAACTACGTCGACGCCAGGTTCTGCGCCGCCGAGTTCTTCCTGCCGTCCGCCGTGGTGATCCTCGTGCTGACGATGGTCAGGGTCCCCGCGCTCCAGAACATCGCGTTGCTGCTGTGGCTGCTGGTGATCGTCGCCATGGTCGTCGACTCGGTCTTCCTCGGCCTGCGACTGAAGAAGCAGCTCGCCGTGCGCTTCCCGAACGAGCCCACTCGCGGCGTCGTGATGTACGGCCTGATGCGCACACTGCAGATCCGCAAGCTGCGGCTGCCGAAGCCGCAGGTCAAGCGCGGGGCGAAACTCTGAGCGGCGATCCGGCCGGCCGTCTCGCGGACGGCGGCGGCTTCGCCGGGGGTTCGGGCCCCTGGCTCAGCGGCCTCGGCGGGCTGCGCGACGTCGTGCGCCAGGAGCTGGTCTCCCGGCAGCTGGAGGAGCAGATATCCGGCCGCTTCCCCGTCGGGCAGCGGCTGCGGGTACTGGACGTCGGCATGGGCCGCGGCACCCAGGTGCTGCGCCTCGCGCGCGCCGGGCACGGCGTCACGGGCCTGGAGTCCGATCCCGCGCTGGTGGCGGCGGCCCGCGCCGACCTGGCGCGCGAGCCCGAGGGCATCAGGGAGCGGGTCCGGCTGATCCAGGGCGAGGGCATGGACACCGGGGTGCACTTCAAGCCGGGCTCCTTCGACGTGGTCCTCTGCCACGGCGTGCTGATGTACGTGAAGCAACCGGACGCGCTGCTCGCGGGTCTCGCCAGGATGCTGGCTCCCGGCGGGCTGCTCTCGCTGCTCGTGCGCAACGGCGACGCGCTGGCGCTGCGTCCGGGGTACGCGGGCGACTGGGCCACCGCGCTCGCGTCGTTCGACGGGTCCTCGTACACCAACAGGCTCGGGCTGACCGTGCGGGCCGACCGGCTCGCGGACCTGACCAGGACACTGGAGGGGATCGCGGCGCCGCTGCGCGCCTGGTACGGGGTGCGCGTCTTCACGGACGGCGCGGACGACACGGCCGAGGCGCCCACCGGCGGGAAGCTGGAGCGGCTGCTCGCGGCCGAGGAGCGCGCGGGCAGGACCGATCCGTACCGCGCGGTGGCGGCACTGCTGCACCTGTGCGGTGTGCGCGGCTGACGCCTCCCCGGCAGCCCGGGAGCGAGGGGGCGCGCCGCCCGCCGCGCGCCACCCATCGGACAAATAGCGCCAAAGGGATACTCCGGCCATGGATGCTTCCCTTCCCCGCCGTCATGTTCTCCGTGGCTCCGCGACGGTGCCGCCGCTGACCGTCGCCGCCGGGCTCTGCGCGGTCGCCCTCGCGGGCTGCTCCGCGGCCTCTGGCACCTCGGCCGCCCCCGCGGCGCCGCCCGCCGCCCGGGGCACCGCGGCGCCGTCGAGCCCGGCCGCCACCGAGCGGCCGGCGCCCCCGCACACGGCGAACGGCCTCCAGACGGACTACGAGAACACCATCGGGAAGGTGCTGCCCTCGGTCGTGCAGATCGACGCGGGCGACTCCCTCGGCTCCGGCATCGTCTACGACGGCTCGGGCCACATCGTCACCAACGCGCACGTCGTCGGCTCGAAGAAGACCTTCAAGGTCACCGTCGCCACCCGCGAGCAGCCGCTCACCGCCCGGCTGGTCTCCAGCTTCCCGCAGCAGGACCTCGCGGTGATCAAGCTGGACTCGGTGCCCAAGGGGCTGAAGGGCGCGGTGTTCGGCGACTCGTCCAAGGTCGCCGTGGGCCAGATCGTGCTGGCGATGGGTTCACCGCTCGGCCTGTCGAGCAGCGTCACCCAGGGCATCGTCTCCGCCGTGGGGCGGACCGTGAGCGAGGGGAAGGGGCAGTCGGGCGGCACCGGCGCGACCATCGCGACCATCGCGAACATGGTGCAGACGTCGGCCGCGATCAACCCGGGCAACAGCGGCGGCGCGCTCGTCGACCTGGACAGCGAGGTCATCGGCATCCCGACGCTCGCGGCCACCGACCCGCAGATCGGGGGCGGCGGCAGCGCGGCGCCCGGCATCGGCTTCGCGATCCCCGCCTCCACGGTGAAGAACGTCGCCGACCAGATCATCAAGAGCGGGAAGGTCACCCACTCGGGCCGGGCCGCGCTCGGCATCACGGGCCGCACCGTGCTCGGCCCCGACCTCCAGCCCACGGGCGTGGCGGTCGTCAGCACGGCCGAGGGAGGCGGCGCCAGGGCCGCGGGCCTCAAGCCCGGCGACATCGTCGTCAGGGTGGGGGGCGAGCGCATCACCGACATCGCGTCGCTCTCCGAGGTCCTCGCGGGCGACCGGCCGGGCCGGCGGGCAACCGTCACCTACCTGCGCGGCGACGCGACGAAGACGGTGAAGGTCACGCTCGGCGAGATGTGAGCCCCGGGCCGGACGCGCGCCCGGCCCGTGCGGGCCATGGCGGTGCGCCCCGCTCTGTGCGGGCCGGAGCCCGGCGGGGACGGGCCCGGGGCGCTGCCGGGGGTCCACAGCCCCCGGGGCGGTTCTCCTGACCCTCGCAGCACCGGGTGGTTCACCGCCGCCCCCGCAGCACCGGGGCGGCTCGCGCGCGAGGGCGCCGCGCGGCCGGCGGCCGGGTGGCGCCCTCGCGCGCGGCGGGGCGGTCAGCCCTCGTCCTGCGCCTCCGGCGCGTCGGCGTCCGGGGTGCCGAGCGCCGCGGGGTCCTCGCCCGTCTGCTCGGCGTGCAGGCTCATCGGCCCGTACACCTTCGTGCCGTCCTCGAACAGCGTGACCTGGTCGGCGCCGCCCTCGACCAGTTCCTTCCACTCCTCGCCGATCCACGACTCGGCGTCGCCCTGGGTGGGGAACTCCTCCGCCCGCACGGCGGGCGTGACCTCCGTCCCGTCTGCCTTCTCGAACCGCCACGTCCACGCCATGTGCGCCTCCAGGTGCTGCGGGGCTGCTGCCACTGTCGCTGATCACTGTGTTGCTGCCCGCAGCGTAGCCGGGCGCGCACGGTGCGCGGGGTCGCGGGAGGATCGTGGATGTGGAACTCACTCTGCTCGGCACCGGGGCCCCCGAGGGGCTGCCGCGCCCCGACTGTCCCTGCGCCGTGTGCGCCGCGGCCCGCGGCGGCGCGGTGCGCGCCGCGACGTCACTGCTCGTCGACGGCGTGCTGCTGCTCGACCTGACACCGGGCGCCGCGCTCGCCGCGGCCCGAGCGGGCCGCACGCTGGCGGGCGTGCGGCAGGTCCTGCTCAGCCATCCCCACGAAGGGCCCGCCATGGAGCTGCCGCCCGGCCTGCCGGCCGCCGGGCGGGTGGCGGACGGCAGGGTGCTGACGCTGCTGAGCGGGCACCGGGTACGGGCCGTGCCGATGGACGCGCCGGGGACCGGGTACGAGGTGGTCTCGCCTGACGGCGAGCGGCTGCTGTACCTGCCGCCCGGCGGCGCGCCCGCGGGCCTGGACGCGGAGCGCGTGCGGTCGGAGCCGTACGACCTGGTGGCCGCGGACGTGGTGGGGCGGCCCGACGCGGTGGCGCGGCTGCGCGTGGCGGGCGTGGTCGGGCCCTCGACCGAGGTGCTCGCGGTCCACCTTGACCACGGCGTGCCGCAGGGCGCCGAGCTGGCGCGGCGGCTCGCGGCGGCGGGTGCGCGCGCCGTGCCCGACGGCACGGCGCTCGTCGTCGGGGCGTACCGCCCGGTGCCGCAGGTCCCGCGGCGGACCCTGGTGACCGGCGGGGCGCGCTCGGGCAAGTCGCTGGAGGCGGAGCGGCGGCTCGCCGCCTTCCCCGGGGTGGTGTACGTGGCGACCGGCGGCGGCAGGGACGGCGACGCGGAGTGGGCGGAGCGGGTGCGGGCGCACCGCGAGCGGCGCCCCGCGTCCTGGCGCACGGAGGAGACCTGCGACCTGGTGCCGCTGCTCGCGCAGGACGGGCCGCCGCTGCTGGTCGACTGCCTCTCGCTGTGGCTGACCGACGCGATGGACCGGGTCGGCGCGTGGGACGACGCGGCGTGGGAGGGCGGCGGCGAGAAGGCGCTGCGGGCGCGCACGGCCGAGCTGGTCGACGCGGTGCGCGCCACCCGGCGCACGGTGGTCGCGGTGACGAACGAGGTGGGTTCTTCGGTGGTGCCCGCGACCGCTTCCGTACGCCGCTACCGCGACGAACTCGGCCGTCTCAACGCGGCGTTCGCGGCCGAGTGCGAGCACCTGCTGCTGGTGGTCGCGGGGCAGGCGCTGGTGCTGCGCGGCTGAGCGCCGCCCAGCCCGCGCGCACCGGCACCTGCGCGGTGGCGGGCAGGGCGGGTCCGGGTACTGTTCGGGCACATGAGCGCCCTGAATCTCGACGACTTCTCCGATCTGATCGAGCGCCCCGACAGCGGCATGCGGCGGGACGCCGAGGAACGCAGGGAGCGGCAGACCGTGCCTGCCGGGGCGCTCGGGCGCCTCGACGAACTGGGCGAGTGGCTGTCGGCCGCGCAGCGGTCCGTGCCCGTGCGCGCCGTGGCGCAGCCCCGCGTCGTCGTGTTCGCGGGCGACCACGGGGTGGCCGCGCTCGGCGTGTCGGGGCGGCCTGCGGCGAGCGCGCACACGCTGGTGCGCGAGGCGCTCGACGGCACGAGCCCCGGCGCCGTGGTGGCGCGCCGCGCTGGCGTCCCGGTGCGGATCGTGGACGCGGGCCTCGACTGCGACCCGGCGCTGCTGCCCGGCGACGTCGTACGCCAGCGGGTGCGGCGCGGCAGCGGCCGGATCGACGTGGAGGACGCGCTGACGCCCCAGGAGGCCGAGGAGGCGGTGCGGCTGGGGATGCGCGTCGCGGACGAGGAGGCCGACTCGGGCACGGACCTGGTGGTCCTCGGCGACCTGAGCGTCGGCGGCACGACCCCGGCCGCGGTCCTCGTCGCGGCGCTGTGCGGCACCGACGCGTCGGTGGTGACGGGGCGCGGCGGTGTGCGGATCGACGACCTGACGTGGATGCGCAAGTGCGCCGCGGTGCGGGACGCGCTGCGCAGGGCCCGGCCGGTGCTCGGCGACCAGCTGCGGCTGCTCGCCGCGGTGGGCGGCGCTGACCTGGCGGCGACGACGGGCTTCCTGCTCCAGAGCGCTGTACGTCGCATGCCGGTGATCCTGGACGGCGTGGTCTCCGCGGCCTGTGCGCTGGTGGGCCAGCGGGCCGCGTTCCGCGCGCCGGACTGGTGGCTCGCGGGCCACCTCACCGGCGAGCCCGGCCAGGCGAAGGCGCTCGACCGGATGGCGATGACCCCGCTGCTCGACCAGGGCGTCACGGTGGGCGGCGGAACAGGCGCGCTGCTCGCCCTGCCGCTGGTGCAGGCGGCGGCCGGGCTCGCGGCCGACCTGCCGGAGGCACCCGCGGCCCCGAAGCCCGACGACCGCCCCGGAGTGCTCGACGCGACCTGACGCCCGCGGACACGCCACACGGGCCGCGCGCCCCGGGGCGTACTGACGGGCCCGGGGCGGCCGTTCAGCGCCGTGGCTCCTGTGGTGCGGGCGGGGATGGGTCGGGGGTGCCGCCGAGCCAGTTCTGGAAGGCGCGCCGGGGGCCCGTCCAGCGCGCGTCGTGGCGGTACGCACGCAGGGTGGCGCGGGCGCGGGCCCGCGGGCGGCGGCGGTAGGCGCGCTTCGCCCAGGGTGAGCCGGGGCGGGCGAGCCGCACGGCGGTGACGAGGGCGACGAAGGGCACGAGCACCCCGATCAGGCCGAGCCGCGGCTTGCCCTTGAGGAACGTGACCACGGCGAAGAGGCAGTTGACGGTGATCGCCGCGACCGCGGCCGCCCGGTCGTGCTGCTCGTCGGCGGTGAGCGAGTCGACGCCGAGCGGGGCGAAGCCGCCGAGCGCGAGCGCGGCGAGGGCAGCCGCCATCACCACGACCTCGACGCTCTGGCGGCCCTGCTCCGTCCAGTACACGTCGTCCAGGTGCAGGATGAGCGCGAACTCGTCGAGGACGAGGCCCGCCCCGACGCCGAAGACCACCGCGAAGGCCCCGGCCGCCGCGCCGTGGGTGCCCGTGCCGACCGCGCCGAAGCCGCCGATCACGGTGAGGACCACGCCGGGCACGACATGGTGGATGTGCAGGCCGCCGGGCGTGACGTTGCGGAAGGGCCCCTTGCCCGCCCTGATCAGCCGGGTGACCGTGCGGGTCAGCAGGAAGCACACGACGAAGGAGAGCAGCGCGAGCAGCATCGGCAGCTTGCCGGGCTCCACCACGTTCCGCTGCAACCAGTGGCCCATGCCACCCCCGTCCGGCCGGTACGCAAGGAGGGCGCCCCGCGGACGCGGCGCCTCGGCCGCCCCGAACGGAACGTAACGGGCAAAGCCCGCGAAGGAAACGTATCGCCTCCCGCCCGTCCGACGCCCCGGCGACTCCGGCGCGGCGCCCGGTTAGGGTGCGGCGGTGCCCGACTCCCCCGCCGCCCCCGCCCCCGCGCAGTCCCCCGCCTCCCTCGGTGACGGGGTGCGCTTCGCCCTCGGCACCCTCACCGTGCTGCCCGTCAGGGTGACCCGGTGGGACCGGGAGGCCGCGCGGCTGGGCATGCTCGCCGCGCCCCTCGCCGGGTTCGCCGTCGCCGCCGCGTCCGCCGCGCTCGCCACCGCGCTGTGGCTGCTCGGCACCGGCGGGCTGCTCGCCGCGGCCGGGGCGCTCGCCGCGCCCGCCGCCCTCACCAGGGGCCTGCACCTCGACGGGCTCGCCGACACCGCGGACGGGCTGGGCAGCGGCCGGCCCGCCGAGGACGCGCTGCGGATCATGAAGCAGTCGGACATCGGGCCGTTCGGCGTGCTCACGCTCGTCCTGGTGCTGCTCGCCCAGGCGGCGGCCGTGGCCAGGCTCTACGACCACGGCCCGGGCCGCGCGGCCGTGGGGCTCGCCGTCGCGGCCGTCGCCGCCAGGTCGGTCTTCGCGCTCGGCTGCCGTACGGGCGTGCCGCCGGCCAGGCCGGGCGGGCTCGGCGCGGCGGTCGCGGGCACGGTCCCCACCCGGGCGGCTGCCCTGGCGCTGACCGCAGCGGTCCTCGCGGCTGCGGCCGCGGGGCTCGGCTTCTCCGCCGCGGACGCGGTGCGGGACGGCGCGGCGGTGCTGTGTGCCGCGGGCGCCGCGCAGTTGCTCCTTCGTCACTGTGTGCGCCGCTTCGGCGGCATCACCGGCGACGTGCTCGGCGCGCTCGCCGAGACGGCGGCCACCGTCGCGCTGGTGGTGCTGGCGGTCGCGCCCGCCTGACGCGCCCCCGGTGCGCCGGGGGCGCGCGGGTGCGGGCGGCCCCGCCGTCCAGGGGATGAGAAGCCTCACGTCAGCGGCGCGTAGGCTCGCTCCCGGCGCGCCGAGGGCCGGTCACGGCGCGCTGGGAAGGCCGGCCCATCCCCCGGCCAGTCAACGAACTCACCGGAAGCGAGATTTCACCACCGTGACTGCTCTCACTCTCACCACGTCGGGCGCGGCGACGCTGCGCGCCGACGTCATCGTCGTCGGTGTCGCCAAGGGCGCCGCCGGACCGGTCGTGGCCCCGGGCGCCGAGGCCGTGGACAAGGGCTTCGACGGCAAGCTCGCCGCCGTGCTGGAAACCCTCGGGGCCACCGGCGCCGAGGGTGAGGTGACCAAGGTGCCCGCGCCCGCGGGCTTCAAGTCCCCCGTCGTGCTCGCGGTCGGCCTCGGCAGGCAGCCGGAGAAGGGCGAGGCGTACGGCACCGAGTCGCTGCGCCGCGCCGCGGGCGTGGCCGCGCGGTCGCTGTCCGGTACGAAGAAGGCGGGCGTGGCGCTGCCCGTCGAGGCGGCCGAGGACGTCGCCGCCATCGGCGAGGGCCTGCTGCTCGGCGCGTACGCCTTCACCGTCTACCGGGGCGGCGAGAAGAGGACCAGCACGGCCGCCGCCGCGGACGCGGCCGTGAAGCAGCCGCTCGGCGAGGCCGTCCTGCTCGGCGCGAAGCCCCGCGACAAGGCCCACAAGGCCGCGGCGGAGCGCGCGACCGCGCTGACGGAGGAGATCAACCGCGCCCGCGACCTGATCAACACCCCGTCCAACGACCTCACCCCCGAGGGCTTCGCCGCCGTCGCCGCCGCCGCGGGCAAGGAGCACGGCGTCAAGGTCGAGGTGCTGGACGAGAAGGCGCTCGCCAAGGGCGGCTACGGCGGCCTGATCGGCGTGGGCCAGGGCTCCGCCAACCCGCCGCGCCTGGTCCGCCTCTCCTACACGGCGCGCGGCGCGAGGCAGAGCCTCGCGTTCGTCGGCAAGGGCATCACGTACGACTCGGGCGGCATCTCGCTGAAGCCGGCAGGACACAACGAGACCATGAAGTGCGACATGAGCGGCGCGGCCGCGGTGTTCGCCGCCGTGGTGACAGCCGCCCGCCTCGGCCTCAAGGTCAATGTGACCGGCTGGCTCGCGCTCGCCGAGAACATGCCCTCGGGCTCCGCCACCCGTCCGGGCGACGTGCTGCGGATGTACAGCGGCACGACCGTCGAGGTGCTCAACACGGACGCCGAGGGCCGCCTGGTGCTGGCCGACGCGATCACCCGGGCCGCCGAGGAGAAGCCCGACGCGATCGTCGACGTGGCGACGCTGACCGGCGCGATGATGCTGGCGCTCGGCAGCCGCACGTTCGGCATCATGGCGAACGACGACGCCTTCCGCACCACCCTGCACGAGATCGCCGACGAGGCGGGCGAGGCCGCCTGGCCGATGCCGCTCCCCGCGGATCTGCGCAAGGGCCTCGACTCGCCGATCGCGGACCTGGCCAACATGGGCGAGCGGATGGGCGGCGGCCTGGTCGCCGGCATCTTCCTGCGCGAGTTCGTGCCCGAGGACATCACGTGGGCGCACCTGGACATCGCCGGTCCCGCCTTCAACGAGGGCGCGCCCTTCGGCTACACGCCCAAGGGCGGCACCGGGACCGCGGTGCGCACCCTGGTCGCGCTCGCCGAGCACGCGGCCGCGGGGGACCTCGGCTGACGACGGCCCTCCCCGCGCACACCGCGGCGGCGCTCCCGTCCGGGCCGGAGCGCCGCCGCGGCCTCAGGTGAACGTGAGTCCGCTCACCCGCCGCCCCGCAGCGCGGCCCCGCGTCCCGCCGGACGCCGACAAGTGCAAAGATGGGTTCTCGGCAGGACAGGGCCCCCACCACAGGGCCGAAGAGAAGCGGCCGAACACCAGCCGTCCGGACGAGCCGAGACCCGCCCGGCGCACGGCGCACATGCATGGAGGAACGTGACGTGGCGAACGACGCCAGCACCGTTTTCGACCTAGTGATCCTCGGCGGTGGCAGCGGTGGTTACGCCGCGGCCCTGCGCGGGGCCCAGCTGGGTCTTGACGTGGCCCTGATCGAGAAGGGCAAGGTCGGCGGCACCTGCCTGCACCGCGGCTGCATCCCCACGAAGGCCCTGCTGCACGCGGGCGAGATCGCCGACCAGGCGCGCGAGTCCGAGCAGTTCGGTGTCAAGGCCACGTTCGAGGGCATCGACATCGCGGCCGTCCACCAGTACAAGGATGAGGTCATCGGGGGCCTGTACAAGGGCCTCCAGGGACTCGTCGCCTCCCGCAAGGTGACCTACATCGAGGGTGAGGGCCGCCTGTCCTCCCGCACCTCCGTCGATGTGAACGGCCGCCGCGTCGAGGGTCGCCACGTCCTCCTGGCGACCGGCTCCGTACCGAAGTCCCTGCCCGGCCTGGAGATCGACGGCAACCGCATCATCTCCTCCGACCACGCCCTGACGCTCGACCGCGTGCCGAAGTCCGCGATCATCCTCGGCGGCGGTGTGATCGGCGTCGAGTTCGCCTCCGCGTGGAAGTCCTTCGGCACCGACGTGACGATCGTCGAGGGCCTCAAGCACCTCGTCCCCGTCGAGGACGAGAACAGCTCCAAGCTCCTGGAGCGGGCCTTCCGCAAGCGCGGCATCAAGTTCAACCTGGGCACCTTCTTCCAGAAGGCCGAGTACACCGAGGACGGCGTCCGGGTGACGCTGGCCGACGGCAAGACCTTCGAGGGCGAGGTGCTGCTGGTCGCGATCGGCCGCGGCCCGGTCTCGCAGGGCCTCGGCTACGAGGAGCAGGGCGTGGCCATGGACCGCGGCTACGTCCTGGTCGACGAGTACATGCGCACGAACGTCGAGACGATCTCGGCGGTCGGCGACCTCGTGCCCACCCTCCAGCTCGCGCACGTCGGCTTCGCCGAGGGCATCCTCGTCGCGGAGCGGCTGGCCGGTCTCAAGACCGTCCCGATCGACTACGACGGCGTGCCGCGGGTGACGTACTGCCACCCCGAGGTCGCCTCCGTCGGCATCTCCGAGGCCAAGGCCAAGGAGATCTACGGTGCCGACAAGGTCGTCGCCCTCAAGTACAACCTGGCGGGCAACGGCCGCAGCAAGATCCTCAAGACCGCGGGCGAGGTCAAGCTCGTCCAGGTCAAGGACGGTGCGGTGGTCGGCGTCCACATGGTCGGTGACCGTATGGGCGAGCAGGTCGGCGAGGCTCAGCTGATCTACAACTGGGAGGCGCTGCCGGCCGAGGTCGCGCAGCTCATCCACGCCCACCCGACCCAGAGCGAAGCGCTCGGCGAGGCCCACCTCGCACTGGCGGGCAAGCCCCTCCACTCCCACGACTGACGCGACACGCAGTCAGAGCGCGCGACGAGACCACTACCGCACTTCCGATAGGAGCAAGAGGAACCATGGCGGTTTCCGTAACCCTGCCGGCGCTCGGCGAGAGCGTCACCGAGGGCACTGTCACCCGCTGGCTCAAGGCCGAGGGCGAACGCGTGGAGGCCGACGAGCCGCTGCTCGAAGTCTCCACCGACAAGGTCGACACCGAGATCCCCGCGCCCGCCGCAGGCGTCCTGTCGTCGATCAAGGTCGCGGAGGACGAGACCGTCGAGGTGGGCGCCGAGCTGGCCCTCATCGACGACGGCACGGGCGCCCCCGCCGCCGACCAGGCCCCGGCCGCCGAGCAGCAGCAGGCGCCGGCCCCCGAGCCCGCCCAGCCTGCCCAGGCCGCGCCGTCCGCCGAGGCCCAGGCCCCGGCCCCCGCGCCGACGCCGCAGGCGTCGTCCGGCGGCAGCGGCGCCGAGGGCAGCGGCGGCACTGATGTGCTGCTGCCCGCCCTGGGCGAGAGCGTCACCGAGGGCACCGTGACCCGCTGGCTCAAGGAGGTCGGCGAGTCGGTCGAGGAGGACGAGCCGCTGCTGGAGGTCTCCACCGACAAGGTCGACACGGAGATCCCCGCGCCCGCCGCGGGCGTCCTGCTGGAGATCGTGGTCGGTGAGGACGAGACCGCCGAGGTCGGCGCCAAGCTCGCCGTCATCGGCGCGCCCGGCGCGGCCCCGCAGCAGCAGGAGGCCCCGGCCCAGCCCGCCCCGCAGGAGCAGGCCCCGGCGCCCGCCCCGCAGCAGGAGCAGGCGCCCGCCCCGCAGGCGCCCACCGCGCCGGCGCCGCAGCAGCAGACCGCGCCCGCTCCCGACCCGGCCCCGGCGGCCCCGGCGCCCGCTCCGGCCCCGGCTCCGCAGCCGGTCACCCCGGCCCCTGCGGCCGCGTCGGACGGCGGCTCGGACGACGGCGCGTACGTGACGCCGCTGGTCCGCAAGCTGGCCTCGGAGAACGGCGTGGACCTGTCCACGGTCAAGGGCTCCGGCGTCGGCGGCCGTATCCGCAAGCAGGACGTCGTCGCCGCCGCCGAGGCGGCCAAGGCCGCCGCGACCCCGGCGCCCGCGACCGCCCCCGCCGCTCCGGCCGCCTCGAAGGCGCCGAAGCTGGAGGCGTCCCCGCTGCGCGGCCAGACCGTCAAGATGACCCGCATGCGCAAGGTCATCGGCGACAACATGATGAAGGCGCTGCACGGCCAGGCCCAGCTGTCCTCCGTGGTCGAGGTGGACATCACGAAGCTGATGCGCCTGCGCGCGCGGGCGAAGGACTCCTTCGCGGCCCGCGAGGGCGTGAAGCTCTCCCCGATGCCGTTCTTCGTCAAGGCGGCGGCCCAGGCGCTCAAGGCCCACCCGGTCGTCAACGCCAGGATCAACGAGGACGAGGGCACGGTCACCTACTTCGACACCGAGAACATCGGTATCGCGGTGGACTCCGAGAAGGGCCTGATGACCCCGGTCATCAAGGGTGCGGGCGACCTGAACATCGCCGGCATCGCCAAGAAGACCGCGGAGCTGGCGAACGCCGTGCGCGCGTCGAAGATCACCCCGGACGACCTGGCCGGCGCGACCTTCACCATCTCCAACACCGGTTCGCGCGGCGCCCTGTTCGACACGATCATCGTCCCGCCGAACCAGGTCGCGATCCTCGGCATCGGTGCGACCGTCAAGCGCCCCGTGGTCATCGACCACCCGGAGCTCGGTGAGACCATCGCGATCCGCGACATGACGTACGTGGTGCTCTCCTACGACCACCGCCTGGTGGACGGCGCCGACGCGGCCCGCTACCTGACGGCGGTCAAGGCGATCCTGGAGGCCGGCGAGTTCGAGGTCGACCTGGGGCTGTGAGCCCCGGCCGCGCACCGCGCGCGGCCCACGCAGGAACAGCTACGGCAACGACGCCCCTGTCGGGACTCTCCGTCCGGACAGGGGCGTCGCCGTACTGTCGTCGCCTATCGTCGAGGGGCGCCGGCCGTCCGCACCCGGCCGCCCGCCAGGAGGAGCTGTCCATGACCCCGCCCGTCGTCCACTCGCTGCGCGAGCAGATCCGCGAGCACATCGTGGAGGGGATCGTCAGCGGGCGCTGGAAGCCCGGCGAGCGGATCGTCGAGCGGCGGATCGCGACGGAGCTGCAGGTCAGCCAGACGCCCGTGCGGGAGGCGCTGCGGGAGCTCGAAAGCCTGCGGCTGATCGAGTCCGCCCCCAACAAGGGCGTGCGGGTGCGCAATCTGAGCGCCGCCGACCTGGAGGAGAGCTATCCGGTCAGGGCGGGCCTCGAACAGATCGCCGCGGAGCTGGCCGCCGACCGCCTCGCCGACGACTGCTCGGCGCTCGAACCGCACGTGGCGGGGTTGTACGAGGCGGACAGGGACAGCGACGGCACCGGCCAGGTGCTGCACACCGTGGGCTTCCACCGGGAGCTGGTGCGCGCGGCCGGCAACAGCGTGCTCCTGCACACCTGGGAGGGCCTCGGCATCGAGGTGTTCACGGCGCTCTCGATCCGCTGGCTGGGCACGGTGCAGCAGTCGTACGCGGAGGAGCACCAGGAGCTGGTGGAGGCGTTCAAGCGGCGGGATCCGGCGATCGGGCCGCTGGTCAAGGTGCATGTCCTGGGGTGCGCGCCGCGTCCGGACGGAGCACCGGGGCGCTCCTGAGCGCCAGGGGCGCCGGCCTCCGCCCGGTTCCCTTACGACCTCCGCCCGGCCTCTGCCCGGCCTCTGCCCGGTCTCCGCCCGGTCTCCGAAATGCCGGTTTGATCAGGGAAAACGGCTTCCGTACCACGTCACTGGGTGCCGTGGGGTCTGGCACGGAATGCCAATTTCATCGGATGGTGCAACTTTCTCCCTCTCCCCCTTTGATCGATCATCGATCAGCGATTTACAGTCGACGGTGGACTGCACCACAGCCCACCGCCCTGTCCTGCCAGACAAGGCCAGAACAACCCCCTCCTGTGTTTGCTGTGTTTGGAAGGCGGCGACCATGCCCGACCCCGTAGGCAAGCTTCCGAGCGAGCTCGATCAGCTCCCGGACCGTGACGCCGAGGAAACCGCCGAGTGGGCGGCCTCCATCGACGCCGTCACGGAGCATGCGGGCCCCCACCGCGCGGCGTACCTGCTGCGCAGGACCCTCGAACACGCCGACAGGTCCGGCGTCTCGCTGCCGAAGCTCCTGGAGAGCGACTACGTCAACACCATCCCCACCGCCGCGGAGCCCGAGTTCCCCGGCGACGAGGCGATGGAGGCCAGGATCACCGCCTGGAACCGGTGGAACGCGGCGGCCATGGTCACCCGCGGCTCCAAACTCGGGCTCGGCGGCCACATCGCCACGTACGCCTCGGTGGCGTGGCTGTACGAGACCGGCTTCGACCACTTCTTCCGCGGCAAGGACGGCGACGGCAGCGGCGACCAGCTCTACCTGCAGGGCCACGCCTCCCCCGGCATCTACGCCCGCGCCTTCCTCGACGGCCGCCTCAGCGCCGACCAGCTCGACCGCTTCCGCCAGGAGGCGGGCGGCGACGGCCTCCCCTCGTACCCGCACCCGCGCAGGCTGCCCTGGCTGTGGGAGTTCCCGACCGTCTCGATGGGCCTCGGCCCGATCTCCGCGATCTACCAGGCGCGCTTCAACCGCTACCTGGAGAACCGCGGCATCAAGGACACCTCGGGCTCGCACGTCTGGGCGTTCCTCGGCGACGGCGAGATGGACGAGCCGGAGTCGACGGCCTCCCTCGCGCTCGCCGCGCGCGAGGGCCTCGACAACCTGACGTTCGTCATCAACTGCAACCTCCAGCGCCTCGACGGCCCGGTCCGCCCGAACTTCAAGATCGTGCGCGAGCTTGAGGCCCAGTTCAGGGGCGCCGGCTGGAACGTCGTCAAGACGCTCTGGGGCCGGGCGTGGGACGACGTGCTCGCGCAGGACGTCGACGGCGCGCTCGTGCGCCGCCTCGGCGAGACCCCGGACGCGCAGTTCCAGACCTACGCGACCCGTGACGCCGCCTACATCCGCGAGCACTTCTTCGCCGGCGAGTCGCTGCGCCGGATCGCGCAGGGCCTGAGCGACGCCAAGCTGATCGAGCTGTTCCAGAACTCCCGCGGCGGCCACGAGCCCCGCAAGGTGTACGCCGCGTACAAGGCCGCCCTCGATCACAAGGGTGCCCCGACGGTGGTGCTCGCGCAGACGATCAAGGGCCACACGCTGGGCAGCGGCTTCGAGTCGCGCAACGCGAACCACCAGATGAAGAAGCTCACGGGCGAGGAGTTCCGCGCCATGCGGGACCTGCTCGACCTGCCCATCCCGGACAGCGCGCTCACCGGCGACCTCCCCCCGTACTGGCACCCCGGCGAGGACTCCCCCGAGGTGAAGTACCTGCGTGAGCGCCGCGCCGCGCTCGGCGGCCTCGCCCCGGCCCGCAAGGTGGTCGCGAAGCCGCTGCCGGCCCCCGCGGAGAAGCCGTTCGAGGCGCTGAAGAAGGGCTCGGGCACCCAGGAGATCGCCACCACGATGGCCTTCGTCCGCCTGGTCAAGGACCTGATGCGGGAGAAGGAGACCGGCAGGCGCTGGGTCCCCGTCGTCCCCGACGAGGCCCGCACCTTCGGCATGGAGTCGCTGTTCCCCTCGGCGGGCCTGTACTCGCCGAAGGGCCAGACCTACGACCCGGTCGACCGCGACCAGCTCCTGTACTACAAGGAGGCGAAGAACGGCCAGATACTCAACGAGGGCATCACCGAGGCCGGTTCGCTCGCGGACTTCACCGCGGCCGCCACGTCGTACGCGACACACGGCGAGCCGATGATCCCGTTCTACATCTTCTACTCGATGTTCGGCTGGCAGCGCACGGGCGACCAGTTCTGGGCGCTCGCCGACCAGCTGGGCCGCGGCTTCGTGATCGGCGCGACCGCGGGCAAGACCACGATGACGGGCGAGGGCCTCCAGCACGCGGACGGCCACTCGCACCTGATCGCCTCCACCAACCCGGCGGCGGTCTCCTACGACCCGGCGTTCGCGTACGAGGTCGCGGTCATCGTGAAGGAGGGCCTGCGGCGGATGTACGGCCCCGACTCCGAGGACGTCTTCTACTACCTGACGGTCTACAACGAGCCGAAGGTGCAGCCCGCGATGCCCGCGGAGGCCACGGAGGAGGGCATCCTCAAGGGCCTCTACCGCTTCCGCACGGCCGACCTGGCCGCGCCCGAGGCGCCGCGGATCCAGCTGCTCGCCTCCGGCACGGCGATCCACTGGGTGCTCGACGCGCAGCGGATCCTCGCCGACGAGTGGGGCGTCGCGGCGGACGTCTGGTCGGCGCCGTCCTGGACGGAGCTGCGGCGTGACGCCCTTGAGGCCGACGCGGCGCTGCTGCGCGGCGAGGAGCGGGTGCCGTACGTGAAGCGCGCGCTGGCCGGGGCGCAGGGCCCGGTGCTGGCCGTCAGCGACTGGATGCGGCAGGTGCCCGACCAGATCAGCCAGTGGGTGGAGCAGGACTGGTCCTCGCTCGGCACGGACGGCTTCGGCCTCTCCGACACCCGGGACGCGGCGCGCCGCCACTTCGGCGTCGACCCGCAGTCCGTCGTGGTCGCGGCGCTCGCACAGCTCGCGCGGCGCGGCGAGGTCAAGCCGCAGCGGGTGGCCGAGGCGCGGGAGCGCTACGGCCTGTGACCCGGGTCCGCCGCGCGCGCGGCGGGCGGGGTCGCAGGTGTCCGGGGGGTGATCCCGGGGGATCCCTGTCGGGGAGCCGCGCACGCACCGTGCACAGTTCCTCGACAGGGATTCCTGTACGTGGAGGCCCTGTCGCCCTGCATGATGGTGGGATGCGCGCTGCCCGCCTGATCAGGATGGTCCTCCTGCTCCAGTCAAGACCCTTGATGACCGCGGCCCAACTCGCCGCCGAACTCGGGGTCTCCGAGCGGACGATCACCCGGGACGCCCAGGCGCTCTCCGAGGCGGGCGTCCCGGTCTACGCGGACCGGGGCAGGAGCGGCGGCTACCGCCTCGTGGGCGGGTACCGCACGGGCCTGACGGGGCTCGCGCAGGGGGAGGCAGAGGCGCTGTTCCTCTCGGGGCTGCCGGGGGCGCTGCGCGAGATGGGGCTCGCGGACGCGGCGAGCGCGGCGCGGCTGAAGGTCTCGGCGGCGCTGGTGCCGTCGCTGCGGGACACCCCGGACGCGGTGGCGCGCCGCTTCCACCTGGACGCGCCCGGCTGGTTCAGGGAGCCGAGGACGCCGGAGCTGCTGCCGCTGTTCGCCGAGGCGGTCTGGGGCGACCGCCTGGTGTCCGCGGCGTACCGGCCGCCGTCCGCGGCCGGCGAGGATCGGGACGCGGGCCCCCGCGCGGCCCCCGGCGAGGAAGGACCGGGGGACGTGACGCGTGAACTGGCGCCGTACGGGCTCGTGTTGAAGGCGGGCGTCTGGTATCTCTGCGCCGCCGTGACGGCGGCGCAGGACGACGCCTTCCGGGTGTACAGGATCGACCGGTTCCGGAGCGCCGAACTCCTGGAGGAACGTTTCCGCAGAGACGAGTCCTTCGCGCTCCCGGAGTTCTGGGAGGAACGCGCCGCCCAGTTCGCCAGGTCACTGCTGCGGTACGAGGTGACGCTGCGGCTCACCGAGGCGGGCGCCGCCCGCCTCCCGCACGCCACCGACCGGGGGGCCGCAGAGGAGGCGCTCGCCACCGCCCCGCCCCCGGACGCCGAGGGCCGGGTCACCGCACGCCTCGCCATGGAGTCCGAGGAGGTCGCCCTCGGCCAGCTCCTCCCGCTCGGCCCCGACGCCGAGGTTCTGGCACCGCCCGCCCTCCGCGCGCGCCTCACCGCAGCGGCGCGCGGCCTCGCCGAGCTGTACGGGCCCGACGCGGGCGGCGCGTCCTCGGGCGGCGCGGCTGACGGGCTCCGCGGCTGACGGGTCCGGACGGGTCCGGGGGCGGACGGGTCCGGGGGCGGCGGATCCGCGGTGAGCGGACCCGCCGGCGGCGCTCAGCGGTAGTCGTCGGCGTCGGCCTCGGTGCCGTTCTCGCGTGCCGCGGTGAACGCGGCGATGTAGGGCCAGGCGTCCGGCGCGCTGCCGTCCGTGTCGGTGAAGCCGTAGACCCGGGCGAGCTGCCCGCTGGAGAGCGAGCCGCCGTTCCAGCGGTGTCGGTCGGGGTCGGACGCGAGCGCGGCGAGCGCCCGCCCGACGAAGACCGGGCTCTCCGCGATGGCGAAGGCGGGCTCCCGCGCGATCGCGTCGCGCCAGTTGTCCTCCCGTACGCCGAAGTGGTCGAGCATCCACTCGGAGCGCAGGAAGCCTGGCGTCAGCGAGACCGCCGTGCAGCCGACCGGGTCAAGCTCCTGTGCGAGGCCCTTGACCAGGCGGATCGGCGCGTATTTGACCAGGTCGAAGAAGAGGTTCTCGCGATAGGTCCCGGCCGACTCGGCCGTGCCGTCCGTCACCTCCACGACCAGGCCGCCCGGGCGGCGCACGAGCAGCGGCAGCGCGCGGCGCAGGGTGATCAGGTGCGCCCTGACGCCGAGGTCCAGCATCCGCAGGCCCTTGTCGAGGTCGAGCTCCCAGGCCCGCTTCCCGAACTCGATCAGGTGCTCGCCGCCCCACACGCCGTCCACCAGCACGTCGAGCCGCCCGTGGTCGCCCTCGACGCGGTCCACGACCGCGCGTACCGCGGCGGGGTCCAGGTGGTCGGCGGGCAGGGCGATCCCCTCGCCGCCCGCCGCGGTGACCAGGTCCGCCGTCTCCTCGATGGTCTCCGTGGCCCTGCCCACCTCGCTGACGCGGCCCCGGGTCGTGCGGCCCGTCACGTACACGGTGGCGCCGCGCGCCCCCAGCTGTACGGCGAACTGCCGGCCCGCGCCCCTGGTCGCCCCTGCCACCAGGGCGACCCGCCCGGCGAGTGTGTCGTCCGTCGTCGTCTCCATGCGGGAACCCTCCCAGCCGAACCCGACACCCTCTGGCGCCTTTGCGGCGCGTCTTCCGGGGAGGCGGGCGCGGCGCGTCCGGGGGATGCCCGCGTGCGTCCGCGCGCGGCAGGCAGGATGCTGGTCCCGTGATGGACGAGACGGACTTCTGGGAGATCGTCGACGGCACCCGCGAGGCGGCGGCCGGCGATCCGGAGGAACACGCGGACCTGCTGGTCGAGCGCCTGGCGCAGCTCGACCCCGACGCCGTGCTCGACTTCGCCAGGCACTTCGAGTCGCGCTACCACCGCGCGTACCGCTGGGACCTGTGGGGCGCCGCGTCGATCCTGCTGGACGGGGCGAGCGACGACGCGTTCGACTTCTTCCGCTGCTGGCTCATCGGGCAGGGCCGCGAGATCTTCGAGGGGGCCCTCCAGGACCCGGACGACCTGGCCGACCTGCTCGACCACTTCGACCCGGACTCCGACGGCGACGGCGAGGAACTCGGCTACGCGGCGGACGAGGCGTACGAGCAGCTGACCGGAACCGTCGCGCCGGACCTCGGCATCCCCGCGCAGCCGCGCGAGCCGGAGGGCACGGCCTTCGACATCGACGACCCTGACGTGCTCGAAGTGCGCCTGCCCCGGCTCTGGGAGCGGTTCGGCGCGGACTCGTACACGGGATGAGGCCGGGCGGGCCGTGCCGTCCGCGCCGCGGGCGCGCGAAGCCGCCGCCGCGGGGCAGGATGGCCGTATGAGAATCGCGGTCACCGGTTCCACCGGGCTCATCGGTACAGCACTCGTACGGTCGCTGCGTGCGGACGGTCACGAGGTGGTGCGCCTGGTGCGGCGTGCCCCCGCGGGCCCCGACGAGGTCCGCTGGGACCCGGGGCTGCAGCGGGTCGACGCGGCCGGCCTGCGCGGTTGCGGGGCCGTCGTCCACCTCGCGGGCGCGGGCATCGGCGACCGGCGCTGGACGGCGGAGTACAAGCGGCGGATCAGGGACAGCAGGCTGCTCGGCACGTCCGCGCTCGCCGAGGCACTGGCGTCGCTCGACGAGCCGCCCCGGGTCCTCGTCTCGGGTTCCGCCATCGGCTACTACGGCGACACGGGCGACCGCGCGGTGGACGAGAGCGCGCCGCCCGGCTACGGCTTCCTGCCCACGCTGTGCGTGGAGTGGGAGGCGGCAGCGGCGGCGGCCCAGGAGGCGGGCATCCGCACGGTCTTCCCGCGCACCGGCCTGGTGGTGGCGCGCGGGGGCGGTGCGTGGGGGCGGCTGTTCCCGCTGTTCCGCGCGGGGCTCGGCGGGCGGCTGGGCGACGGCCGCCAGTACTGGAGCTTCATCGCGCTGCACGACCACGTCGCCGCGCTGCGGCACCTGATCGACACCGAGGCGCTTGAGGGCCCGGTGAACCTGACCGCGCCGGAGCCGGTGACCAACCGCGAGGTGACGGCCGCGATGGGGCGTGTGCTGCGCCGCCCGACGCCGCTCCCGGTCCCGGCCGCCGCGCTGAAGCTGGCGCTCGGCGAGCTGTCGGGCGACGTGCTCGGCAGCCAGCGCGTGCTGCCCCGGCGCCTGCTCGACTCGGGCTTCACCTTCGCCTTCCCGACCGTCGACGAGGCGATCGCCGCGGCCGTCTGACGCCGCCGGGGCCCGGCCGGCCGACGCCGCCGAGGCCCGGCCGGCAGGCGGGCCGGGCAGGGCGCGGGACGGGGCTGCGCATGACGGGCCGCCGCGTGACGGGCGGCACGTCCCCCCGGCGCGCGAGAGGCGTGGCGGGCGTGGCGTGTGACGGCGCCCCGAGGCCCCGGAGCGCGGGGCGGGCGCGCGGGGTCCCCGGGCGCGCGCCGTCCATGCTCCGGTGCACCGTGCGCGTGCGCGTACGAAGTGCCGCCATCCGCTCGTAACCTCAGGCTCGACTGGGCGGCTCCCAGGGGCAGTCGGGCCACCCCCGACACCCAGGCCGCCAGGTGCGGGACCAGGGGAGGGCATGTGCCGGAGAGCGGACCACGCGTCAGGGGCGCCACCGTGGACTCCCGGACCGATGTCGTCGTCATCGGCGCGGGCCCGGCGGGGCTCGCCGCCGCGCACCACCTGGCGGCGGGCGGCCTCGCCGTCACCGTGCTGGAGGCCGCCCCGCGCGTCGGCGGGCGCATGGCGACCGAGCGGGTCGACGGCTTCCTGCTCGACCGGCTCGGCAGGCCGCTCGGCACGGCGTGGGCCGGGCCGCCCGGTGCGCCGGACGCGCCGGCGGTGCCGCTGCGCGCGTTCGCGCCCGGGGTCACCGTGCACAGCGACGGCAGGCGCCACCGGATCGGCGCCCCGCGCCCACCGCGGGGCGCGAGAGGTGCGCGGGGCGCGCTCACCGCGGTGCGCGCCCTCGCGGGCGCTCCCCTGACACCGCTGCCGCCGCGCCCCGCGGCGCTCGACCAGGCACGCCTCGGCGCGGCCCTCGGCCGCCTCGCGGCGACCCCGGGAGACCGGCTGCTCGCCCGCCCCGAGCGCACCGCCAGGGAGGCGTACACGTCGCCGCTCGCCAGGCTCCTGCTCTCCGCGCTGCTGTACGACCCGGCGCTGCTGTCGTCGAGCCGCAGCGCCGACCTGGCGCTGCGCGCCTTCGCGCGCGGCCGGCTGTGCGTGCCGGAGGGCGGGGCCGCCGCCCTGCCCGGCCTGCTCGCGGCGACGCTGCCGGCCGGCTGCGCCGTGCACACCGACGTGTGGGTGACGGACGCGTCGATCGACCGCGTCACCACCAAGGAGCACGGGGAGATCGCCTGCCGCGCGCTGGTGGTGGCGACCGGTGCGCGGGCCGCGGCCGGGCTGCTGCCGGGGCTGCGCGTGCCGGAGTTCCAGTCCGTCACGGTCTTCCACCACAGCGCGCCCGTGGCGCCGGCCACCGGGACCGCCCTGCTGCTCGACGCCGACCGCGGAGGTCCCGTCGCGCACACGGCGGTGATGAGCGCGGTGGATCCGGCCCGCGCGCCGGGCGGCAGGACGCTGGTCTCCTCGACGGTGCTCGGGCCGCCGCCCGCCGACGCGGCCATCCGCGCGCACCTGGCGCGGATGTACGGCGTCCCGACGCACGACTGGGACCTGCTCGCGGTCCACCACGACCCCGAGGCGGTCCCGAGGACCCGGCCGCCGCACGACCCGCGCAGGCCGGTGCGGCTGCTCGCGGGCCTCTATGTGTGCGGCGACCACCGGGACTCCGCCACGGTCGAGGGTGCGCTGCACTCCGGCCGCAGGGCGGCCCGCGCGGTCCTCGCCGACCTCGGCCGCGGCGCACACCGGACGCCGGGGGCCGCCGCGTCGGGACCGCCGCGCGAGAGCGCCGCCTGAGCCTCCTCGCGCACCTGGACGCCCCGCTCCCCGGTGCCGACACCCGGGGGGCGGGGAGCAGACACCGTGGCGGCGGCGCGGGCGGCGGCCGAGCGGACGGCCCCTCCCCCACGGGGGCGCTCAGCGCAGTGTCGAGACCCGGTCGCGGTAGGTGCGTACGGCCGCCGTGTCACGGTAGGGCTCAAGCCGGCGTTCGAAGTCGCGTACGTACTCCACCGCGCGCGCCGACCGCATCTCCGCCGCCGCCTGCGCGGCCTCGGCGCCGAGCGCGCACGCCTGGTCGAGCTCGCCGAGGCCGAGGCGCGCCGTGGCGAGCACGACCGTGCAGAACAGCCGGCTGCGGGCCAGTTCCTGCGGGCGCAGGCTCAGCGCGCGCTCGGCGTGCTGGGCCGCGGCGCGCCACTGGGCGAGGTCGCGGTGGCAGTGCCCGATCTCGTCGGCGAGCTGTCCCTCGTCGAAGGAGCGCGCCCAGTGCGGCACGTCGTCGCCGGGGCGCGCCGCCTCCAGCGCCCGCTCCGCCCGCAGCAGTGCGGCCGTGCACGCGCGGGCGTCGCCCACCACGCCGTGCCCGCGCGCCTCGGCGGCCTGGAGCAGCGCCTGCACCACGGGCGGCGCCGTCGTGCCGACGCCCTGCTGCGCCACGCGCGTCAGCTGCACGGCCTCCCTGCCGTGGCTCAGGTAGACGGCCTGGCGGCTCATCGTGACCAGCACGTACGCGCCGTACACCCGGTCGGCCGCGGCCTGCGAGAGCCGCAGGGCCTGCACGAAGTACCGCTGCGCGAGGCCGTGCGCCGCGATGTCGTACGACGTCCAGCCGGCGAGCCTGGTCAGGTCGGCGACCGCGCCGAACAGGCGGCGGCCGACGTTCTCCCCGTACACGCCGCGCAGCATCGGCTCGGCCTCGTGCTCCAGGTAGCGGACGAGGGCCTGGCGCGCGTGCCCGCCGCCGTAGCGCTGGTCGAGGCTGCGGAACAGCTCGCCGACCGAGCGGAGCGCCGCGATGTCGCCGGCCGAGACCCGCAGGCCGAGGCTGTGGCCGTGGCCGTGGGCATGTCCCGGCAGGCCGGCGCCGCGGGGCCGCGGGACGAGCGCCGACTCGGCCGCGCCCGCGGTCGACTGGGCGGGCACCCGCACCACGGCGGGGGCGTGGCCCGCGCCGCCGCCCGGCGCCGGTGGCGCGCCCTGGACTCCGGCGCCCGGGGCCGCCGGGGGCCGTGCGGACACCCCTGCGCCGGCGGCCGCGGCGGCCTGGGCCACGGGCGCGGCGGGCCCTCCGGGGGCGAGGCCGGGGTGGCCGACCCGCTCGTCGGGACGTCCGATCAGCCAGTCCCTGCTGGGCACCACGAGGCCGGCGGGGGTGAACGCGATCTTGCGCAGCTCAGCGTGGCTGCCCGAGTCCTTCTTCCACAGGCCGCCGACGATGTCGACGGCCTCCTCGGGGGTGGCCGCGAACTCCAGGCCCGCGTACACCGGCGCGCAGGCGTCGAGGCCCAGGTCCTGGGTGGACAGGCGGCGGCCGAGCCTGCGGGTGAAGACCTCGGCGATCAGCGCCGGGGTCGTGCCGCGCGGCTGCTGGCCGCGCAGCCAGCGGGTGACGGAGGTCTTGTCGTAGCGGAGGTCGAGCCCGTGCTCCAGGCCGAGCTGGTCGACCCTGCGGGCGAGGCCCGCGTGTGAGAAGCCCGCCTCCGCGATGAGCGTGGCGAGTCTGCGATTGGGATTGCGCTGCGGAGGTCGTTCCGACATCAGCTGTACGGTCTCCTGCCTTTTGGGCCCCGGGGGCAGCCCCATACCATCGGCCCCTCACGATCGGCGCGAATTTAGCGGTAATGGCCCCGCTCACAGCGGCTTTCACCCTGGGTTCATCCGATCGTGTGAGGATCGGCGCCAGGCCTGGAAAGCCCTCGCAGAAACTGCGTCCGGCACGTGCCCGCAGCCCCGCCCGGTGTCTCGTCCGCCACCTCCCGGGCCGCCGTCCCACCTGCCGCCGTACAGTTGCGAGAGCGCCAGAAGTGCCCCGAAGGCCGTGGTGCACCGATAGCTCTAAGGAGGCACTGCCGTGGGCGAGCTGCGGTACGTCCGTCTGGGATTCGGCGACGAGGCCGTCGCGTACCTGGACGCATGGGAGGAGCAGCGCCGGGTGCACGCCGCGCGCGTCGCCGACGAGGTGCCGGACACCTGCCTCCTGCTCGAACACCCGCCCGTCTACACGGCAGGCCGCAGGACGCGGGACGACGAGCGCCCGCTCGACGGCACCCCGGTGGTCGACGTGGACCGCGGCGGGAAGATCACCTGGCACGGTCCGGGGCAGCTGGTGGGCTATCCCATCCTGAAGCTGCCGAACCCGGTCGACGTGATCGCCCATGTGCGCCGCCTTGAGGAGGCCCTGATCCGCACGGCCGCCGAGTTCGGGCTCGACACCACCCGCGTCGAGGGCCGCAGCGGGGTGTGGGTGCTGGGCGACGCCGTCGAGGACCGTCCGCGCCCCGGCCTGGTGCTCGACTTCGACCCGCGCGTGCGGACCGACGCGTTCGACCCGCGCCTCAGCGGCCCGGAGTACGCCCCGTCCAACGCGGGCCAGCGCCGCGAGGACCGCAAGCTCGCGGCGATCGGCATCCGGGTCGCCAAGGGCGTCACGATGCACGGCTTCTCGCTCAACGTGAACCCCGACAACACGTACTTCGACCGCATCGTGCCGTGCGGCATCAGGGACGCGGGCGTCACGTCGCTCGCGTACGAGCTGGGCCGCGACGTCACCGTGGCGGAGGTGCTGCCCGTGGTGGAGCGGCACCTGCGGGAGGTCCTGGCCGAGGCCGGGGCCCCGGGCGCCGCCGAGGTCGCGGGCGCCGCGCCGCGCCTGCCCGGCGTGGGGGCGGCGGGACTGGAGCACGCGAGCGCCTGACCCATCCGCCGCGCCCTTGCCGGCGCCGACTCCCCCGCGCCGTCCGCTGCCGTCCAGCGGCTGGACAGCCCACAAGACCACGTAATTCACGGGCGTAACCTGGTATTCGCCGAAGAATCGAATGCCGCGCCAGCCAGAGAGAGGTGCCGGACGTGTCCGCTGTCGCACCCGACGGACGCAAGATGCTGCGCCTGGAGGTCCGGAACAGCCAGACCCCCATCGAGCGCAAGCCCGAGTGGATCAAGACCAGGGCCAAAATGGGGCCCGAGTACAACCAGCTCCAGAAACTCGTCAAGAGCGAGGGCCTGCACACCGTCTGCCAGGAAGCCGGCTGCCCCAACATCTTCGAGTGCTGGGAGGACCGCGAGGCCACCTTCCTCATCGGCGGCGACCAGTGCACCAGGCGCTGCGACTTCTGCCAGATCGACACCGGCAAGCCCGCCGCGCTCGACCGCGACGAGCCCCGCCGCGTCGGCGAGTCCGTGCTGACGATGGACCTCAACTACGCCACCGTCACCGGCGTCGCCCGCGACGACCTCGACGACGGCGGCGCCTGGCTCTACGCGGAGACGGTGCGCCAGATCCACACCCTCACCGCCGCCCAGCGCCCCACCGGCACGACCAAGGTCGAGCTGCTCATCCCCGACTTCAACGCCGTGCCCGAGCAGCTCGCCGAGGTCTTCGCCGCGCGCCCCGAGGTCCTCGCCCACAATGTCGAGACCGTCCCACGGATCTTCAAGCGCATCCGCCCCGGCTTCCGCTACGAGCGCTCCCTCTCGGTGATCACCCGCGCCCGCGAGGCCGGACTGATCACCAAGTCCAACCTCATCCTCGGCATGGGCGAGGAGCGCGCCGAGGTCAGCGAGGCGCTGCGCCAGCTCCACGAGGCGGGCTGCGAGCTGATCACCATCACCCAGTACCTGCGCCCCTCCGCGCGCCACCACCCCGTGGAGCGCTGGGTCAAGCCCGACGAGTTCGTCGAGCTGCGCGAGGAGGCCGAGCAGATCGGCTTCTCCGGCGTCATGTCCGGCCCCCTGGTCCGCTCCTCCTACCGCGCGGGCCGCCTCTACCAGCAGGCCATGGAGCGCCGCGGCGAGGGCCTCGCGGGCGTCGGCTCCGTAGCGGCGGGCGAGACCCCGGCGGTACCGCCGGCGGTGTGAATCCGCGCACAAGCGACTACCGGCGAGTAGCCGACCGGGTACGGCGCGGTCCGCACGCCTCCCCCAGGTGGGGGGCGCGTACGGGCCGCGCCGGCGGTTTCGCGGCCCGTACGCGCCTGCGGCCCGGGGCTTCATGGCGGTTTGACCACCGGGTCACGTACTGGTAACACCGGTGAGTGACGCTGGAGCCACGCAGCGCGTACCCCACGACCGCGGTCACCGCGCGCCGCGGCGACCGCCCGCAGGGCACCGCGCCGCACGGCCCCGCACCGTCCGCCCCGCCCCTCGCCTCTCCCCGGGAGATCGACATCATGCAGGCCGCTCCGGTCCTTCCGAGTGTCCGCCCGCTGGCAGCCGCGCGGCTCGCGCTGCGCGCCGCGGAGTCCCTGCTGCTGGGCGGCGGCCAGCGCACCGCGCGCCGCAACGCCTGGTCCGCGGTGCTCGACGACCGCAGGGCCGCGCGGGATCGGGCGGAGGCGCAGTCCGTCATCGAGGCTGTGTCTGGCCCCTCCTCCCAGGCCACGTAAACTTCTGTGTATGGCGACGAAGGACAACGCAGACTCTGCTGCGAACCAGGGGCGACTGAAGCAGATCGCTCTGACGTACAAGATGACCCGACGGGTCGATTCCAAGGTCGGCCTTGTCGTCGGTGGCGTGGGAATCGTCACCTTCGGTGTCTTCCTCGCCATCGGCTTCGTCATCGGCCACCCGCTCTACCTGGGCATCCTCGGCTTCATCCTGGCGTTCCTCGCGATGGCGATCATCTTCGGCCGCCGCGCCGAGCGCGCCGCGTTCGGACAGATGGAGGGACAGCCGGGGGCTGCGGCCGCGGTCCTGGAGAACGTCGGCAGGGGCTGGACCACGACGCCCGCGGTGGCGATGAACCGCAGTCAGGACGTCGTGCACCGCGCCGTGAGCAAGGCGGGCATCGTGCTCGTCGGCGAGGGCAACCCGAACCGCCTCAAGTCGCTCCTCGCCGCCGAGAAGCGCAAGATGGCGCGTGTCGTCGTGGACGTCCCGGTCCAGGACATCATCGTCGGCGACGGCGAGGGCCAGGTGCCGCTCAAGAAGGTACGGGCCACGCTGCTGAAGATGCCGCGCGTGGTCGACGGCCCGACGGTCACCACCACCAACGACCGGCTGCGGGCCATGGGCGACCTGATGAGCAACATGCCGGTCCCGAAGGGCCCCATGCCGAAGAACGTGCGCATGCCGCGCGGCGGAAGGATGCGCTGAGGCGCGCGCCCCGGAACGCCGTGGGGGGTCGGCCCGGATCCGGGCCGACCCCCCACGGCGTTCTCGTGTTTCCGGCGATGGCCTGCGCGGGGCGCGGGCGTACGCAGCGCGGGCCGTGCGCGGCGCGCGGGCGTACGCGCCCCACGGCCGTACGCCACCCACCGCCGTACGCGGCGTGCGTCCCAGGCCCGGAGCCGCCCGCGGCGGTCGGCCGTGCGCGGTCGGCGGCCGTACGCCGTCCCACGCCGGAAGCGGCCCGCACCCCGTACGCGAGCGCCGCCGCGGGCGGTCAGCAGCGGCGCGGCTCAGACGCGCACCTGGACCGCGCGGGCCAGGCGGTCGTGGAGGCCTCGGCCGTCACGGTCCCAGATGAGCGCGGGGATCGCCAGGCAGAGCAACACGCTGCGGACCACCACGCGGCCGATGCCGAGACGGCCGCCGCCCTCCGCGACGACCCGCAGGCGGAAGAGACGCTTGCCCGGGGTCGAGCCGACGGTGCCCACGGTCAGGAGGCTGAGCACGAAGAACACGGCGAGCGCCCAGTTCTCCACGGCGTGCGCGCCGTCCCTGGTGATCAGCCCGTACGCGACGATCACGCACAGCGCCCAGTCGACGAAGAGGGCGCCGAGGCGCCGACCGAACCGGGCGACCGAGCCGGGGCCCTCCTCGGGCAGGCCGAGCCGCTCGCCGCGGTACCCGAAGTCGACGCCCATCTCCTCGGCCGCCGCGCGGGGACCCGAGAGCCATGACCCGATTGCTTCCCTGTTGTCCACGGGACCACGGTACGCGCCAGGGCAGGGGCGGGAAGCGGCCACCCCTCGGCCGTGAGGCACCTCCCGCAGCGTGCCGGTTAACGTGGACGAAACAAACGGGTCATGCTGGAGAAATCGCGGAAACATAGGGTCGCGGACACCATGTGCCCTAGGGCGCGGGCCGAGGGACCCCGGCCCGCCAGCCCGCACACAGCCGAGTTTCAAGCCCCCGCCCCTCCCCGGAGCGGGAGGAGGAGGAGCTGGATGTTCCAGAACGCCGACGAGGCCAAGAAATTCATCTCGGACGAGGACGTCAAGTTCGTCGACGTGCGCTTCTGCGACCTGCCCGGTGTGATGCAGCACTTCACCGTACCGGCGAAGTCGTTCGACCCGTCGGAGGAGCTGGCCTTCGACGGATCGTCCATCCGCGGCTTCCAGGCGATCCACGAGTCGGACATGGCGCTGCGCGCGGACCTGCTGACCGCGCGCGTCGACCCGTTCCGCCGGGACAAGACGCTGAACATCAACTTCTTCATCCACGACCCGATCACGGGCGAGCAGTACAGCCGCGACCCGCGCAACATCGCCAAGAAGGCCGAGACATACCTCGCCTCGACCGGCGTCGCGGACACCGCGTACTTCGGTCCCGAGGCCGAGTTCTACGTCTTCGACAGCGTGCGCTTCAACACCACGTCGAACGAGGGCTTCTACCACATCGACTCCGAGGCGGGCGCCTGGAACACCGGCTCCACCGAGGACAACCGGGGCTACAAGGTCCGCTACAAGGGCGGCTACTTCCCCGCCCCGCCGGTGGACCACTTCGCGGACCTGCGCGCCGAGATCTCCCTCGAACTGGAGCGCGCCGGCCTTGAGGTCGAGCGCCAGCACCACGAGGTCGGCACGGCGGGCCAGGCCGAGATCAACTACAAGTTCAACACGCTGCTGCACGCGGCCGACGACCTGATGCTGTTCAAGTACATCGTCAAGAACGTCGCCTGGCGCAACAACAAGACCGCGACGTTCATGCCGAAGCCGATCTTCGGCGACAACGGCTCGGGCATGCACGTCCACCAGTCCCTGTGGCAGGGCGGCTCCCCGCTGTTCTACGACGAGCAGGGCTACGCGGGCCTCTCGGACACCGCCCGCTACTACATCGGCGGCATCCTCAGGCACGCCCCCTCGCTGCTGGCCTTCACCAACCCGACGGTGAACTCCTACCACCGCCTGGTCCCCGGCTTCGAGGCCCCGGTCAACCTGGTCTACTCGCAGCGCAACCGCTCCGCGGCCATGCGCATCCCGATCACGGGCTCCAACCCGAAGGCCAAGCGCGTCGAGTTCCGCGCGCCGGACCCGTCGTCCAACCCGTACCTGGCGTTCTCCGCGCTCCTCCTCGCGGGCCTCGACGGCATCAAGAACAAGATCGAGCCCGCGGAGCCGATCGACAAGGACCTCTACGAGCTCGCCCCCGAGGAGCACGCGGGCGTCCCCCAGGTCCCGACGTCCCTCCCGGCGGTCCTCGACGCCCTCGAACAGGACAACGAGTACCTCCAGGCCGGCGGCGTCTTCACCGCGGACCTCATCGAGACCTGGATCGACTACAAGCGCACCAAGGAAATCGCGCCCATCCAGCTCCGCCCCCACCCGCACGAGTTCGAACTGTACTTCGACATCTAATACGGGAATGCCACCGCACCCCGCCTGACCTGCCACGGAGTGGGGCAGGACGGGGTGCGGTGGCATCTCTGGGACTTCTCCGGGACTTTGGGCCTGCTGCGGGCTACGAACCGCGTTCCACGGGCTCTACCGACTGGCCGCGGCCGCAGCTACGCGAAGATCGCGTCGATGGCGGCGCTGCCTCGTGCGCCGGGCACGGGGCAGAAAGTGGGAGTACTTCCGCAGCGTGAGCGCGCCCGCATCCGCAGCGAGAAAGGGATCCGCTGGGGCAGACGCCCCCTCGCCACCGCAGCCCGAACGATCCAACGAATCTACGCGGTCACAGCACTGGCGAGCAGGGGCTCACCGGGCAGGCGAACCGCTGGTGACCATGGACTCATGCGGGCGAGAGCATCTCCTGAAGGATGCGCTGCAGCTCGGTGCGGTCCTGCGGAGTGATCCTTGCCAGCCTGCGGTCGTACTCCGCCGCGAGGGCTGCAAGTGCACGATCCCGTGTCTCTGTGCCCTCAGCGGTTAGTACGAGCCGGTGACGCCGCAGGTCCGCGTCGTCGATCTCGCGCCGGATGAACCCCTTGGCGACGAGGTTGCGGACGTAGACCGTCACGCTCGCTTTGGGGAGCAGCAGTGCCGTCGCGATCTCGGCCGGGTACGGCGAGGCTTCCACCTCGGCCAGGACGAAGAATTCCTTCGTCTCCAGTCCGAGCTCGGCCAGCTCCTGCGTGCAGGCGTCCATCACGACGCTCAGCAGCCGCTGGTTCAGAGTCCACAGCTGCGCCCCGCCGACCGTCATGCGACTCCCCTTCCCGGGTAGTACAGTTCTGTACTAGTCTCAAACCGTATCAGTAAGCGTTTCGTACTGGGCATCTATGGAACAACAATCTCTCGAAGGGTGCCACCCATGCTTCGGCACATCACGATCCCGCGCGGACCGATCGAACTCGCCGCCGACCTCCACCTGCCCGACAACGCCGACAGCACCGCGCCGCTGCGCGCCGTGGTGCTCTCCACACCCGGCAGCAGCGTGAAGGAGCAGATCGGCGCGACCTACGCGTCCCGCCTCGCCGCCCGCGGCATCGCGGCGCTCGTCTTCGACCCCGCTCACCAAGGGCAGAGCGCAGGCGAGCCCCGCGACCTCGAAGACCCCTACCGCCGCGGCGAGGACATCTCCTACGCCATCGACGCGCTCACCACGACCCCCGGCATCGACCCGCAGCGCATCGGCGTCCTCGGCATCTGCGCCGGCGGCGGCTACGCCGTGCACACCGCCCGCACCGATCACCGCATCAAGGCCGTTGGAACCGTCGTCCCCGTCAACATGGGCACCTCGTTCCGCAGCTTCCAGCCCGACGGCCCGGCCGCCGCACTCGACGCCCTCGCCGACGCGCGCATCGAAGAAACCCGGTCCGGCGAGATGACCCGGGTGAACTGGCTGCCCGACACCCTGGAGGATGCCACGACAGCGGGCCTGACCGACATCGACACCACCCAGGCCATCACCTACTACCGCACCGAGCGCGGCGGCAACAAGCACTCCACCAACCGCCGCCTCTCGCGCAGCGAATCCCTCCTGCTGGGCTACGACGCGTTCCACCTCATCGACCAGCTCATGACCCAGCCACTGCAGGTCATCCTCGCCGGACGCATCGGCAACACCGGCTCCTACGACACCGGCATGCAGCTGTGGAAACTGGCCCCCAACCCGGTCAACCTCATGATGATCGACGGCGCCGGCCACTACGAGATGTACGACGAGCCCGAATACGTCGACGCCGCCGTCGAAAGGCTCACCACCTTCTACGTCAACCACCTGTAAGGCATCCATCCCGGCGAACCTATGCGGTCACAGCACTAGCGCTCTCCGTCACTCATCACCCCCTGCCGCGCCAGTCGTTCAACGACGCCTACGCCGCCTGGTAGTTGCCACGAAGATGTCTGCCGTCAGTTCGCCCCGGTCGTCTTGCCGCCCCCCTGCACCCGCATCGGCGCAGTCCGAACCCTTCCGGGGCCGATGAGGACCGGGCAGCGTGGACACCGAGCGGGGCCGCCCGCTGGAATCGAGCCGTTCGACGAGCCCGTGGTGGCGCACAGAGTCGGAAGACACCTGCCGCCTGGCGCGTCCTACCACCTCACGCAGGCCGTAGTCACCCGCAAGCCCGGTGAGCACCACGGCCTCCACCTGCCCGGCGGGGGCGAAGACCCGCGGCACCGCTCGCAGGCCGTCCGGCCCTGCGGGGCGGGGTACGACCACGCCGAGCCAATGTTCCGCCTCCTCTGCGACGGTGTCCTCGAAGCCGTCCCCGGCGCTGTCGGCCACATTCTCCAGCCAGTCGGCCGGCCTTTCGCGTCGTCGGGCCCGCGCGTACCGCCAACCGGCGCTGCGGGCGGCCCTGATCAGCGACGGGGCGGCGAGCTCTCCGGGGAGGTCGACGCTCGGGATCTCTTCGAGGAGCGCCAGCATCATCTCCGACTCCACGTCCGCACGCTCGGCACGAAGACGCTGGCAGATCTTCCGGGCCGTACCGGCCGGCCGGGGCGGCAACAGCCGGCAGAATCCCCGAACGTCCCGGCGCCTGACACACCAAGCCCGCTCGCCGCTGCTCGCGGGTTCGGCATCCACCCCGGGGACCGCCTACCGGCTGGTCCGGGAAGGCGCCTTCCCTTGCCCCGTGTTGCGGGCCGGCGGGCGGTATCGGGCTCCGACGGCGCACTTGATGCGCGTACTCGGCGTCCAGGAGCGTCCGGTGTACGCCGTGGATCCTGGGGACGGCGCTCCGGCCATGCCGCTGGAGACGTGCAGCGGGTGACCCGGACCGTCACATGTCCGGTCGGCGGTCCGGGGCCGGTGCCCCGGACCGCAGGCTGGTCGTGCCGAGGACACGTGGGCGGCGTGACCCGGTCCGCGCCGACGCACGCGTTCGCGGGGGCGTCGGGGATCCGGTGGTCCGCGAACTCGTGGCACCGATGTATGACGTCTGCGCACGTGCGCCCAGGTGCCACCGCCGCCCCGCCGCTATGGTCCCGGGCGCCCGGTGTCAGGTGCTGTCCGTAAGGGCCTCCCACTCCGCCCTGGTCCAGTCGGGGAGCGCGCCCGTCCGCGAGGCCGTGAGGCCGCCGAGGGCGTTGGCCCGGCGGAGGGCGCGGGCGGCGGGCAGCGTGCGGTGCAGCCCCTCGGCGAGAGCGGCGGTGAAGGCGTCGCCCGCCCCCACCGTGTCGGCGACGGCGACGGGGGCGGACGCCGCGCGCGCGAAGGCACCGTCGAGGAGGAGCGCGCCGCCGCGGCCGCCCATCGAGCAGGCGGCGGCCCTGAGCCCGTAGCGGTCGGCGAGCGTCCGCAGGCCGGACTCGACCGCGGCGTCGTCCAGGGGCCGCTCCCGCCCGTCGGGCAGCCCGAGGAGCGCGATGAGCTCGCTCTCGCTCAGTTTCAGCACGTTGGCATGGGCGGCGAGCCGGTGCACAAGGCCCGGGGCCCAGCGGCCCTCGCGCAGGTTCACGTCGTAGACGCGCAGGGCGTGCTGCGGCGCCGCGGCGGCCAGGCGGCCGACGAGCTCGCAGGTGGCCGGCTCCTGGCTCGCGAGGGTGCCGTAGACGAGGACATCCGCCGCGCCCGCGGCCAGGACGGCCGCGGCCACGTCGCCGGCCGCGAGCCGGTCGTGGGCCGCGGGACTGAGGACGTCGAACCGCGGTTCGCCCGCCGCGTCGAGCGTCACCTCCGCACGGCCCGTGGGGAGGGCGACCGTGCGCACCAGGGCGGTGCCGACGCCCAGTTCGCGCATGCGCTCGCACGCGGCAAGGCCGGGTTCGTCGTCGCCGACCGCGGTCAGGTACCCGGCGGTGAAGCCCATACGGGCCAGTTGCGCGGTGACGTTGAAGGGAGCGCCGCCGAGCCTGCGGCCCGAGGGCAGCAGGTCCCAGAGCACCTCGCCGATCCCGAGGACGGCGGGCGCGCGCTGGGGGCGCGGTGGCGAGCCGGTCACGAGGTCTCCACGCAGATCATGCGGTGCCCGTCGATGCGGTCGACAAAGATGCGGGTGCGGCCGTCCGCGGTGGCGTACGGCAGGGGCGTGCCGTCGGGTACGGAGATGACGGCCCGCACGGCACCCCGGGTGCGCAGCGACACGGTGAGGCCGTGCAGCGGGATGACGTCCTCGACGGTGTCGAAGGCGCTGCCCCGGCGCTCGGGGACATAGTGCAGCAGGTGGACGACCTGTCGGCCCTCTTCGGGCTGCGCGTTCACCGTGGCCCGCAGGGTGGACGGGCCGTCGTGGCGCAGCAGCGGCTCGGGGAGCAGGAGGTCGACCGCGTCGAGGAAGAGGTGCTTCATCCACAGCGGGGCGTTGCGCTCGTACTGGGTGAACAGGGGGTGCGCGAAGTAGACGGCGTTGCCCCTGCGGGTGGCCGCGGGGCCGCGCACCCGGCCGGACGAGGGGGCCTGGAGGTGCGAGGTGTAGTGGCGCCAGTGGCGGTCGAAGTAGGGGGCGACGGTGTCGGCGAGTACGTCGGTGCCGTCGTCGGCCGAGATGTCGACGCCCCTGGCGTACGTGGTGTGTTCGGTGCGCGGCACCCGGCCCGCGAGCACCTCGCCCGGACGCACGTAGTCGGTGTGGTCGTTGCGCGGGAAGGCCCGGCCGCGCACCGGACGGCCCTCGGCGTCCGTCTCCCCCGGCCCGCGTGCGGTGACCCCGAGGCTGGGCAGGGCGAAGGCGGAGCCGTCCGGTGTCATCCCGGACTCGAAGGTGGCGACGAGCGCGCCGCCCGCGGCCAGGAACCGCTCGATCTTCTCCGCGACGCGCGGCCCTGTGCGGATGTGGTCGGGGAGCACCAGCATCCGGTAGCGGCCGAAGTCCGCGTGGGAGTCGACGAGATCGAACTGGTGGCCCCCCTCCTCCAGCATGCGCGTCACGCCCTGGACGGCCGGCGGCAGCTGCATCACCCCGCCGCCGAGCACCTCTTCCGGGTGCAGCACGGCGATCTCCGTGACCGGGACCGCGCCGCGGCACCATGGCTCCTTGCGCTCGACCTCCGCGTAGACGTCGCCGATCAGCCGGTAGGCGTCCGGGTCGAGGACGCCGCTCGGGTGCAGCTGGTCGCCGATCGAGCAGCCCGCCGCCATGGCGAGCATCCGGTAGCACTCGTACTCCAGGGCCGCCTTGTTCTTGAGGGAGTGGAAGTCGCCCCACGTGCTGTGGAACTTGCCGGTGGTGCCCACGACGGCGGGGCCGAGGGTGCGGGCGTAGCGCGCGGTGACCGGGAAGTACTGGTAGCCCCAGCCCCCGCTCGGCAGCGTCTCCAGTTCGAAGTGCGTGTACGCGCCGGCGATTTCGCGGTGCCGCATGCCGATGTGCCCGCCGTTGTACGTGACGGGGCAGCCGGGGACGAGGGAGCGCGCGTACGCCGACATCTCCGCCTCGAAGGCGTTGACGGTGGAGACGCCGAACTCCTCGCGGTCTGCGGGGCGTTCGGGGTCGAGTCCGTTCTCCTCCATGAGGCGGCGGCAGTGCATGCAGACGCACACGTCGGGGCGGATGAAGTCCAGGTAGAGGCCGTCGCCGCCGACCGTGGTGAGGATCTCCCTGACGTGGTCCTTCATGAACTGCCTGAAGGGCGAGTTGAGGCAGAGCTTGCGGTAGAAGCCCGCCTCGAAGGGCGGTGTGCCCTCAAGGCTCCCGTCCGCGTGCTGGATCCGCCACTCGGGGTGTGCCGTGCAGGTGAGGTCGTCCCACTGCACGGTGGTGTAGACGGGGACGCGGATGCCGACGTCCCGGCAGGCGCGTATCTGCTCCTCCAGCAGGTCTGCGCGGAGCTGGGGGTGGACGCGGTCGGCGAGGTCGGCCGAGCGGTAGTAGACCCAGCCGTGGTGGCAGCGGGCGAAGCAGATCACCGAGTCCACATGGGCCCGTGCGAGGGTGTCGGCGAAGACCTCGGCGTCGAACCGGCCCGCCACGTCGGGCAGGTGCTCGCTGGTGTGGAAGTCGAGGTGGATCTGGCGCGTCGGCGCGGGGCGGCGGGTCACAGCGCGCCCACCGCGAGGGAGGAGAAGCGCGCGGTGCCCTGCGCCGCGTAGAGCCCGAACTCGCCGCCGGTGAGGTCGTATCCGCGGGTGGTGAGGGCGATGTCGTCGACGTAGACGGACACGACGGAGCCTTCCAGTGTGATCCGTACGCGGACGGTGCCGTCGGTGCGCGGCAGCGGGCGCTCGATCTCGTGGTCGGGCGCGGAGACGTACGAGCGGTCCTTGTCGTGGTCGAAGGGGCCGTCGAACGTGTGGGGCCTGCGGTCGAACACCACCCGGCCGTGCCGGGGCTCGAAGCGCAGCAGGTAGGCGGCGGAGAAGTCGTCGCGTGCGCGCAGCGCGATGCCGAACTCCTCGCAGTCGGCGTCGAGATGGACGTCGGCCTCCAGCAGCGCGGTGTGGCCGCAGGCACCCAGCGAGCACCAGCCGAAGCCGTCGCCTTCGTACGCGGCGGCGTCGCCGGTGACGGTCCAGGAGCCCGCACGGGGTTCGGCGCGCGCCGCCGACCGGGAGAAGCGGGCGAGGCTCGCCTCGGGGGGTGCGACGCCGAGGGTGCCGTCCGGCCGCGGGACCAGCTCGTGGGCGACGAGGTCGCCACCCCACTGGCGGTGCCCCGCGTCGGTGTCGCCCGCGCGGGTGGCGAGCCAGCCGATGAGGTGGCGCCGTTCACCGGTCTCGTCGGCGACGGTGTTCATCGCGTACACATCGTTGGTGTCCAGCGCGTCCCAGTCCGGGCGCCGCCATGCCTCCTGTCCCGGCTCGCGGTAGCGGTAGCGGGTGGCGAAGCGGTCGCTGTACGTGGAGTAGACGAGGTACTCGCGCCCCGCGAGGGTGAAGATCTCGGGGCACTCGGGGGCGTAGGTGGTGCCGGGCGTGTACAGCGGCGGCAGCGCACGCCAGGTGAGCAGGTCGTCGGACTCGGCGAGGCCGATGGCGCCGCGTCGCTCCGCGGGGCCCTCGGTGCTCCGCGCGCACAGCAGCATCCGCCAGCGGTCGCCGTGCCGGTAGAGGAACGGGTCGCGCCAGGCGTCGCGTTCGTACCAGCGCGGATCGGCCTCGAAGACGAAGTCCTCGTCCTTTGTCCAGTTCGCCAGGTCCTGGCTGGTGGCGCGGAGCACGACCTGTTCGGGCTCGCCCCGCTCCGTCCTGCGGGGGTTGATGCCGACGTAGTAGGCGTAGTACGTGCCGTCGACGGGCCCTGTGACCGAGCCCGCGCCGGCCAGCAGGTCGACGTCGTCGGGGCCGCCGTGGTCGAGGGCCCGTGGGTGCTCCTCGAAGTGCACGAAGTCGCGAGTGGTCAGGTGCGCCCAGGTCAGGGGCTTGCACACACCGGGGGCCCCGGTGTCGTCGCGGTCGAGGTGGCAGTAGAAGACGTGGTAGACGCCGTCGACGAGGATCGGCATGACGTCGCCGAACCAGCCGTCGGCCGGGCGGTGGAAGGGGGCGGGTGCTTCGGTCACGGTGTGCGGTGCTTTCTTCGGCGGTGCGGTGCCCCGGTGGGGGCCGGACGGGCCGGACCTGACGGGCCGGACTGCTCAGATCTCAGACGTTGGTCTTGAGGCTGCTGACGAACATGCGCTGGAAGGCGAGGAAGACGGCGACGGTGGGCACGGAGACCAGCAGCGCCCCGGCAAGCACCACCGGCGGGCCGACGGTGGAGTAGCTGCCCTGGAGCCCGGCGAGCGCGGCCATCACCGGCCGCACGCCGCCGCTGAAGCTCAGCGTGATGCCGAAAAGCAGCTCGTTCCACACCCACACGAACTGGAAGATGAAGGCGGCGACGAGCGAGGGCACGACGAGCGGCAGGTGGATGGAGAAGAACATCCGCGTCCAGGACGCCCCGTCCATCCGGGCGGCCTCGGCGACCTCGGGTGGCAGCGAGCGCATCGTGTTGCGCAGGATGAAGAACGAGAACGGCACGCAGGTGGCCGCGTAGATGACGAAGAGGCCGAGGCGGGTGTCGTAGAGGCCGGTCGACGCGAAGCCGTTGAACAGCGGCCGCAGGAACGCCTGCACGGGAAAGAGCGAACCGACGTAGACGGCCCAGAACCACAGCACCTTGCCGCGGCCGGGCAGTACGGTCGCGGCGAAGGCCGCCATGGCGGCGACGAACACGGCGAGCGCGCCGCTGACGGTCGCGTACAGGGCGCTGTTGAGCATCGCGGGCCCCAGATCGGCGGCCTGCCACGCCTGGCGGACGTTGTCGAAGAAGCCGAAACTGGTGGGGAGCCAGTGGACGGTGCCCGAGTAGTCCTTGCTCGACACGATGCCGTTGACCACCAGCAGGTAGGTCGGCACCAGCCACAGCAGGGACAGGACGACGACGGTGACGGGACGGATGTACCTGGTCATCATGGGTCCTATGCGGAGCGGAGCTGGCGTCGCAGGTAGGCGACCGAGGTGGCCACCACGACGAGGGTGAGGACGACGGCAAGGGCCGCGCCCGAGCCGGGCCGCTGGAGGACGAAGCTCTCCCAGTACATGCTCACGGCGAGCGTCTCGGTGCTGCGGCCCGGCCCGCCCCCGGTGAGCACCCAGATCAGGTCGAACGCCTTGAGTCCGCCGGCGAGGCTGATGCCGACCACGACGACTGTGGTGCCGCGCAGTTGGGGCAGGACGATGTGCCGGAACCGCGTCCAGCCGATCGCGCCGTCGAGCGCCGCGGCCTCGACGGTCTCCGGCGGGATGCCCTGGAGTCCGACGAGGTAGAGGATGACGGCGACGCCTGTGGCCTGCCAGGCGTTGGCGACGATCAGCACGACGGTGTTGCCCGGCCAGGTCAGCAGCCATCCGTGGGCGAACGCCCCGAGGCCGAGGGCGTGCAGGGCGCTGTTGAGCGCGCCGTTGTCCTGGAGCAGGAAGTTCCACACCACGGCGACGGCGGAGCCGGACAGGGCGTACGGCAGGACGACCGCGGTGCGTGCCCAGCGGCCCCAGGAGAGCCGCTCGGTCATCACGGCGACGAGGAGGCCGAGGCCCACGGGCAGTACGACGGTGCCGACGAGCCAGAACAGTGTGTTGAGGAGCGAGCGCAGGACGACGGGGTCCGACAGCATCTGGATGTAGGTGTCGACGCCAGCCCAGCCGGGGTGGACGAACCGGTCGTCGTGGAAGCTGCGCCAGAGGGTGAGGACGAACGGCACGGTGCTGAGGACCGTGACGAGGACGACGGCGGGGAGCAGGAAGCCGGTGCGGGCCGGCAGGGCGCGGTCGCGGCGGCGCGGCGGCCGGTGCGCGGCCGTGGGCGGCGCCTGGTGCGCGGGGGTGCCGGTGCTCACGACGTCTCCTTCTTCCAGTACTCCCACTCGGTGCGGGCGCGGCTCTGCATGCTTTCCAGGACACCGTCCGGGTCGGAGGGATCGGCCATGAAGCCGCCGAGGTCCTGGACGTTGCCCTCGACGAGCGCGGGCGGGGACGCCTCCCAGTAGCGGTTGAGCACCCGGAGCCGGCCGCCCGCGACCTCGCGCTGGATGCGCCGGCTCGCCGGCTCCTGCCACGGCAGCGTCGGGTTGGCCGAGCTGCCCCACAGGAAGGACGACCAGGGCCGCTGGACGTCGGGGTCGAGCCAGTGGTCGAGCAGTTCCAGGCTCTGCCGCCGCCCGGAAGCGCGGGCCGCCGCGGTGATGCCCGCGGCCTCGGAGATGACGGTCCGCTCGGTCCCGGCTGAGACGGTGGGCAGCAGGAACGCCCCGAAGTCGGTGGTGGGTCTCATGCCCGCGGCCTCAAGGGACTGGGTGGTCCAGGAGACCGCTGCCGCGTACATCGCGATGCCGCCCTCCTTGAGCAGGGCGGGGAAGTCGTCGAAGCTGCGGTCGGGGCTCGTGTGGTAGCCCGCGCGGATCATGGACTGCCACATCCGCATCATCCTGCGGGGGGCCGCGTCGGTGTACGAGGCCCGGCCCATTGTGACCCGGCGGTACCAGTCGGGGTCGGTCTTGCTGGCCAGCTCGCCGAACCAGATGGCGGCCGGCCAGGCGTTGACCTGGGTGGTGCCGATCGGCGTGGTGCCGTGCCGTTTGAGTGTTTCGAGGACGTGGGTGAAGGCGTCCCAGGTGGTGGGTTCCGACAGGCCGAGGCGGGCGAACAGCTTCTTGTTGTAGAGCATCACGTAGTAGCCGTTCTGCAGCGGCAGGCCGTAGACGCGGCCCCGGTAGGTGAAGCGGGAGCGCAGCGCGGGGTCGAGCCAGCCGCGCTTCTCCGCCCTGGCCCACTGGGCGTCGAGCGGGGCGAGGGTGCCGGTCCTCGCCAGGTCCTGCATGCGGTAGCCGCTCCCCCACTTGATCAGGTCGGGCGGGTTGCGGGTCTGGAGCTGGGACTTGATGACCTGCTCGTAGGAGGAGGTGGTGGGGATGGACTGCGGCGCGAGACCGGTGCCGGTGACCGCGCGCAGCCGTTCGCCCGCCCTGCGCAGCCCGGTGCCCCAGGTGGGGGCGTCGATGAAGAAGTCGGCATCGCCCCCGCGGCTCGCGGAGTCCGGGCCGGAGCAGGCGCCGAGCGCGGCGCCCGCGGCTGCAGCTCCCAGCCCTCCGATGAACGCACGACGTCGCACGGTTGGCGGTCCTCTCTGAGTGGGGCGCGGCCGTCCTCCGCGCCCGCGGCAGCCGGCTCCCGGTACGACCCGTGGGGTCGGCCTCAGCCTGGTGCCGTGCTCTCACGACGCACGCGGCCCCGAGACCGCTACGTCAACGTTGACGTTACCTTCCTCCGGCGATGGGGCGCTGTCAATCCCCCGTTCGTCATCCACCGGAAACACGAAGGACGGCATTACGTACGGGGTGATGGCTTTTTGTCGTTGGACGGGCACAGCCCGGGTGGCTGGCGGAGAGAGTCCCCTCAGGGTGTAGCGGACCGGTTCTTGTCCATCGTTGTCAGAGCCGTCTTGCTAGGCTGACGGGCGTCCGGCGGGCGACGCCGGCGATCGCGCCGGAGCCACGGCCCCGGCGGCAGCAGCACGAGGAGGAAACAGAGCCGTGGCGCAATCGCCGCCCCCCGCGCGGCCCGGTCAGGAGGGCGCGGCCACCCCGCGCAGGCGGCCGACGCTCCGCGACGTCGCCGAGGCCGCGGGCGTCGCGGCCAAGACGGTCTCCCGGGTGGTCAACGGCGAGGCGGGCGTCGGCGCGGCCACCACCGAGCGGGTGCGCAGGGTCATCGCCGAGCTCGGCTACCGGCCCAACAGCAGCGCGCGCACCCTGCGCCAGGGGCGCGCCGCGACCATCGGCCTGGTCTGCGACGACGTCTCCGAGCCCTTCCAGTCCGCCCTCACCCGCGCCGTCGAGGAGGTCGCCATCCGGCACGAGTGCATGCTGCTCGTCGCCTCCTCGCTGCACGACAGGGAGCGCGAGCGCACCAGCGTGCAGGCGCTCCTCGCCCGCCAGGTGGACGGCTTGATCGTCACGCCGGTCGCCGGGAGCCAGGCGTATCTGGGCGCCGACATCGCCGCGGGTACACCGGTGGTGTTCGCGGACCGGCCCGCCGTCGGCGCCGAGGCCGACACCGTGCTCGTGGACAACGTGGAGGGTGCGCGGCGCGGCGTGCGCCACCTCCTGGAGCAGGGGCACCGCAGGATCGGCTTCGTCGGCGACGCGCCGCACCTCTACACCCAGGACGAGCGCGTGGAGGGCTACCGCGCCGCGCTGCGCGACGCGGGCGTGCCCGAGGACGACCGGCTGATCTCCCGTCAGGTACCGGAGAGCGGGGCGGTACGCGCCACGGTGGAGTCGATGCTCTCGGCGCCGGAACCGGCGACGGCGCTGTTCACCGGCAACGCACTGTGCACCTACGCCGTTCTGCGGGCGCTGCGGGACGCGGGGCCCCCGCCCGCTCTGGTGGCCTTCGACGACTTCCCGCTCGCCGAACTCCTGCACCCGGCCGTCACCGTGGTCGCCCAGGACCCGGTGGGGATGGGCCGTACGGCTGCCGAGATCCTCTTCCGGCGCATAGCGGGCGACACGAGCGCGGACCAGGTCGTACGCCTGCGGACCCGCCTGATCCCGCGCGGCTCGGGCGAGCGGGCCCCGGCGGAGGGCTGACCCGCCGCCCCGGCCCCGTGCGGGGGAATTCCTCCGGTCGGCCGGGGCGGAACCGTGACCGCCCGGGTAAGGACGCAGGGCGAGTCGGTGGACCGCACGCCGCGCACCCGGTGGTGCGTGACGCGGGAAGACGCCGTGGCAGACAGGTCCTTCCCCCGGGCGGCCGGCTCGTCGTCGGCGCCGGCCGCCCGGGGGCTTCGCTCCCCCGCACCCGAGGATGTGTTCGATGGATGCAGTGCTTTCCAGACGCGCGGCCGTGCTCGGCGGTGTGGTCGCCGCGGCCGAGGTGGTGTCGGGCCGTGCCGTGGCGGGTGCCGCGGTGGGCGGCGAGTCCGGCGGGGGTGTGCGTGTCATGCCGCTCGGCGACTCCCTGACGGACGGCTTCACGCCCTACCCGGGCGGCTACCGGGTCGAGTTGTGGCGACTGCTCACGGCCGGCGGGCGCACCGTCGACTTCGTCGGGTCGCAGTCCAACGGGCCCGCGGAGCTGGGCGACCACGACCACGAGGGCCACTCGGGGTGGCGCATCGACCAGTTGGACGCGCACGTCGGCACGTGGCTGCGGCAGAGCGAGCCGCGGACGGTCCTGCTGCTGATCGGCACCAACGATGTGAACCAGAACCTGGACGTCGCGGGCGCGCCGGACCGGCTGTCCGGGCTGATCGACCGCATCACGGGGGTGGCGCCGCGGTGCGACCTCTTCGTGGCGACCGTCCCGCCCGAGGCCGACCGTGCGCGGCAGACCCGGGTCGTGGCGTACAACGCCGAGGTGCCGCGGGTGGTGGCGGCCAAGGGCCCGCGCGTCCATCTGGTGCGGATGTACGAGGCGTTGACGACGGCCGACCTCGCCGACGGCACCCATCCGACGCGGGAGGGGTACGGGAAGATGGCGGCCGTCTGGTATGCGGCCCTGCGGTCCGTGCCGGGCAGCCTCACGGCGTATGCGGGTCGCGCGCGCGGGTAGCCGGGCCCTGTCGGGGTCCCGGAGCGGGACCTGGCCGGTTTCGGCCAACAGGCAAGCGTGGGACGGGAGATGGCATGGTTCACAACAGCAAGGGCCGACGTGCGGCGGCGCTGGCGATCAGTGGTGTGGCGGCGGTGGGTGTGCTGGCGGGGTGCGGCCCGGGTGGGGACGCGAGCGGCGCTGCCGCGGCGTCCTCGCCCGGTCCCTCCGGGTCCGCGTCCGGTTCGGCCGGCGGGGGCGGGGGCACCGACGCGGGCGGCCAGGGCTCGGCGGCCGTGCGGGCCGCGTACCGGAAGACCGTGGACGCCAAGAGCGCCAGGCTCACGATGAGCACGACGGTCGGCGGTGTGAGCGGGAATGGCTCACTGGCCCTGCGCGGCTCCGGCGTGATCGACCTGGCGCGCGGCGCAAGCGATGTCGTCATGCACCTCGGCAGCCAGCAGATCGAGGAGCGCACCCTCGACGGCATGCTGTACGAGAAGCTGCCGTCGTCGACGTCGAAGCGGCTGCTGCCCGGCGGCAAGAGCTGGCTGAAGATCGACATGGGCGAGGTGTCGAGTTCCTTCGGCGGAGGGTCCGCGAGCTCGGCGCAGCTGACGGACCCGGCGGCCCCGTTCTCCTACGTGAAGAACCTGAGCGGCAAGGACGTCACCAAGGTCGGCACGGAGAGCGTGGGCGGCACGCGGACCACCCACTACCGGGTCGCGGTCGACGTGGGCAGGCTGGCGCCCGGCGACTCCTCCCGGGCGCGGCAGCTGCGGCAGCAGCTCGGGAACACCCTCCCCGTCGACCTGTGGCTCGACGGCCGGGGCCGGATCCGGCAGGAGGAGGTCAAGGCCAGTGTGAAGACGCCCGCCTCCGCGTCCCCTTCGACGTCGGCGCCGTCCGGTGCCGGCCGCCTGGCCCTCGACTCGAAGCTCCGGTTCAGCGACTTCGGTGCCACGGCGGACGTCACCGCGCCGCCCGCGGACCAGACCGCGGACGTCACGGGCAAGATCCAGCAGGGCGCCACGGCCTCCCCCGGCGGCAGCTGACGGCGGGCCCGCGCCCGCGCCGGGGCGGGCCCGGTCACGCCGGGGGCGGCGGGGCCCCGAAGCGGGCGACGTAGTGCCAGACCTTCTTGACCGCCTGCGGGTCGTACCTGCCGGAGCGCGCCGCCTCCCCCACGGCGCGCGCGTCGAGTACGCCGTCCCGCGCGATCCGGACTCCGAGGTCCACGTACTCCTGGCCGCGGAAGTCCGGGTGGGCACGCAGCACCTCGACGGGCAGCCGGTGGCCCGGGTGCCAGAGCAGCGGGCAGGGCAGGTCACGGGCCGCCGTCTCCACGGGAGTGCCGCGGTAGGACGCGTCGAGCACCAGCGCCGCCACGTCCTCCGCGAGCAGGACCGGACCGTGCACATGCGCCTCGACATGGTCGTCCAGCGGGTCGAGCCGGTCCGCGAGCGCCTTCGCGACCAGGGGGGCACAGTGCTCCGCGACGCCGAAGTCCTCGGGCCACGCCGAGCTGTCCGGACAGCAGAAGGTGGTGCGGGCCAGGGTGTGCGCGGCGAGCCTGAGATACGAGGACCCGAAGCGCGGCGCGGCCCCGGCGACCGCTCCTCGGTGGTCGAGCGCACCGTGGACGGGCCGGTCGTGCGGCGGGGCGCCGTCGTACGCGCCGCCGAAGATGCGGCTCTCCCAGCGGTGGCGGTCGCCGCCCGGACGGGCGGTCAGGCCGCCGTTGCTCGTACCGGTGACGAACTGCGAGACATAGCGGCCGTCCCTGGCCAGGGCCTCGATCACCGGCACGCCGTCGCGGCCCCGGCGGTCGGGGTGGAAGTTGAGGGTGACCCGCCAGGTGGGATCGGCCGGCCCGCCGGCGGAGCGCTCCGCCACGTGCCGGATCGCGCGCTCCGCCGGTGTCCCGGCGGGCGGCACGGCGGCGGGCCCGTACGTGTACGTGTCCATGCCGCGCAGTCTGTACGGGGACCCTGCGGTGGCGCACCCCGGTGTGCCGGGCGGGGGTGGCCGGGTGGTCAGGGCGTGGTCGGGAGGGTGAGTTCGGGGCGGTCCCACGGGACGGCCGGGGGGTGGGCGAGGTCGGTGCCGGTGCGGGTGGCGCCCATGGCGGTGTAGAAGCCCTCGGCCGGGGGGTGGGAGACGACGCGGACCCGCTCGGCCCCGGCGGCTCGGGCCGTCCGCAGCATGTGGCGGGCGAGGAGGCGGCCGATGCCGCGGCCCTGCGCGCGGTCCGCGACGAACATGAGGTCGAGCTCCGGCTCCGGCGGCGTGAGCAGCAGGGCGTAGAAGCCGAGTATCCGGCCGCCGCCGGGGGGCCGGGCCGCCTCGGTCGCCACGTGGACCTGGTGTGCCTCGATGTAGTCGGGGCCGACGCGGTAGCCCTCGACCGCGGAGGCGTACCGCCCCTCGTACGCGCGTGAGGAGCCGACGAGGGCGGTCAGCCGCTTCGCGTCCCGCGCGACGGCCCGGCGGATCGCCACGCCCACCCCGTCCGTACCAGGTCGTGCCATGCGGAGAGTATGCCTCAGCGGGGCCGCGCGGAGTTTTCCACAGGCGTGGGCAGGCGTTGTCCACAGGCTGGGCGGACTGTCGGCAGGGGCTGGCACGATGACGGCATGGAAGAGTCCTACGCGGTGTCCGTGCCGCACGCGGCCCCGGCGAGGGGGCAGAGCGCCGTGTCCGCGGCCGGGGGCGCGTGGCCGCTCGTCGCCGAGCCGATACGCACGCCCGGGCTCGCGCTGCTGCCGCTGCGCGTGGCGCACGCCACGGAGATGGCGCGGGTGCTGGGCGATGCCGCGCTGCACGAGTTCATCGGCGGCGCCCCCGCCCCGGTCGCGGAGCTGCGGGCGCGGTACGCGCGGATGTCGGCGGGCCCGGGGGACCCGGCGGTGTCCTGGTGCAACTGGGTCGTGGAGATACGGGAGCCGGCCGGCGCGCGGGCCCTGGCCGGCACCGTGCAGGCCACGGTGACGGCGCCGGCTCCGGGCCGGACGGGGGCGGCGGGGTCCGCGCCCGGTCCTGTGGCCGAGCTCGCGTGGGTCGTGGGCACCCCGTTCCAGGGGCGTGGCGTCGCGAAGGAGGCGGCCCGGGGGCTCGCGCGGTGGCTGGCCGACAGGGGCGTCGGCACGTTCGTCGCGCACATCCGCGCGGACCACGCCGCATCGGCGGCGGTGGCCCGCGCGGTCGGGCTGGTCAGGACGGACGTGGTGCACGAGGGAGAGGAGCTGTGGGAGGGGCGGGCGCCCGGCGCCTGACCCGGCGGGCGCGGCGGGCCCGCATGCCGTGTTCCGCCGTCCGCCGGCCGCTGTGCCGGGTGCGGGGGCGCGCCGGGCGGCGGAACCGGCCGGGTCAGCGGAGCAGGGTACGGACCAGGTGGCAGGTGGTGTCGGACGGGGGGTGAATGCCGATGCGGGCCGCGATGGAGCGGATGCGTGCGTCGTCGGCGTGGGTGGGGTGGTACACGCCGGTGTCGAGGAGGGCTATCGCCAGGTGCATGGCCTTGAGCCTGCGGTTGTGCGTCTCGTACCACTCGCGGGGGCGGCCCGCGGGCAGCGGCACGCGCGGCAGTCGCCGCGAAAGGCCCCCACCGCTCCGGCGTGTGGGGG
>NZ_BAABEP010000045.1:0-53941 GCF_039540215.1 Streptomyces tremellae
CTCCTCCGGAGACACGACGCGCGTTCCTACGGAACGCCAACCGATGCCGTCCGCCTTCGGCGGACCGGGCCTACGGCCCTCGGCGAGTGGTCACCTTCGGTGACCACTCCGGGCCTTCGGCCCGGGGCCGGCCTCCGGCCGTCCCTGGGCTGGCTACGAGGTGGGGAGGTGCGGTTTCTGGTGAAATCGCTGGTCGTAGGGGGTTTCTGAGGGGTGGTGTGATGGTCTTGGTGCTCGATGAGCTTTAGGCCGGCCACCCCGGGCCCTCCCGGTGCCTGGGGGTTCCTTACAGTATGCATCCATCCGGACCCCGGTGACAAGAAGGCGGTGACTGATGCTTCGTCAGTACAACAGCCTCAGAGGCCCGCCAGATTGGTCTACACCACAGGTATGAGAGTTAGGGCTTGAAGCCCTCTATCTGCTTCTCGATCAGCAAGCGCGTTACATTTGCGGCCTCCTTCGGAATATCCGCCAGAACGATGACCGGGTATGAGGCTATGGTTCCCCACATCCACCCCATAAACGCAGCTGTTAGCAGACTCCCCACCGCTGCGCAGAAAGACAGGCGAACCAGCGGTCCACGTCTTCCCTCAGCCCCGCGAGGAGAGCAATTCTGCTGTTCAGTTGGGTTCATTCCTCGAATTTCTCCACTCCTGAAGTGCATCGCCGTCACGAAATGGGAGTGGCCCGGCAGAAATGCCGGTCCACTCCCATTTCGTCGCGCTATGCGTTGATGCCGATGGACCCGACGTATGCGTAAGCCGCATATTCGGAGTCGAGGTCTGAGATCACGTCATCCCAGATCTCATCAAGAGTAGCCAGGTCTCCTGATGCCCATGCGTTAACCGCATCATCCCAGATGTAGCGGGCGGTGACCGTCCTCTGAGAGATGACGCGCTTCCGCTTTTCCGGCACCGCTGACTGGTCGACCGGGTGGATTTCGATACGCCGGCCCCGGCCCTCGTTGTCGAGGAGCCGCTTGAGTGCTCCCGACCGGATCAGGTTCGCCCGACGCCGCTCCCAGTACGCGGCGTCGACCGCCGCCAGCTTGGCCCGGCTGGGAGCGCGTCCGGTAGCCCAGGCACGGCGCAGGCGGTCGGAGACGCCCTGCTCGGCGAGGGCGCGGTGGCCGGCTGGGCTGTCGAGGTAGCGCAGGCGTGCGCACAGGCCGCGCGAGCTGGTCACGGGTGAGGCGATGCCGCCCTCGCGGGCGATGCGTTCGATCTCCTCCCCGAGTGCCTGTGCGCCTTTCCGGCCCTGTGCGTGGTACTTGCCGAAGTCTGTCCACAGGTCGCTTGCGCCGCTCACTCATTCCCTCCCAGCGTGTAAATGTTCTTCGCCTTTACCTGACTGAGTCCGCGGCCCTCGGGAAAGACCTCCCGCCAGTTGCCGGACACGTGCAGTTCGTCGGTACCACTCATCTGCACGACGGTGAGACCAGCCTTATGCGCCTTGTGTGCTTTCAGCCACAGGTTCACAAATGCCTGACTGCGGATGATGTGCATCCAGTCCGGCCGCCGGATTTCCCGGTTCGCTGCGCTCTCACCAATGGTGGAGACGAACTTAGAATACATCGACTTGACGTATTCCGTGGTCACTTCGTCGTTATTAGCGATTGCCTCATCCCTGACCGTGACAAGGGCGCGACGCATCTTCTCCAGAAGCCCTTCGGAGGCTCCGGAAGTCCATGACTCCATGATCTTCGGCGGGGTGCAGAGGCCCATTTCGGCGCACCGAATCAGGGCCCTAAGGGTGGGTTCGGTGATCCAGAGGGGACCTGGCTCCTGTCGCGACCCCAGCGGGGAGGGCAGGTCCGGGGTGGTCCACTCGCCCGGGTCGACCAGGTGCACGCCGGACCGCTTCGGGTCGTGGTGGTCGCCCTCGGAGTGCGCGGAGTGCGTCAGCTTCCCGATCGGCAGCCAGGTCTTCAACGCCGCCAGGTACGCCGCGTTCATGTCCAGGGCGGTCACGTCCACGGTGATGTGGCCTGCGCGGGCGGCGCGGTGCAGGTCGGCCGAGCGCCACTTCGGCCGGCCCTCCCAGACCGCATCGGACCCTTTCTGACGGCGCTTCTGAAGGATGTCGGCGGTGGGAGGGAACTCGCTGTGCTCGTACCGGCCGCCGACGCGGGAGGCGGCGAACAGTTCCATCACGTCGGGGACGGCGCGCTTGATCAGCGCGGCCTGTGCGGCGTCGGCGTCGCCCCTCGCCTCGGTGAGGGCGGCGGCGACGCGGTCGCGGATGAGGTCGGGCAGCGGCCCGGCCGGGGCAGCACGGCGGGGGGTGCGTGGCGCCGAGCTGGGCGCGGCGGCGGCCGGGGCGGGCGCGGGGGCGGTCTCGGCCGGTGCGGGGGTGGCAGTGGGGGCCGCACGGCGGGGCGCCGGTGGCGCGGGGGGCGGTGGTGCCAGGGGCATGACGGTCTGGGTGTCGACGGTGGGGCGGCGGGTGGCGGGCAAGCAGCCTGCGGCGTGGGTGGGGCCGGCCAGGAGGTCGAGGGTGGGCATGCCCCAGTGGGCGGCGAGCCGGTCACAGTCGGTCAGGGTCCAGGCGGATTTGCCGGACTGACGGCGGCTGAGCTGAGGCTGTGTAAGGCCGATGGCGGCGGCTACGTCGGGCTGTCGCTGGCGGGTGAGCTGCATGAGGGCGGCGACAGTGAGGCGCAAGGTCTCCTCGGTACTCATGGTCATGGGTACACTCTAGCCTGCGCATGCATTATTCGCATGAAGAATGCATGCATGTCGCTTTCTTGTCTCCATCACCCCCGCCCCCGCACGTCAGCTCGGCGGTGGGAGCGGCACAGTCGCCGCGTACGGGCCTAACGGAGCGCACCCTCTCGATCCGGGCGCTCGCCAGAGGGGCCGTCAGGCGCTGTGCCGTGCCTCGTCATTGGCACGGGCGGCGGCCTAAGCGGCACGACGGTGTTGGGTCAGGGGTGTCGAGGACCTGCGCCTCTCGCAGCTCCTCACCAGCTCGGTCGTGCGGGTCTCCGCGAGGGTGCCGCCGTCGCCGCCCGTCGCCATCCACTCCACGGTCCCAGTGGACGGTCACGGTCACCTGGTGCTCGCCGGGCCGCTCGTACCGGTGCCCGCAGTCCGGGTACATCGCCTTGCCATGATCGGCGGCGTACCGGGGGCCGGGGCCGTGGCAAGTGACCGTGATGCCGTCGCTCATGTCCCAGACGAGGCGCTCCACGCGGGCCGTTGCGGTCACCGTCACCGACCCGGCCGACGCGGACGCCGACACCGGACCCATCCGGGATTGGCCCCGCTCCACCCACAACCACATCGGCATCCCGACCACGTACGTCCCCTCAGACCGGGGCGAGGCCACCTTGGGCGGGCGCAGCGTCATCGAGTCGACCGCCTGGCGGGCCAGGATCTCCGGGTCGATGGTGACGACGTCGTCAGCGCCGTCAGCGCGCCATACGACGCTGACACGCGAGGACTCGAACATCCGCGCCCCCTCTGATCACGACCACGCCACCCTATCCACCCCTGCACGCCAGGTGACCAGGCCTCTCCCCCGCTTACGCGGAGAGAGATGCCGCCGCCGGGGACCGACTTGCCCATGAGGACTCACCTGAACCGACAGGCGATGCCTGGGTCGAGGCCGTCCCACCTCCGGCCCCCCGCCGGGCCCCCGACCTGCTAATGGCTCCAGACCCAGCAACGCGGCTGGCCGCTCCTACACCCTCACCAACAAAGCCTCACCACCAGCGGACCTCGTCAGCATGTCTCCAAGCCTGTGCCGGCCCCACAGTCGCTCGTCCAACCAGCCTCGGTCGAAACTTCGGCACCGATCGGGCCGAACAGCCCCTGCTCGGCGCTGCGATGAGTGATACTGATGGGAAGGTCCGACGTGCCCGCACTAGGTTGCACGGAGGCCAACGAGCAAAGAAAGGCGGAACGGAAAAGGTTAATGAACCGGCTTAAGGGTTTCATTTGCAGCCTTTTTGTTAGCTGCGCTACATAGCTGGAGCCTGCCCAAAAAGCCGGAAGAACCTTTTCCGCAGAATCCGCCACACGAAACATCGAAAGCACCCCACGAGACCAAAGAACTGGTCTTCCCGGGGTCTGACAGGCCTGCCGTAAAACACCACCGGCCCGCCCTACGGCGACGCCGGCCCTCGGCATGCCCTCACGCCACGGCACACCTGTGCCGCCTCTCCTCGTCCCAGCCGTCCCCGCACGGCTCGTTCAGGCATGAGGCGGCCCAGCCGTCACGTGCTGGAAGGGCATCCACGCGATGAACTCGTCCTCCGTCACCGGCCTTCTGGCCGGACTCCCCGCCGTCCTCGCCGGCGCCCTGGGTGGTGCACCCTGGTGGGCCATCGGAGTGATCGTCATGGCGGCATACCTCGCCGTCCCCCTCACCAGCCTGATCCTCGAACATTCACGACAACGGAAAGGGACACTCGTCGACGAAAAATTCGCAGCCACTCTCGACCAGATAAACGATCCAGAAATAAAATCCAAGCCATCAACAACTACCTGCACGCCAAAGCCCTCGCCACTACCCCCCAACCACCACCCGCCCCGCCACCAGGAGCACTACCACCCACCAACCCTGACAGCAGCAGCCAATCACCAGAACCTGCATAGACGATAAGGAACAACCTTTTACGCTGGCTTCATGACCGAGGCCGATCTGTCTACCAGCCGATGAGACTGCCGCGGTGGCCGTCCGACTCGGCGGGCCACCGTAGCGGTGGTGGCCCTCCAATGTTGCGTCTGAACGGCCAAACGGGAGCTGCCGTGCAGGCCACACTGCGTCACCTGGACGAACAAGGGGAAGCTCGCCGGGTACCAGCACTGCTCGCGCGTATTCGGCGAGGCGAGCAGGCGGCGTACATCCGGCGGCCGCTGGCGAGCCGACCGACGCCTCCCGGGCCTGGTCGGCGACGTGGACAGTTACTTCTCGGCGGCCGCCCGCGCGACCCGGGTAGCGCGGGCGGCTCTCGGAGCCTTCGAGGAGTTGCACGGGGCCACGTACGAACGGCTGCACTGTTGTCCCGCGTCCTCCAAAGCACGATGGCGTTGAGGGAGCAGGCCGAGCGTGCTGAGCTGGTCCCCAATCCCGTCGCGGTGCGCCTGGGGGATGGTGGCGCATTCGCCGTGGCACACGCCCCGGGCCTGCTGCGGCGACCCGGTAGGTGTCGTCCTACCCCGCACCTGCTCCGCCAGCTGCTCCTCGACGCGCGGGTCGGACCAGCGATGCGGAGGCGTGGGAGGAGCGCGCTGAGCAGCCGACGCGTTGGTCAGACACTGACCGTGCGCAGTAAGTGATCAGCGTCTTCCGGGTCGCCCAGCTGCCCAGCTCCAGCCAGGAGCCGTCTGCAAAGGCGAGCCTGACGGTGGCGAACCCGCGCGGCTGGCCAGTGCCACCCTCGATCCGGGCGTGGTCGAGAGTGAACTCCGTGACCACCTGAAAGCGGGAAATGCTTGCAGCCGCCGGTTCGGCCCCGTGGGGACGACCCGGCGGCTGGAGGGGGACACGGTTGCCCACAGCAGCCGGGGGCGGCTCGCCGGGCGCCCTGGCCGATGCGCCGACCTATTTGCCAGATTTGAGCGCCGACCAGGTGGTCGGGCCGACCACGCCGTCCGCGGCGAGACCGCGCGACTTCTGGTAAGCGATGACTGCGGCCTTGCTGGCGGCGCCCAGCTTGCCGTCGACATCGAGCGACCTGCCCAGGGTGGCGTTGAGGCCGCGCTGCAGGTACTCGACCTCCGTGCCGATCGACCCCTCGCGTAGCTTGGTGCCCTTGGCCGGTGCGGTGAGCAGGGCGCCCCACGTCTTCGGGCCCACCACCCCGTCGACCCCCGTGCCGATCTTCTTCTGGAACGCCTTCACCGCCGCGAGCGTCTTCGCGCCGAAGACTCCGTCCTTCTCCACACTGTGCCCGGCCGTGACCAGGTGTGTCTGCAAGCTCTTCACCGCATCGCCGCGGTCGCCCTCACGCAGCTTCGGGTACGCGTCCACCACACCGCCCCCGCCCGGCAGGCCGGGGAACGAGTAGGAGATGGTCTTGCCCTGCGACACGGCCGATCCGCAGCGGAAGTTGTTCAGGAGCGAAGAGTCGCGTATCACCACGTCATTGCGCTCGACCTGGAAGTGCAGGTGTGGCCCGGTGGAATGTCCGGTGCTGCCGATGGTGCCGATCACCTGGCCCTTCTTGACTTTCTGGCCGGTGGAGACAGCGCGCGAGTTCAGGTGCAGGTACCTGGTCTCCCAGCCGCCCGCGTGGTCGATGACCACCCGGTTGCCCGGGCTGGCCGCCCTGTCCGACTGCCGGACGGTCCCGTCTGCGGATGCCTTCACCGAGGCGCCGGTCGGGCCGGCGATGTCGAAACCGTCGTGCGAGTTTCCGGAGCGGCAGTAGCCGTTGGGCGACCCGGTGATGGTGCCGCTGGCGGGAACGATCATGGCGCCCTGCTCGGCCGCCGCCGTCCCCCCAGCCAGCGCCACGCCGCCCGTGGCCAGCACGGCCACGGTGACGAGCCCGGACGCGGCTCGGACCGCGGCGAATCTTGCCGGCCGGAAGCCCCTTCGCATGACCTGACGTCTCATCATGTACCTTTCCTTATTTGGTAGTTCGCATGGTCGACGCGCGTAGAGGAGCGTAGCTCCCGACGGCCCGGCTGGGGACTCCTCTGCACCGCCGGGTTATCGGGCCGGCACCGGTCCCGGCCGGGGGATCGGCCGCTGGGTACTGCCGCCCCACGGGTGGCCAGTACCGCCGTGCCCTGGGCCCGGCGGCGTCCTGGATCTGTTGGGTGCGGGCCTGCTTCGTCTGCTGAATCTCGGCGCCGACCCGGCGCAAACACGAACGACATCGCTCCCCAACAGCCGTCGGCATCGACGGGCGCACCGGGCGTGACGAGCTGGCTGCGGGGTCGTTGGTATCCCCGTGAAGATCACCTTGATGCGTACAGCCGCCCCGTCATCCTGGCCGACGCCCTCCCCCTGACCGTTCGCACCGCAGAGGCCGTCGAGGCGCAGGAGAGTGCCCCGAGGTGTTGCCGCAGGAAGTCGTGCCCGCCGAGGCCGTCACCGCGCCCGAGGTCGGGCCCCGGTGCGCCATCACCGGCGGCACCTGGTTCTCGTACTACGACGAGGCCACCGTCGACGGGGCTCGCAGCCTGGACATCGACCACACGGTGCCCCTGGCCGAAGCTCGGGACTCCGACGCCCCCTGGTCGCCGTCACCCGCCCACACCCGGGTGGGCCCTGTTCGAACTACCGGCCCGTATCACTGGCCATCACGACATCGAAGCCTTCAAGGCCGTCCTCGGCATCGCCGAACGGCTGCTGGCCCGTCAGGCCATGACCATCTGCGAGGAAACCTCAAGCGCTTCTGATCCCACACTACCTGCCGGCCTGGGACGTCCGGGCAGCGTCAGGTGAGGCAGAGAGCTCGAAGGTCACCGCCCCGCGTGACGAAGTACAAGACCCCGTCGGTGACCGTTGGGGTCCCTTGGAGATCGGCGTCCCATAGCGCGTCTTGGTACCGTACCGACAGCGGTTTGCCGGTATCGATGTTCCAAGCGTGCAGTTGGCCGGTCCGGTCGGCAGCCCAGACCATGTCGCCCACCGGGTAGGGCGTGCTGACGAATGCCCCTTTGCCGGAGCCGGCCTTCGGCCAGGCTGGTTCGCCGGTCCGCGTGTGAAGAGCGGTGATGCGTCCAGGGGTGTGGCTGGCGACGAAAACCCGGTCCTGGGCGATGACGGGCGGCGCCGTGACGCGCGTGCCGACACGCACGGTCCAGTTCCTAGTGCCCGTGGCGGCGTCGATCGCCTGGACGGTGCCGTCTTGGGCGGTGATGTAGACCGTGTCGCCCGCCGCGACGGGCGCGGTGACCAGTGCGTCGGACAGAGAGTGATCCCAGCGTGGGATGCCGCTGCCGGTGTCGAGTGCAGTGAGGCGGTATCCGGCGGCTGCGTGATGTACGAGGTAGATGGCCTGCTCCGTGGCCGTCCACTGCTCGATGCTGGGCATGGTGACTGGTCGCGGCCAGCGTGGCGTGCCGGTGTCGGTGTCCAGGGCTAGCACCTGGCCGGGCCCGGTGACGGGCGGCTGCGCAGCTGCTTCGAGGACGGCGACGAGCGTGCTGCCGGCTATCTGGACGGGCGCGGTGACCAGGTTGTCGGTCGATGTTGTCCACAGGCGGGTTCTGGAGGCGGTGTCGGTTGCGTGGAGGCGGCCGCGGGTGTCGGGGGCGTACAGGGTGCCGCGGTCGTAGACGGCGAGCCCGTCGACGATCTGTCCGGGCAGCAGTGACTTCTTGTTGCCGGTCCGCAGGTCGCGCGGGAGCGGGTACCGGTCCTTGTCCGCGATGTAGACCGCTCCCCCACCAATGACGGGGCGTCCGCGGTACGCGGTGTGCTTGGTCCACAGGGTGGTGCCGGTCAGTGCGTCGAAGGCGGACATCTGGTAGCCGTGGCGGACGACAACGGTGCCCTCGCAGACCTGGGGCTGTTCGGCTTGGGGTAGCAGGCGCTGTTTCGGCAGCCATAGTTCACGTGGCGGCCGGGGGTGTGCCGCAGGACGGCGTCGCGAGGCGCCGGCCTTAGAAGGCTTGCTCGAGGCCGTCGCGACGGTGTCGGCGGGCTCGTGGACGGGGGTGATGTCGTCGCGGAGGCTGGGGAGGCCCTGGAGGTCGGCGAGGAGCGTCTGCCGGGTCACTGTGGCGCCGGCGGGCGCGTATGTGCCTGCTTTTTCGACCAGCCTGGAGAAGAGGGCGTCGCCTTCGGCGGCGGTCCCGGACGGTGTCAGGTGCTGCAGGCGGCCGACCGCGTGGGAGCGGTCTTCCTTCTGCGTTCCTTCCAGGCGCAGTTCCACCAGGGACAGTCGGGAAAGCAGGCGCCACGTCGCCTCCGCATGGCTGGCGCCGCCGTCGGGCACACCCTGCTGGAGGGCTGCGGCGACCAGGGCGTCGAGCTGGTCCAGGCGTCCCAGGACGGCTCGGCTGGGGCGTCCGGGTTCGCTCATGCGGGCGCGGAAGTGCGGGTTGCTGCCCGCGGCGGCCGCGGCGAGGGCCAGTTCGGCGAGCTGGTGTGCGGGGACGCTGGCGGAGGCGACGGCGAGTGCGAGGCTCCAACGGCGGCTTTGGAGCAGGGGCCAGCGGGCCGCGACCGTGGTCAGGTAGGAGCTGACGAGGCGGACAGAGTCGCTGTCGGCGGCGGTGAGCTTGGGGCGGCGGCGTACGCCGATCGAAAGGCTGTGCCGCGCCCCGCTGGGGGCGAGTCCGGTGACATGAATGTCGTCTACGTCGTCGACGGCCTTCGCCTGGAAGCGGATGTCGGTCGGCGTGATGTGGTCGCCCAGGACCGGTACCGGGGTCTCGGTGAGCAGGTGAGACAGCAGCACGGCCCCGTGCAGGTGCTCCAGCACGGTCCCCCCGCCACCGGTCGAGTAAGGGGTGGCTCCCCGGATCGTTGTCCTGCCGCTCATTGCCTCACCTGTGCGTTGCGAAGTTCAGGCAGCATACCGAGCCACGTGGGCACCGAGTCCGGCATCGCGCGGGGCCCTGGGAGAGGTAGGCCGGGCCCGTGGCAGGAATCAGCCGGATGTCAACGCCGATGCTCTGCTGTGACGCCGAGGTAATGGGCGTGCTGGGCGTGGGTGAGGCGCTGTCCGGACCACCCCCCGCAGAAGGAGCAGGCCGTACCGTTCCACTCCCAGAAGCTGCCAAGGCTCACCAGCTCGCCCAGCGTCATCCGCTCGGTGTACTTGCCAAGCGGCCTCGCGTGCTGGCAGACATCGCCGACACCGTGGGAACGCCCCCGGCCGCGGCCGGTGAGGTTAGAGCCATAGACCCAGACGTCGGCCAGTGGCCCCAGTGCCGCGGGGTCGTCCAGGAAGGGACGGGCGGTGAAGCGGCGGGCCGGGAAGGTGACCGCGTCGGTCCACGCCGTGTGCAGTCCGAAGTGAACGCCCTTGATCTGGGCGGCGAGTTCGCGCAGATCGGTGTCGCTCGTGGCCCGCTCTGCTGCTGCCATGGCGATCGTGCGGTCGTTGCTGCTCCAGCCGGTGCCGGTGCAGCTTACGCGTAGGTCGGTGAGCGTGGCAGCGCCAGACAGTCCGTCCGCGGGCGCAGGCGTGTCCTGGCGGGTGGCCGGGTCGGGTGCAGGATGCGGAGCAGCTGCAGGTGGGGTCGCCTGCGCGGCGGTGGCCGGCACGGGATCTGGTGAGGTATCAGCGGATGCGAGGCGGTGGGTCTGGTAGGCCGCCGACAGTGCTTCCAGGTCGGCACGGCGTTCCTCGAGCCGCTCGCCAGGCTCCATGAGTGCGGTGTCCAGCAGCCAGACCCCGTGCTGGAAACGGTGGAACCCGATGGTCTCCCACAGGGCGGTGATCTTCCTCGTGGCTTCGTCGCGGTATGCCTCGGTCGCCTCGTCCCGGTTGTCGGGGTACTCGGACATGCCCGGGTAGGCGGCGACGGCGCAGCATCCGCCGGACAGGCGGCGGATGGCCTCGGCGGCGCAGTACGGGCCTAGCCCGAAGCCGCGCCACGTCTTGTCGAGGCGGACGCGGTCCAAGATGAGGAGGTCGCCGAACGACTCGATAGTCTCGTCGAAGGCGTCGTTGTAGTCGTGGCCGTTGTCGGCGAGAACGGCGCTGGCGATGGTCTCCAGGTCGCCGGAGTGGGCGTCGGCTACTGCCCATCGGTTATTCCCGGTGTAGGTGCGCAGCCGGTACAGGATGATCTCGCCGATCTCGCTACCCGGCTCCGGTGCCGAGGCTGCGGGCGCGCCGTCACCGTCTGCGTCTTCGGCCAGCTCGTCGTCCCACTCGTCGTCGGTGGACAGTCCGTAGGTGACCTGGACGCGCCAGCACTCCAAGGTGTCCTCGTAGTCCCACGGCTGGGCCGGGTGTCCGTGGCTGTAGAAGAAGTGGAGTCGGGACGGATCGCCGGGCAGTTCTGCCGCGGGCCGGATCGAGGCAAGACTCATACCCGGCAGGCTACGCGCCAGGTATGACAGAGCATCGGCGCAGACCAGGCGCAGGGGCCGCTGTGGGCAGGCTGGGACAGGTCCAGGCTTGTCCTGGTCCGCTGGAGGGTGAGGTGACGCGTCGACCGACATGGGGCCCCTTGTCGCGGGGACACCCGGCCCGAGCGCGGGAGAACAAGGGCAGCCGTGGAGCACCTGGACTGCTGTCGCGGTACCTCCTCCACGTTGGGGCCGCCTGAACTCGCGAGCCAGCCTCAAAGTCGCTTCCCCGCAACGCCCTGACCTGTACTAATTCCCGACCGCGGCATACCGGTCTGCGCGAGTATGTCCGGGCGGTTCGTCACCAGTATCACAAGAATTCTGCACAGGGCATCAGCCCCTACCGCCTGGTCAGCCCCCGTATTCCACTGACACTGCGATGACGAAGCTCATCGTCCGTCAACGCGGCCGCGTCGCATACCGCCAACACCGCACCACCGGTGTCAAGTACCACTCCCGCGAATGCACCCGCGCCCAGGCCTAACGCGAACTGCGCCGATGCCGCAAGCAAGAGGCCAGCAACGCCGAAGGCGCCTTCTGCCCGGACAGGGGCGTATGGGCCAGGTCAGCTGCTGGACGACCGCTCGCCACGGAGGACCCCGCGCCCACTTCGTAGCGGCCGCAGATGCCCGCTGGCAGTAGCTGCGGCGTGGTGGTTTGACCAACCCCCTGCCCGAGGCGTTTCATCGGTCCTGGGCCCGCGGGTGCCCGGCCGCGCGAGGGAGCAGCCCCGTTGATCCCTCGCCCAGGACCGGCCAGAAGCCCGCTCTCATCCGTTTCATCATCGTCTTGAGCCGTCGCCCTGACCGCCGGCCGTACGGGGCCGGTTCGGCGTGGAGAGACCGCGATGCGTACACCGAAGTCCCTGGACCGTACCGCCGACCGGCGCCGCAGCACTGGTGAGTTGCACCAGGCCCTCGCCCCGCTCCTCCCGGACGACGACAGCGTGCTCCTCATCCCGGCCGCCCGCCGTGAGGAGCAGGCGCGGCTGGAGGCGGAGATCTTCCTGGGGCTCCGCGCGGTTGGCGGCCTGTCCGCGCACCCGCTCGGTATCGTCCGCCTGCGCCCAGAGATTGACCGGCTCACCATCAGGGTGACCGACACGCCATATGTGGTCATGTGCTGGGCGGACCTTCTCCTCCCCCGCTCCTCCGGCGAACCCTCCGGCGATCCCCGCGACCTCATCTCGGGCGTCCCCGGCCTCCGGTACCACCGCGGCCACGGCGGCATCCATCTTTACCGGCCGGGCATGCCCACCCGGATCACCCTCACCGGGTTCCCCGCACGCTGGTGGGACCGCATCACCGACCGGATGCACCGCGACTACGACGGCTACCTTCTCCAGTCGCACCCCGAATGGACCCGGGACGAACGGGCCGCTTACAACGCTGACTCCGGCTGGCCCTTCCCGCCCGGCCCGGTCTTCTCGCCTCTGTTGCGCCGGATCCGGGCAACGGCCGGCCCCGGGGCGGTGAACTCCACCGACGCCTGGAGTTCGGACGGTGGCTACCGGATGGAGGCCACCGACGGGCCGCCCTGCCCTGAGCTGATCCGGCTCCTCGGTGACGGCCCCACGGGGGCGGGCTGGCAGGTCACCCACAAGCGTTGCACCTGCCGGTGCGACCACGAGCACGACAGCTGCACCGTGGACTTCCTCGACCCGGCCACGGGGATCGCCGTCCGCTACGGCAACGGCCGCTGGGGCCGCACCGCCGACAAGGCCTACGAGCTGCGCATGGCTGAACTGAACGCCAAGGCCTTCGAGTGAGTAAGGCTAAGGAGATCAGCCCGACGGGAGCGCGGCGTCGGGTCACAGCATGCCGTCCTCGCAGGCCGCGGCGTAGCCCACTGGGTAACTCTCCCCCGGCCGGGTTCTGGGAGGATCCGGGGATGTTCGTCAACGAGGCCCCAGAGGCTGACATCACCGACGCCCCTTGGTGGCACGAGGTGTACCGGCGGGGCCTGCGCAAACCCAACGACCTGGTCGAGGAGGTCTGTCCACCGGGTCGAGCACGGAATGCACGACCCGGTGAACTCGCCGGAGATGGTCGGCGCGGCAGAGGAAGCCACCCGGCCGGTGGTGACGGCACTGTCGAGCCCGTGGTCGCTCTACACTCCGCAGGACGCCGCGACCGCCGCAGTGGGCCTCTTCGTCCAGCTGGACACCAAGCAGAGGCCCTGCAGGAGCTCGGGCGCGCGGCCGGACGGATCGCCGAGCGCGGTGAGACGCCCCTGGCGGCACTCCAGTCGGTGTCCCAGCAGGTTCGGGCCCTGGTCGTCCATCACGCGCCCGGCACCGTGCGCGCTGGACGCCGCACCGCCCTCTCCCCCCATTCCAGCTGACGTCCACGCGACGGCGGTGGCCGTCGCCGAGCAGCACACCGACTTTGTGACGCCGAACCGGTGCCACAAGGTCGGTGCGTTCGAGGACCCCGAGGACGGCTTCGGGTACGGCATCACGCTCCACACCGCCGAGGAGGAGTACACCTTCTACCGGGGCAACTGGGCGTGGTCGCTCGCCAAGGACTCGGACGGCCGCGACCTTGGTGACGGCTCTACGGTCTGCGACGCACACGAGACCCTGAGCGTCTGCCTCTAGACCGCCCACCCGCAGCTAGCCGACAGCGTCCTGCAGATCATCACGAACGATCAGCCGGAGCTGGCCGATTTCGCCGGCGGGCCGCGCAGCGTCCCCACCGGTGGATTGGGAACCGGACTCATCGACCGGGGCGGCGTATACGGCCGTCCAGTCGACTGCTGCCCGTTAAACAGCGCAGCCTGGCCGCTGTGCGGGGGAAAACAGGGGCGGGCGAGGCGGAAAGTCCTCCAGCAACAGCGGCCGGGGCGGTGTTCTCAGCCGTCGCGTCGCCGTCGAAACGCGGGGCACCCAGGCGTGCGTGTACTTCGGGCGCCGAGGTGCAGTAGTTCGTGCGATGCTCCCTTCTGCAAGGCACCGTTGCACGGCCTCGTCGGCCGCGGGACGGGCCCGGTGACGTCCGGGCCGGTCCGGGGGGGGCGGCTGCCCCGCGCTGTCGGTCAGGCAGGAGCAGCGGTGGGTTCGGGATCCGTAGCGGCCCGGGCGCCCGGCACGGACTGGGTGAGCCAGGTGACGGCCTCATCGGTCAGGTGCTTTAGCTGGTCGAAGGCCCGTGGCATCCGTGGCCGATGCCAGGGAGTGTGTCCCCACTGCTGTTCCAGGGTCCAGGGGGGACCGCTGCGCTGGGCTTCTACGAGGAAGCAGACGTCCTGGTCCAGGACGGCCTCCAGGACAATGCGCCGTCCTTGGTGGAGCCCGGTGGCCATCCAAAGGGCTCCTCCGTCGGGGACGAAGCCGTCCTCGCTGTTGGGGGTCCAGTTGTAGTCTCCGAGGGTGGAATCGCCGCTCTCGTGATCGATACCTTCGCTCCAGGCGCTCGCGTCGCCGGTCAGTGCCTCGGCGATGCGGCGGATGCAGGGCAGCATCATGGCCCGGGTGGCTTCGACATCGCGGCGGTGACGGTCCGGAAGGTCCGGGCCCCATCCTCTGCCGATGCGCCGGGGGCCCTTTAGGGGTGTGAAGCGGGCTGCATCGGAGGCGTGGCGGTCGAGCCAGGCGCGCAGTTCGGCGTGGAAGTCGGCCATGGCCAGCCGGTCACGGGCCTGGAACTGGGTCGCAGCCTCCAGAATGTGCCCCAGGGCGAGTGTGGCGTTGCCGCCGCCGAGGGCCCACAGGCTGAATTCCTCAGAGTCGACGCGGTGCGTCCCGTCCGGCGGGTAGGGGCCCCGGCTCTGATGGGCAAGGACGAAGAAGGTCTTGGCGAGGGCGTAGACGTCGGCCCGCTCACCTCGGTCGCGGCTGTCGGCGCTGCGCATCTCAGGGGCCATGAAGTTGGCGGGCCCGATCCTCTCCCCCGCCCGGGTCAGGCCGGCGGGGCTCTTGGCGAAGGCCGCAATCCCGAAGTCGGCCAGCACCGGCGCGTGGTGGTACCAAAAGAGGTTGGCAGGCTTGATGTCCCGGTGGTACGTGCCGTCCTTGGCCAGCGCGGCAAGCGTCTGGGCCACAGTGGCGACGGAGGCGACGACGTCCAGCACGGTCGAGGTGTTGTCGAACGCCTTCTCCAGCAGCTGGGCACGGGGCATGGCATACCAGCAAGGCTTGTTGCCATGGGCATCGTCGATGTCCCAGACAGGGAGGATGCCAGGGGTGCCGTTCATCTGGTGCATGTAGAGCGCTTCCTGGTGGAAGCGCTGGCGCCGTGCCCCACTGACGTTGGAGGGGAGGTGCTTGACGATGCCGGCACGGCCGCTGCTCACCTCGGCCGCCTTGCGCACGAAGAACTTCGGGCCCGGAACGAGTGCTCCATGGTCCCGCCACCGCGGGAGATTGAAGTCGTGCGGTCCAGGGCCCTGTTGGCGGCGCGGGCGAGACTGGGGGGCTCTTCCTGACATGGTGGAAACGCTAGACCCTGACCGCTTCATGAGAAGGGGAAAGGCCCAGATTCGATCTCCCTTGACCGGGTTCTGGTCTCGCGACCGCAGTGCTGGGAACCGGACAGCCCGAAGATTCGGGCCTACGCCACGACGGCCGCGACGGCGCCCTCGGTCGTCCGGTCGCCGTCGAAAGCGTGGCGCCCAGGCGGGCCTGAGCCTCGGGGGTTGGCCGTCGCGGTGTCTGGTGCGGGCTTTGGCGAGCCAGGCGCCCGAGCCGGACGGTGTCGCCGTCGATCTCCTCCCGTGAAACGGGGACGCGGCCTTCATGGTGGAGGAAGAGTTCCAGGAGCTGGACGGCCTCCTCGAAAGAGCGGCGCGTACAGCGCGCGGGCTGAGCGAGGTGGTATCGGGGTGAGGGCAAGTGCGGCCGTCAGGTGCTGCTGGCCGGGGCCTGGGGCGGCCTGGAGGTGAGGTAGTGGACCAGCCAGGAGCCAATCTTCACGCCGGCCAGGAGGATGTCGCTGGTGAGGACTGCCGCAACGGTGCCGGGGCTGAGATGGGCGTGGAACAGGTGGTATTTGCGGTGCCAGTCCGGGCCGTCGGGAGGCGCCAGTCCGCGGCGAGGGCGGTGAGGCAACGGCGTCGGCGGGGTCGACGGTGTTCTTGGTGGCGTTGTTCGGCGAGCCAGGGGCCAACGGAGTGATGAAGGTGCCGAGTTTGCGGCCGGTGAGGTCGATGTGGTCAGCGGGGACGTCGAGGTGAGTGGCCATACTGGTCGGGGTGGGACTGGGCGGCGGCAAGTCCGAGGCGGCGGGAGCGGGAGAGAACGGGGCCGCGGGGTCAAGTGAGGTCAGGTCCGCCGCGCGGGCGGCGAAGCCGGCGAGGATCGAGGACAACGTCGACCTGCAGTTTGAGCTGTACGCGGTCAGTTCGCCTGGTTGGGAAGCAGGAAAGAGCGTCAGGGAGAGCTGCGATAACGGGATCCTACGAAGCATGCCGCCGGCCAGGGAGCTGACTCGTCACTGATCAGCCGGGTCACGGGCCGCTACAGCCTGCCGTCTCCCGGTGTGCTGCGGCTGTGGAGTGCCGCAAGCGACGGCGGGCGGCCCGTCCGCCAGGGCACCTTCCTCACCGGCCGGGCTCCGACTGCGCTCCGGCTCCCATCCCTCCCACCGCCCACGGCTCGGTAGGAGGGTCAGGGACCAGGTGCACGGAGACCTCACCGGGGTCGGCAGGCACGGCTACCTCGTGGTGGGTGTCACGGTCGTAGGTGACCCTCGGGTCTCCGGTGACGCACGGCCCACGGGTCAGGGTCGGCCAGATCGCTGATGACGGCCGCCTACAGCCAGATCAAGCTGCGTGTCATGACCCGGCGTGAGTGAAATTGGGGGCACTCAGAGGGCGTTAAGTCCGATCTTCCTCGGTTCGTGATCGCTCGATCGTGGGACTGATCGTCGCACGCCACATCTAGTCGGCATGTCCATGCTGAGATGCGGGCGTGAAGAGAGATCCGTACCCGAGCGACTTAACGGACGAGCAGTGGGCGTTAATCGAGCCGATGATCACAGCCTGGAAGCAGGGCCGGGTGAAGCGGTCGGCGACCGGAGATCCGGGCTCCTGTGACCTGCGGGAGGTCGTGAACGCGATCTTCTATCAGAACCGGACGGGCTGCCAATGGCGTTACCTCCCGCATGATCTGCCGTCCTGGTCGGCGGTGTTCTACTACTTCGGCCTGTGGCGCCAGGACGGGCTTGACCAGCGCATCCAGGAACTCTTGCGCTGCCAGGTACGGGAAGGGGCGAAGCGATTAGAGGACCCGTCCCTCGTGATCGTCGACACCCAGTCGGTCCGCGCGGCCGCGGGTGTCCCGAAGGCCACGACGGGGCTGGACGCCAACAAGAAGGTGTCGGGCCGCAAGCGAGGGCTGGCCGTTGACGTTCTCGGCCTGATCATCGGCGTCGTGGTGCTGGCTGCCTCCGTTCACGACAACGCCGCCGGCACCGCCCTCCTCGACCAGGTGGCCGAGCGGTGCGGCAACCGTCTGGAGAAGGTCCTGGTGGATCAGGGCTTCAAGGACGAAGTCCTCATTCACGGTGCCCTGTTGGACATCGACGTCGAGGTCGTCCGCCGTAACCCGGCCGATCAGGGCAAAGGCTTCGTCCCACAGCCGAAGCGGTGGATCGTGGAGCAGGTCAACGGCACGTTGATGCTGCACCGCCGGCTGGCCCGTGAGTACGACCACCGGCCCGACACGTCGGCCTCGCGGGTCTACTGGGCATCGATCGCGAACATGACCCGCCGCCTCACCGAACCAGCCCCCACCTGGCGCGACGCCCTCGAGCTGGCCACATGAACACCACCGAGCTCCTCGCCGACCTGCAGGCCCAGCACGATGAAACCGCAGCCAGGTCCGATGAACTACGCGCTCACATCGCGCAGTTGACCGCCGCTCTGGCCGAGACCGAAGCGCGGCTCGCGGACTTGACCACTGCCCGGAAGGTCATCACCGAGCTCGCGCCGGCCGCAGGAAGCGAAAGCGAACCGCCGGAGACGAACACCGCCTACCAGGCCATCGTGAACGCCTTCAACCAACACCCCGACCAGCCTTTCCGTGCTCGTGAGCTGCACGAACTCCTCGACCTGCCCACCGACGAGGCATCCGTCAACGTCACCCGCGCCCGCCTCGGACGTCTCCTCCGCCAAGGCTTCCTCACCCAGCCCGGACGAGGCCGCTACCAGAAACGGACTTAACGCCCTCTCAAGGAGTTCTCTTGACACAACACAGTCACCGACACATTCCGCAGATTGTGTCGGTATTCGCAGACGATAACACCCGGCGCCCGGCGGCCACGAGCGGAACGAGGAGCTCACTGCGTCTCGTCGTGCAGGCGCGGAGCGCGCTCTCCATCGCCGTCATCGGCGGCGTCACCTCGGGCCTCATCCCGGCCGGCACCATCGCACTCGTCCTGGCGGGAGCCGTACTGACGGACGGTTCCTACCTCGCCTACGAGCGGGTGCGCACCTAGACAGGTCGGTTCGCACTGACAGCGTCCCCTTGTGCGGTCCCCGGCGCCCGCACCGGATCTGAGGAGAACAACTGCCGGACCAGTGCCCCGCGCCCGAACGGCGCGGGGCACTGCCGCGTCCCCTGCGGCCTCATCACTCTTACCTCTGCGCTTCGCGCCGGACCCGCCCCCCTTCAAAGACACCTCTCCAGCCGCCGCGCTGCGGACCGGACGTAGGTTCCCGTGCCGCTTCGGCCGGAAACTTGGCGGAGCGCCCTCGCATCCGCCGGCAGCCGATGGGGCGAAGACTCTCGGGCGCTCTCCCTTCCGGAAGGGACAACAGTTCGCCGGCTCGCCCAGCACCCCCCGAAAGGGGTGGACCGCCACCGGGCGGGGTAGTCCGGCCGGTGGGTGGGCCCTAACATGAGGTCACTTCACAAGCGGGTTCTGGGGTTCGACGTGCGCGTCGACGGGGAGAGAAAGAGATGACAATTGATGTCAGTAAGCCCAGCATCGCCCGCATGTACAACTTTTTCCTAGGCGGAAACGATAATTTCTCAGTCGACCGCGAAGCCTGTCGCAATCTTCTCGCCGCGGCACCGAGCACCCGGGAAATCTGTCAGATAAACCGCCACTTCCTCAAGCGGGCCGTACACCACCTGGCGGCAGACCTCGGGATCCGGCAGTTCATCGACCACGGAGCCGGGCTCCCGGCCCAGGACAACGTGCATCAGGTGGCTCAGGCGGCGAACAGAGACGCCCGGGTCCTCTACATCGACAACGACCCCATGGTCGTCGCGCAGGGCCGGCTGCTGCTGGACGAGAACGACCAGACGGCGTTCTTAGACCAGGACATCCGCAGGACCGCCGACATCTGGGGCAGCGCGGAGGTAGCTCGTCTCATCTTCCGTGATGAGCCGGTGGCCGCACTGTTCGTCTCAGTCCTGCACTGTCTCACCCGCGAAGACAACCCGTGGGCGCTGGTCCACGACGTCGTCAGCCGGCTGCCGTCCGGCAGCTACGTCGTCATCTGCCAGATGGCGAGCGAGAACGAGCAGGTGCGCGGCAGGCTCAACGACTACCTGTGCGGCCTGGAGGACCGGTGGGGCGAGGTGCGCAGCTTCGACGAGGTGGAGCGGTTCTTCGACGGACTGGAACCGGTGGGTGAAATCGGTGAAGTCTCTCGGTGGTGGCCTGACGGTTATGCCACGCCCCGGCAGACTTCCTGGGAATGGGTCGCTTATGGGGGCGTGGCTCGAGTTCCGTGATACTACGGGTCAGCGAGTTTGTCGATATAGTCTTGGAGGATCTTTAGGCTTTCGATGCGGCTCTCAGCCGCGTCCGCGAGATTGAGCAGCGTCTGCCGGTACGCCTCCACTTTGTCTCCGGTGACGTACTGTCCTCCGTGCAGTTGCTCCAAATATACGATCTCGTCCTCGCCGGCCCTGCTGCACCGTATGTACGTGATGGACGCGTTGGGCGCTCCGCCCTTCATCGCAGCCGTGAAGGGGATGACGCGTACGTTGATCCTGTTGTGCTTGTCGGCGGACAGGTCGTAAAGGTGCTGGAGTTGCTCCCGAAAGATTGCGTTGCTGCCGATAGCGCGATTGAGGAGCGCTTCGTCGATGAGGGCGGCATAGGCGGGCGATGAACTCTTCTGAAGAATCCTCTGCCGCTCCAGCCTCAGACTCACACGCTGTTCCACTTCGAGAGTGGAGCGTTTAGGGAAGGCGCTCGAGACGACAGCCCGCGCGTATGCGGGGGTCTGCAGCAGGCCAGGGACGTAGTGCATCTCGTAGGTGCGGATCTCGGTGGCGGCGCTCTCCATGCTGATGAGTCGCTCCAGCCACCCGGACACCACGTCACTGAACTGGTACCACCAGTCGTAGGACTGGGACTGCCGGACGAGTTCCTTGATGGAGGCTCTCTCCGTCTCCGGGACGTCGTAGAACTTGAGAAGAGCTGCCACGTCCTGTTCGCGCGGGGGGTGCATGCCCCTCTCAAGTCGGCTCATTTTGGCCAGTGAGGCGTTGATGATTGGGGCGACGTCCTTGAGAAGGTAGCCGTTCTCGACGCGCAGACGGCGCAGGTGGGCGCCGACGACCCGCCCCGCGGCAACAGCGGATGGCGGCGGGGCGGTGGCGTCGTCGTCGGCCCGCCTGTTGATCGGTTCTAGCACCCTGGCTCCTCGGCTGCCGCCTTTACAAGGGTCGGCGCCTCAGAGTGCACGGGCCATGACCCGTTCGGCAATCCTTGGGCAACGGTTTTCAGACGGTCAAGGAGTCGAACTCTCCCGCCTTGGCCCCCTTGAGGAACGCCTCGATCTCGGCACGGGTGTAGACCAGGGCAGGCCCTTCGGGAAAGCGGGAGTTCCTCATGGCGACCTCACCGGTGCTGAGCGCTGCGACTTCGACGCAACTGTTGTCCGGGTCGCTTGCCGAACTTTTGAACCAACCGGCATCCTCGATGGAGCTCGCCGACACACCGTTGACGTACACGGAAAAAGACATGAACACGACCACCTCATCCGATCAGGGAACTGGACTCCCCACCCTTGTCGCGCACGGGAACGACGCGAAATAGCGTCACTGCACAACAGGCTCCATGCAATTGCATGGCGGGGATTCGATGATGCTAGCGCCCCCATCACATCGCCCGCGTCCCCTGAAAGGATGTTCCCCCAACTTGAAATGACAGAAGAAACGAAAAAACATTAATCATCACGCATCGGCCGGTGGTTGCGTGTGCCGCCGTCAGGGGCTCGGCGTCCGGCCGGAATCCCCCGGCCCCTGTCATATGACGTGTGGCCTTCAACCAGCTCTCGGCCATGCGTCCTCCTGGAAGGTCCTCGCCGCGCCCGGCGCAGCCGCTCCGCACGACGAGGACCTGCGGTGTTGTCGCAGCCGTCGTCGAACAAGTGCTCACCGACTGGCGCTGGCGCTGAAACTGGCCGGGATGCGGGGCCGGGTCGAAACTAGGTGGATGCCTCTGACCGGTGATGACTTCACCCTCTACAGCCGGACCACCGCCACCAGCAACAGCGAGGGCAGCGGCCGGTGGATTGCCTGCGACGAGTCCGGGAACGACGGTGAGCAGTTGCTGAACGGCCGCTACCTCGTCTATGCGTCCGTGGCCGTTGATGACGCCGAAGCCGCCGACATTGTGGGTGAGCTGCGCCGAGAGGCTCAGATCCAGCAGTCGGCGGAGCTGAAGTTCAAGGCCTTCAGCGGCCGCTGGGCGAACCGCCGGCACGTTCTGCGCCGGCTGTGGGAGCCGGGTGGCGCCCTGGAGGGACGGTGCGCGGCCTACGTGGTCGACAAGGAGTACGCCGCGGTCGCGAAGGTGGTGGACCTGCTCCTGGAGGAACATGCGTGGGCGCATGGCCGTGACCTTTACCAGGCTGGTGAGGCGCGCCGGATCGCGCGGGTCCTGGCGCTTCAGGGGCGCCGGGCCCTCAAGCAGGAGGGGTTCCGCTACCTCCTGGAGAACTTCGTCGCCTTCGCTTCCCAGCGTGCGGTGAAGAACGGCGAAGCGGCTGCTGCCGAGACGTTCTACAACCGGCTGGACGCCGCCTGGGCCGCGTCCACCCGCCGCGAGGTCACCGAACTTCTCTTCAGACTGCGTGCGACCAGGCCCGCGGGCAACGCCCTTCGTGTCGACGCCGGTCCTTTCCCCCTGCTGGAGATGCTCGTGCCCTGCATCGCCGAAACCGCGCGGTACTGGGCCAAGCATCTGGGAGAACCCGTCAGTGTGCTCACTGACGAGCAGAAGACTCTCACCGACGAGCGGCTCGGTGCCCTGGCTCAGGTCCTGGGGCGCACCTCGGGGGCCACACCGTCCTCCCGGATCAGAGGCATCGCCCTGCAGCATCTGGTGCGGGGCACTTCCCTCGACCATCCCTCTGTGCAGCTCGCCGACCTCCTCGCCGGCGCCACCGCAGCCGTTGCCGCTCGCCATGCGGGTGTCTACTCCGCCGTGTCCGAGGACTTGTACGCCAGCGTGATCCCTCTCATCAGCGACGAATCGCTCCTGCCTTACGATCATGCCTCCGTCCTCGCCGCGCCCGGCGCGGCAACTCATTGACCCTCGGCGCTGCTCCGGGGAATCTGCGCCGCCTTGCGCTCGGGCCTGCGGACGGCGGGCCAGCACACCGACGGCCCGGTCAGTGCAGTGGTTCTGTCCCGCATGCAAAGCAGCCTGGTCTTCAAGCCACGGGGGCTTCGGCCGTGTTCTGCTGCACCCGGCGGGCAGAGAGCTGTCACCATCCGGTGTACGTGCGGGGTGTTTCACCGATCCGGCACCTGGTGGTCGTCGGGGTCGGGGCGTGATGGGCGCCGGTGTGATGGTCGCGGACCGCCTCCTCGCGCAGGGCCGTTGAGATGCCGCAGATCATGCCGCCGACGAGCTGGTTGCGGGCGGTGAGGGGTTGACGATGCGGCCGGCGGCGAAGATGCCCAGCATGCGGCGTACCCGGACCTTGCCGGTGGTGGTGTCGACGGCGAACTGGGCGCCGGAGGAGTGCCGTTCCTTCCGGTTCGGTGCGCTCAGGGCCGCGGTGGTGTGGAACGTACCGTGATGCCGCCCGTCGGCGGTGGGGCCCACGCCCCGGCGCGGGAGCGGGTGCCCACGGAGCCACCCGTGATCATCGCCGGGCCGAAGTCAATTCGGTGGTCGGCAGGGTTGGCAGTGGCATTCGCCGGCCTCGCTCACGGTGCCCTGTTCCGTGATGTGCCGGCTCAGGAATCGGGCATAGCCCTGTTCAGCGCGGGCTAGCAAGGCCTGTGACGGCAGCCCGTAGTCGGCCATCTGGAGGCCACGTCCTTCAAGCGGCGGGTCGGTGTGGGGGATGGGTGTGCGCATGGGGCCCCGTTAGAGGTGTTGAGCGGACAAGGGCGACGACGCTACGGAACCTCTGGCGTGTCTTTCAATGAAGTTGCGGAAAGTTGCGGAGCGCTGCGTTCGGGTGCTGTGGGCTGGAATCGCGGCGTGGACTGGTGGCAGCGTCGAGGGCGGGCTCGCGCACGTCGCTGCCGTCGTCCGCCCGAGTCTGCGTGGCAGTTCCGGCGCCGTGACACCGGCAGTGCTGCTCTGCGGTGCGAGGCGTGACACTCGTGAATCTTGGTGGGGAGGGGCTCACCGAGTGCGGTAGAAGAGACGGCATGGAGACTGCCGAACTTGGACGAATGCTGGGCGGGACCTCCGATCACACCGTCGTGCACCACGGATACACCAACTACATGTGCGACTACGAGGTCATCGTTTACGCGGCTGCTGACCCTCGGGCCGGCTACGTCCCGTGCCACCTGCGGTACCTTTTCCGCCACTGTGTCGACGCCCGTGTGGAAACGTCGGAGTCGGCAGTGTCACCTCGCGGTGCCCACGGCCACCCCATTGGGGGGCTCGACAGGGACTGGGGGACGAAGTGGCGGTTCTCCGCCGCCGGCGCCAGGGTGCTACCGGAGTTCTGGTCCAGGGCCCTCGGTATCGACTTCCACGAGGTACGCCTTGAGGCCAACGGACACCACCTGGCCGTGGTGTTCTCCGATCTCGTGGTCAGTGTGGTGCCGTCGGGATAGAGACCCGCTGGAGCTGGGCAGAGGCACGGCCGCTGGGTCTTGTGGCCAGTCCGTCCGTCTCGGCTCTCTGTGTTGCCGACGGCCTCGATGAACCCCTCGGATGCTGCACCGGGTCGCTGTCGTGCTCACTGCGGCTGGGGTGGCGTGTGGGGCGGGGCTTGGCCACCGTGCAGCGATCACATCAGGTGCTCGATTGCTGTGCCGCCCCAGTGCTGTCCGAGGTATTCCGCGACAACCCGCCGGTGGCAATGCTGCGCGTCATTCTCGCTGCAGAGCAGAACCGCTCCGTCGAACTCTTCCCGTCTTGCAGTTTTCTCGACCTGCCGGGTCACCAACAGTTCGAGAAACTGCCTCTCATAGACAGCCCATTCGGTATCTCCTTTCTTGTAGGCATCGAGCATCTCCTTGGTCGGGGCGAGTTCAGTGCGATGAACGTACTGGGCGTCACAGATCTCGCTCAGGAAGTACCTCAGGTCATCACGTTTGGCGAAGCCGGACAGCTGCGAAACGTTGTTGAGTCGGACGTCGATCAGTTTGCTCACTCGAGCTTCACGCAGCAGCCCGAAGAACTTCTCGGCGGACTTCTTCGTGAACCCGATGGTGTAGAGCTTCATTTTCCGCCTCTGCCGATACCGAAGTTTTATTGGAGTCTGGCCGTGCGGCTGCCCCCAGTGCCGTCTCACCTCTGGCGGCCGAGTCCGCCAGCTGCCCGGGGCGAAGCCCATTCCCATCTATTCGCCCTCCGGCTTTGAACATATCGGCCTGCCGGTGAACGCAACCTGACCGCCGTTCATGCAGGCAGCCGACTGCATGACAGTCGTCTGGGAAAACCGCAGCTCAGTCTCGTGCTCCTCAATTTCGTTCAGGTTGCGGCAGAGGGGACGGCGCCGAACCTGCTTGGGCACCGAATCACCCCGGCCGGGCCCTCATGGGTTCCCCTCTACCGAGGGGCACTCCCCCGCCGCACGAGGCATCAGCGCGGAGCACCGGCCAGCAGGGCGTGGGGACGGGAACACTCCAGGCAGGCCGTGCTCCTGCGACCTCGGGTTACCTGCCACGATGTCAGGGACCGGGCGGGCGGACTTCGCTCTGCCCCGGAAGGCCGGCGGGCAGGACGCGGCCGCCTGGGGCATTCCTGCCCTGCGGCGAACTCGAGAGCCGGCAGGCGTAGCCGTCCGGGCCCGCCACGCCTGCCGACGGTCGCACAGCGGTGCCTTTTCGTGAAGAAAACCCGCTGCTTAGGTGAAGCAGGACTACGCCCCGCACAATAGATCTGGCGCGAGCCTCTCCGGCCGGATGCGGGGCTCATAACCTGCTAGGCTCCGGCGTCGGCGAGTGGGCGCAACGCATTCTGCAGACCCCATTCAGCGGTGCTTGTACGTCTGCCTTGCGGCAGCCGTACATCGCCAGCGCCACAGCCCGGCCTGGACGGTGTCGAGGCCGGGCGCTTCGGTGGTTGCCTCGAACGGACGCGGTACAAGTGCGGGCACTGAAACGTTCAGATGGGCTGAACGTTGCGCAAAGAAACGTCCCTGCGTGCAGTGTGCCCTCGCGCGGGATTTTCAAGGAGGAGCATGACGTCGGCGGCTCCCGCCAGCCCAGAGGGTGTCGGGCAAACAATACGATCTGACGTACTGCGCTCCCCTCTGCGGGACTTTTTGCGCACCGAAACCGGAAGTGCGCTCGCCCTCGTGGCTGCGTCCGTTGCGGCGCTGGTGTGGGCCAATGTGGGGCCACACAGTTACGAGTCTTTCTGGGAGACCTCGCTATCCATCGAGGCACACCCGCTCGGCGTCGAGTTGACGCTGCGCGAGTGGGTCAACAGCGGACTGATGGCGCTGTTCTTCTTCGTTGTCGGTCTCGAGGCACGTCGCGAGTTCGACCTGGGTGAGTTGCGGCAGCGCAGCCGTATGACCCTTCCGCTGCTCGCGGGACTCACGGGCATGGCGATCCCGATTCTGATCTACCTTGCGTTCGCTGCCAGTGACGGTGCGGGCGGTGGGTGGGGTGCAGCCATGTCGACCGACACGGCCTTCGCTCTGGGCACCCTCGCGCTTCTTGGCAGGCGTCTGCCGGAGGCCCTGCGTACGTTCCTGCTGACCGTAGCCATCGTCGACGACGTCGTCGCCCTGGCCGTGATCGCCTTCGCCTACAGCGGCAGCCTGTCGTGGCTGGCCCTTGTCATCGCCCTCGCCATCTTCGTAGCTGTGCTGGTGATGCGTCGAGTCGGCGTGGGCAGCGGGGTGCTCTATGTCGTTCTCGCGGTGGCTATGTGGGTGGCCTTGCTCGAAGCAGGTATCGATCCTGTTGTGACCGGCCTCGCGTTCGCCCTGATCACCTACGCCTATCCTGCCTCGCGCGCCGATCTGGAACGCACCAGTGGACTGTTCCGTCTCTTCCGCGAGCAGCCCACCCCGGAGCTGGAACGCTCCTTGCGGCAAAAGCTGTCGTCGGTGATTTCGCCGAACGAGCGGCTGGAGCAGACTTTCCACCCGTGGACCAGCTACGGCGTGGTGCCACTCTTCGCTCTTGCCAACGCCGGCATCCACATCACCTGGAGCGGCTTCACCGATGCTCTGACTTCGCCGATCACTCTGGGCATCTTGGTGGCCTTCGTGGTGGGCAAGCCGGTGGGTATCGCCGTGGCCGCGGCGCTGACCACCTGGGCCAGCCGGGGGCGTATTCGTCCTCAGGTCGGCTGGGGGGCCGTGCTGGCCGGGGGCAGCGCGTCCGGCGCCGCTTTCACGGTCTCACTGCTGATCGCCACCCTCGCTTTCGAGGGTGAGCTCCTCGATCAGGCCAAGTACGGGATCTTGGCCACCATCCCCTTCTCCTTCGCGCTTACCTGGCTCATCACTACGGTGATCCGGGCACTGCCCGAGACTGGGCGTGCCCGTGCCCTGCTCGGCACGGGAGAGAGGCTCGTCGACCTCTCGGCGCCGGTGGATCCCGAACGCGACCACATCCGAGGACCTGACAACGCGCCTGTGACAGTGGTGAAGTACGGCGATTTCGAGTGCCCGTACTGCGCCCGGGCGGAGCCCATCATGCGCGAGGTGCAGGCTGAGGTGGGAGGGGACATCCGCTTCGTGTGGCGCCACCTGCCACTCGGCGACGTGCATCCTGGTGCTCACCTGGCTGCGGAGGCGTCCGAGGCCGCGGCCCAGCAGGATGCCTTCTGGCCCATGCACGACATCCTCCTCTCTCACCAGGGAGAGCTCAGCGCGCCTGACCTGCTGCGCTACGCCGAAGAACTCGGCCTGAACACGGAGAAGTTCCAGCGCGATCTGAGCAATCATGCTGGTGCCTCACGAGTGGCCGAGGACATGGACACGGCGGACCGCAGCGGCGCCGCCGGAAGTCCGACGTTCTTCATCAACGGGCGTTTGCATCGCGGAGCGTACGATGTCGGCACCCTCACAGACGCAGTCCGGGCCGCCTACGACCGGACGACCGTCACCAAGTCGAAGAAGAGTTGAGGCATCTCGCCTTTCCTCACATGACGGGCCCTGCTGCACCACCCGATGGTGCAGCAGGGCCCGGACGACTTTGCGTGTCGTCCTTGGCCGGCGCCACGCAGGAGGCGACGGCATACCGGTGACGCCAGTCGGGCATTGACGGTGGTGGAGATCCCATGAGGGGCCACTCGCGTGGGCACCAGACGCTCGGTCAGGACTGCGTTCGAACGCATCTGCTTTCCCCGGTGAGGAACGTGGTGCAGCAGAGTTCTTTCCTCCTGGGCCGTGCCTCGCCGAGGGCAATGCGTGGCGGAGACCGCCGAGGCGTTCGTGATGCGCATCGATGCGCCGCCGACCGCTGCCGGAGGCCGCTGATGGCGTCGTCGGGCCGCGGCAGTCCACCTCAAAGCTGGGTGCGGGTGCAAGCACGCAAGGGTGCCCTGAGCTGCGGTGTGGCTGACGAGTGTGTCTATGGGGCTGGCGGCAGGTTCCCGGACCAGGGCCTGCTGTCGCCGCCGGCGACACTCCGGAGAGCACCAGCCTGTCTTCGCGTCAGTGGGCGATTACTGTGAGGCGCGAGGGGCCCCTCTGAAAGTCGGTACAGATGCCGCAGTCCACACCGCTCCTAAGGGGGGCCCTCGCCTTCCATGTCCGGCGCGTCGCATTCGGTGTGTTGCTTGGGCACGCGCTGCTGGGCTTTCTGTCCTGAACCGCAACGAGCCTGTGGGGACGTGGAGGCCGGCGGACGTTCCCGTCGCAGGTCTGGGGCGGCAGGCGCCACGTGGTCCCACGTCGGCATTCGAGGCCATCAGCGTCGAGGCGGCCCGCGCATCCCGTGCCGCGTTCAGCGAAGGCCTCCCCCAAGGAGTTCGTGAGCGACCCGCTGTCAGGTTCCCCGGCATGGCCGCTCCCCGCCGCTAGCATGGCCGTGCCAGCGAGGTCCACGGCTCCCTCCTCACCTCGCCGGAGCAGTTCGGGGATACGTCACCCCTCACCCAGCCGCTCAGGCTGGGTGAGGGGTGACGGTCGTTTCACCGGGCCCGGGCCGGCTCGTCGAGCAGGCGCTGGCTGTGTCCGCGCGGCGGACGGGGGAGCTTGCTCACCAGCTTGATGCGCTGGACCTCGCCGTCGGAAAGGGGCGTGGCGCGCTGGCTGTCTGGTGTCAGGCAGTCCTGGCTGGTCATGGGCAGCTGTCTACTCCCGGAGGCCGGCAATCAGGCGCCGGGCGGGGCCGACCGATTCGAGGTGGCGCTGCTGGGCCTCGGCGTAGAGGGTCACGAAGGCGAGCGAGGGCTTGCCCGGTCCGTCGACCCCGGTGCAGGCCACGACGCGGTCGCGGGGCACGTCCATGTCGACGTGGCGCAGGTTGTGCTCCGCCGCGTCCCGCACACTGACCAGGCGGTCGTCACCGGCGTCCGCGGCGCCGGCGCAGGGGCTGTCCTCGGTTGTTCACGCAGTGCCCCTGGGTGGACGGTAGCGTCCTGGCCCGGCGAGGGCGAGGGCTGACCGGGTGATGGCTTCTGCCCGTTGGCTGCTTGAAGGGGTGTAGTGCACCCGGGCGAAATATCGGTCTGCTCCAGGAGTTGCGGAATGCTCGCCGAGCCCGCTACCACGATCAGTCGTACGGTGTGTAAATGCGGCCCAATTCCCAGATCGAACGCACAGGCGCTCCCTTCGAGGTCATCAGTCCGTATGAGCCCAGCGGCGACCAGCCCGCTGCCATTGCCGAACTCGAGCGGCGTATCCGAGCTGGGGAGAAGGAAGTCGTCCTGCTCGGCGCGACCGGCACCGGAAAGTCCGCGACCACGGCCTGGCTGATCGAAAGACTTCAGCGCCCTACTCTGGTGATGGCTCCCAATAAGACCCTGGCCGCGCAGCTGGCGAACGAGTTTCGTGAGCTTCTGCCGAACAATGCCGTCGAGTACTTCGTCTCGTACTACGACTACTACCGTCCCGAGGCGTACGTCCCTCAGTCGGACACGTACATCGAGAAGGACTCCGCGGTCAACGACGAGGTCGAGCGGTTGCGTCATTCCGCGACCAATTCGCTGCTCACCAGGCGGGACGTGGTGGTGGTCTCGTCGGTGTCCACCATCTACGGGCTCGGGACTCCCCAGGAGTACGTGGACCGGATGATTCCGCTCCGTGTGGGCGAGGAGATCGACCGTGACGAGTTGCTTCGTCGCTTCGTGGACAACCAGTACACCCGTAACGACACGGCGTTCGCCCGAGGCACCTTCCGGGTGCACGGGGACACGATCGAGATCTTCCCGGTCTACGAGGAACTCGCCATCCGCATCGAGATGTTCGGTGACGAGGTCGAGGCTCTGACCACGCTCAATCCTGTGACGGGCGAGGTCGTCGCGGACGAGTCCCAGGTGCACATCTTTCCTGCCTCGCACTACATTTCGGGGCCCGAGCGCTCGGAGCGGGCGGTCCACGCCATCGAGGCCGAGTTGGCGCAGCGGCTGGCGCAGCTGGAGGGGCAGGGGAAGCATCTTGAGGCCCAGCGGCTGCGGATGCGGACTTCCTACGACATCGAGATGCTGCGCGAGACCGGTACGTGCATCGGCGTGGAGAACTACGCGATGCACTTCGACGACCGTTCGCCGGGTTCTCCCGGCAACACGCTGCTGGACTACTTCCCGGAGGACTTCCTCCTCGTCATTGACGAGTCACACGTCACGGTCCCTCAGATCGGTGCGATGCGGGAGGGGGACACGGCCCGCAAGCGCACCCTGGTCGATCACGGTTTCCGGCTGCCCTCCGCGCTGGACAACCGCCCTCTGACCTGGGAGGAGTTCCGGGAACGTGTCGGGCAGACCGTCTATCTGTCCGCGACCCCGGGGTCCTACGAGCTCTCCCGGAGCAACGGCGTGGTGGAGCAGATCATCCGGCCGACCGGCCTGCTCGACCCCCTGGTGGTGGTCAAGCCGGCCACGGGGCAGGTGGACGACCTCGTCCACGAGATCCAGGAGCGGACGGCGAAGAACGAGCGCGTTCTGGTGACCACCCTCACCAAGAACATGGCTGAGGGGCTCACCGAGCACTTCGCGGGCCTTGGCATTCAGGTGCGCTACCTGCACAGCGACATCGACACGTTGCGGCGGGTGGAACTTCTGCGGGAGCTGCGAGCCGGCGAGTACGACGTCCTTATCGGCATCAACCTGCTGCGCGAGGGGCTCGATCTGCCGGAGGTCTCTCTCGTCGCCATCCTCGACGCCGACAAGGAAGGGTTCCTGCGGTCCGGCACTTCGCTGATCCAGACCATCGGCCGCGCGGCACGGAATGTCTCGGGGCAGGTGAACATGTATGCCGACACGGTCACCCCGGCCATGACCAAGGCCATCGAGGAGACCAACCGGCGCCGCGAGAAGCAGATCCAGTACAACAAGGACCACGGCATCAACCCTGAGCCCTTGCGGAAGAAGATCGACGACATCGTCGCGCAGATCGACCGCGAGGAGATCGACACCGATCACCTGCTCGCCACCGGGTACCGGAGCGAGGGAGAAGGCGTCGCTGTCCCGCTCATGCCAACGCTCGGCGGCCAGCTGACCAAGACCGTGTCGGCGAGCGGGGAAGCGGCGGCCGGGCCGACGGAGCGTCCGGCGGCGCAGCTTACCGCCCAGGTCGAGGAGCTGATGGAACGCACGCGCGCCGCGGCGTCGGAGATGCAGTTCGAAGTGGCTGCCAGGCTGCGGGATGAACTCCACGAGATGAAGAAGGAACTCCGCGACATGCAGGCCTCGGACCTGCAGTGACCGGATGAGGCCGGAGAGCCGGACGCGACTGCGGGTCTGGGTGGGCCGCTAAGTCATCTGCCGTCTCCCTTTGCGAGAAAGCGCCAGGTTTCCTCTCTCCCCAGAGAGCAAGCGGGACCGAGCATTGAAAGGTGTGGACCGGCGTGGCCGATCGTCTCATCGTCCGGGGGGCGCGCGAGAACAACCTGAATAATGTCTCCATCGACCTGCCCCGTGACTCGCTGATCGTTTTCACCGGCCTGTCCGGGTCGGGGAAGTCGTCCCTGGCTTTCGACACCATCTTCGCCGAGGGTCAGCGCCGGTACGTTGAGTCGCTCTCGTCGTATGCCCGCCAGTTCCTCGGTCAGATGGACAAGCCCGAGGTGGACTTCATCGAGGGCCTCTCCCCCGCGGTCTCCATCGACCAGAAGTCCACCTCGCGTAACCCGCGCTCCACGGTCGGCACCATCACCGAGGTCTACGACTACCTCCGCCTGCTCTTCGCCCGCGTCGGCAAGCCGCACTGTCCGGAGTGCGGCAGGCCCATCTCTCGCCAGTCACCGCAGGGCATCGTCGACCAGATCCTTGAGCTTCCCAGCGGCACCCGTTTCCAGGTCCTGTCGCCGCTTGTCCGGGACCGGCAGGGCGAGTTCTCCGAGCTGTTCGCCGAGCTGCACGCCAAGGGCTACGCGCGGGCCCGGGTGGACGGCGAGATCGTTCAGCTCTCCTCCCCGCCGAAGCTGCGGAAGCGGCAGAAGCACACCATTGACGTGGTGGTGGACCGCCTCGCCGTCAAAGCGTCCGCCCAGCGGCGTCTTACCGACTCCGTGGAATCGGCGCTCACTTTGTCGGGCGGAATGGTGGTGCTCGACTTCGTCGACCTTGCGGAGGACGCGCCGCAGCGGGAGCGCATGTTCTCGGAGCACCTGTACTGCCCGCACGACGATCTGTACTTCGAGGATCTCGAACCCCACTCCTTCTCCTTCAACTCCCCTTACGGCGCCTGCCCCGAGTGCGCCGGCATCGGTACCCGCATGGAGGTCGACGAAGAGCTGGTCGTCCCGGACGAGGAGAAGTCCCTGGACGAGGGTGCCATTCACCCCTGGTCCCATGGGCGCACCAAGGCGCACTTCGCCCGTCTGACCGACGCTCTGGCCGACACTCTCGGCTTCCGGACGGATGTCCCCTTCGCCCGCCTTCCGCAGCGCGCGAAGCGGGCGCTTCTCCATGGGCACGCCACTCCCATCGAGGTTCGTTACCGCAACCGGTTCGGTCGTGAGCGCCACTACGTCACTCCCTTCGAGGGTGCGGTGCCCTACGTCCGACGCCGGCACCAGGCGGCGGAGAGCGATGCGGGGCGCGAGCACTACGAGGGCTACATGCGTGAGGTGCCCTGCCCTCTGTGTCACGGAGCCCGCCTCAAGCAGATCAGCCTGGCGGTGAAGGTGGCCGGCAGGTCGATCGCGGAGATCTCCTCCATGCAGATCGGTGACTGTGCGGACTTTCTGGCGGAACTGGGGCTGGACGCACGTGACAAGAAGATCGCCGAACGCATCCTCAAAGAGGTCAACGAGCGGCAGCGGTTCCTGGTCGATGTCGGCCTCGACTACCTCTCGCTCAACCGGCCTGCTAACACCCTCTCCGGGGGTGAGGCCCAGCGCATCCGGCTCGCCACCCAGATCGGCTCCGGCCTGGTCGGCGTGCTCTACGTCCTGGACGAGCCCTCCATCGGCCTGCACCAGCGCGACAACCACCGGCTGATCGAGACCCTGGTCCGCCTGCGCGACCTGGGTAACACGCTCATCGTTGTCGAGCACGATCTGGACACCATCGAGGTAGCCGACTGGATCGTGGACATCGGCCCCGGGGCAGGTGACCACGGCGGCAACATCGTCTACAGCGGTCACCTCAAGGGTCTCCTCGAGGACACCGGTTCGGTGACCGGGCAGTATCTCTCCGGCCGCAAGTCGATCCCGGTCCCCAGCAGGCGCCGCACCCCTGACCCCTCACGCCAGCTCACCGTCCGCGGGGCCCGTGCGAACAATCTCCAGGACATCGACGTGTCCTTCCCCCTGGGGGTGTTCACCGCCGTCACCGGAGTGTCCGGGTCGGGCAAGTCGACGCTGGTCAACGACATCCTCTACACCCACCTGGCCCGCGAGCTGAACGCCGCCAGGAAAGTGCCCGGCCGGCACACCCGGGTCGAGGGTGACGACCTGGTCGACAAGGTCGTGCACGTCGACCAGTCGCCGATCGGCCGCACCCCCCGTTCCAACCCGGCGACCTACACCGGCGTCTTCGAGCACATCCGGAACCTGTTCGCCGAGACCATCGAGGCCAAGGTCCGCGGCTACCAGCCCGGCCGCTTCTCCTTCAATGTCAAGGGCGGCCGCTGCGAGAACTGCCACGGCGACGGCACGATCAAGATCGAGATGAACTTCCTGCCCGCCGTCTACGTGTCCTGCGAGGTCTGCCACGGAGCGCGCTACAACCGGGAGACCCTGGAGGTCCGCTACAAGGCGAAAACCATCGCCGACGTACTGAGCATGACGATCGAGGAAGCCACCGACTTCTTCGAAGCCATCCCTGCCATCTCCCGGCACCTGGGCACTCTCAAGGAGGTCGGTCTCGGCTACATCCGTCTGGGACAGTCGGCCACGACCCTCTCCGGCGGCGAGGCCCAGCGCCTCAAACTCGCCAGTGAGCTGCAGAAGCGTTCCACCGGGCACACCGTCTACGTTCTGGACGAACCGACCACCGGGCTGCACTTCGAGGACATCGGCAAGCTGCTGCGCGTCCTGTCCGGACTGGTCGACAAGGGCAACACGGTCATCGTCATCGAGCACAACCTCGAAGTGATCAAGACGGCCGACTGGATCATCGATCTGGGTCCCGAAGGGGGGTCGGCCGGCGGGCTCGTCATCGCCGAGGGGACGCCCGAGGAGGTGGCGGCGAACCCGGACAGCGAGACCGGCCACTTCCTGCGCGAGGTCCTCGGAACCCGGCGCGGTAGGCGCAGCTCGACGCGACGGTCTGGTGCGCGGGCGGCTGGGACCCGGGCGGCGAAGAAGGCGTCGGGGAAGAAGCAGGGGTAGGCGTTTCGCTGGAGGGCGGACCTTCCCAGCCCCGCCCTCCAGCAAGATTCTCGTCTCAGCCGGTGCCGTGGTCGCCGGACCTGAAGATCAGGCTGCCCACGGCCAGGGCGGCGACGATGCCGATGATCTGCATGCCGATGAAGGCGGGGACCGAGCTGGGCTCGATACCGTCGAACATGTCACTGAACATGCGCCCGATGGTCAGCGCCGGGTTGGCGAATCCTGTCGAGGACGTGAACCAGATGGCGGCACCGACGTACGAGGCGACCCCGACCGCGGCGAAGCGCTCGGTGCGTCCGGTGCGGCTCAGGCCGAACAGCAGGAGGATCAGGCCGCCCGTGGCCACGACCTCGCTCAGCAGCTGGTGCCCTTCCGAACGGTCCTGGGTGGCCCAGTCGACCAACGGGAATGCGAACATCGCATTCGTCAGGATGGCACCCGCGATGGCGCCGACAAACTGAGCGATGATGTATGCGACGGCTGCCTGGCTGCTGATCCCGTGCCCGCTCTTCCGGGAGGTCCACCAGACCGCGAGGGTGATGGCCGGGTTGAGGTGTGCGCCAGAGATCGGTCCGAGGAGCAGGATCATGGCGCCCAGGCCCAGCGCCGTGGTAAGCGAGTTGGCCATCAGATGGATACCGGCATCATCGGTTAGTTGGATGGCCTGAATTCCGGAGCCGAAAATGAAGGCCAGGAAGAAGGCTGTACCGACCAGTTCCGCCGTGCACCGGACTGCAAGCGGAATGTGAGAGGGAGCGGGGTGCGGCGCCGGCTCGTGGTGGTGTCTCGGGGACGCCATAGTGGACTCCAGACGAAGTTTTCCTCAACGTGGGCCAACCTACTGCGCCAGCATGTCGAGGCAGTGCGCGAGACACGGAACCCTCCAATTCCTAGGATTATCGCGCCACTTCCCCGCGAGTGAGGGCTTTTAGGCGCACGGCTGCGAACCATGAGGCCCTGCCTCTGCACCCGGATCGACACTGACGGCCCGCCACCTCCCGGAGGATGAATTGGCTTTCCGGATCGAATCACCGGGGGAAGGACGTCTCTACGTGACTGGTGGGGGCACGCCAATTCGGGCGCAGTTTCCGGAACTGGGGCCCAAGGGCTCCGCCCGATGGGCACTCGGGTGGCCCCTGAGGCGTAAAGCAGGCTGCCGGCAATCGTGGCGGCCCGGCCCGTAGGGGGGGGGTGGCTTGTTCCGGGCGTTGTGGGCTTCAAGCGCGTGGCTTATCGAGGCCGGTACTGCCCACGCGTCAGCCCCCGTCATATGCGGGTGGCGCGGGAGGCGCGGCCAAGGGGGGTTGCTCACTCGGGTACCGGTGTGGGCAGCCTCTCTGTGCGCTGCGGAGCAGGCATAGAGGGCAGTCGGCCTGGACATCATGGATACGACAATCACACCCAGTCAGTCCGCCGTAGTCCGCCGGCAGGGCCCGACAGGCCAACGTTGAAGCTGCCGGCCATCCCCTCCGTGAAAGGGAAGTGCCGCTGTTGGCCACCGCCTTGCCACTGGACCCGAAGCTAGCTCCGCCCCTTGCTTCTCTTCTGGCATCTCCCTTGCTGCACAGCCTCGTGGACGGGCTCGGTTCGCCGCTGAACGTGGTGCTTCCCGACCAGATTGCTGAGAACGTGGCGCGCTTCCGGTCGGTGTACCGCCGCCATCGCCTGGACGGGACGATCTACTTCGCGCACAAGGCCAACAGGGCCAGTTCGCTGGTGCGTCGTCTGGTCACCACGGAGGCGGCTGTCGACGTGGCGTCTCTCAACGAGCTGCAGCATGCCTTGGCCTGTGGGTTCACCGCGGACCGTATCGGTGCGACGGGGCCGAAGTCCCCGGAGTTCCTCTGGCTGGCAGCGCGCACCGGGGCGACGGTGAACGTCGACGGGCCCGCCGAGCTGGACGCGCTGGCGGGCCTGGTGGCCGGTCATGGTCTGCCACCGGTTCAGGTGCTGCTCAGGCTCTCGGACTTCTCCGGTCCTGCGGTGAAGGTCTTGAGTCGCCGCAGCCGGTTCGGTTCGCCGGCGTCGGACATGGCCGGCCTGCTGGACCTGGCCGAGCGGTACCGGGACGTGCTCGAGGTCGTCGGTGTCTCGTACCACCTGGACACCACCAGCATCGAGGAGAAGGCTCTCGCCCTAGAAGGCTGCATACACGCCATGGATGAGTGCCGCGCTCGCGGGATGCGGCCCCGGATGATCGATATCGGTGGTGGCTTCGGCGTCAGCTACCTTGCGGACGGCACGCAGTGGGAGCGCTACACCACACAGCTCACCCTGGCCGCCATGGGGAGAGGCCAGGCCATGGCGTGGCGCAACCACTCCTACGGTCTGCGCCGTGAAGGCGGGGTTCTGCGGGGGAACCTCGACCTGTACCCTTCCTACCGCTCTGTCGCCGGCGCCGACTACCTCGATGAGCTCCTCCGCTGCCCCGCTCCCACGCTGGGTCGCCCGCTGGCGACTCTTCTCCTGGAGAATCTTTACGACCTGTGCGTCGAGCCCGGCCGGGCCCTGCTGGACCAGTGTGGACTGACCGTGGCCCGGGTCCTGGAGACGCGTACCGAGCCTGACGGCTCCCACTCCGTACGTCTGGCCATGAACGCCGACGACTGCGCTCTAGAGGAACACGGGATACTCCTCGATCCGGTTCTCCTTCGCCGCGGCAGGAGAGGGCCGGAGCCGGACCAGGGTGAGGGCTTCTATCTCCACGGCAACTTGTGCCTCGAATCCGATCTGATCACGCGCAGAATCGTCTACCTACCTGACCGGCCTGAACCAGGCGACCTGCTGGCGTTTCCCAATACCGCGGGATACTGCATGGACTTCAATGCGCATCACGCCCAGCGGCAGCCCGCTGCCCGCAAGGTGGCGGCATACCAGGACGCGGACGGCTGGCACTGGCAACTCGACGACCAGTACTGGCCGATACACCTGACGGGAGATGCGCATGAGGTTTGACAGCATCATCGAGACGATTGGCGACACCCCGCTGGTCCGCATCGCTCCGCATGTGCACGGGATCGCGAACGTCGACCTCTACGCGAAACTGGAGTCCAGCAACCCCTTCGGCTCTCTGAAGGATCGGGCCGCTTGGAACATGGTGCGCCCGGGCTTGCAGGATGCGGTGGAGCAGGGCGGCCAGATTGTAGAACTTTCCAGCGGGAACACAGCAAAGGCTCTGGCGGCGATTGCCGGTATTCACGGCATCGGGTTCAAGAGCGTGACCAATCGCATGAAGATTCCGGAGATCAAAGAAATTCTTCTCCTGCTCGGGGCCGAGATTCAGGAGCTTCCGGGACAGACTGAGTGCCTGGACCCCACGGACTCGGAAGACCCGCTGACGCTGTTCTATCGCAGCCTGAATGAGCCAGGTAGCACCCACCTTCACACGGATCAGTACTTCAACGTTCTCAACCCGGACGCACACGAGCACGGAACCGGCCCGGAGATCATCAGGGATCTTGACGGCAGGGCGCCCGACTGGTTCATCTCCGGTGTGGGTACAGCGGGTTCTTCCACAGGGGTGGCGCGGGCGTTAAGAGAGAGCAACCCGAAAGTCTCCGTCGTGGGGCTCGTCGCAGAGAAGTCGGACTTCATTCCCGGCATCAGAAATATCGACGAAGTCCAGGAGGTAGGAATATTCGACCCGGAAACGTACGAAACCATCGAGAAGGTGAGCTCCTGCGAGGCCATCGATGGAATGCTGGATCTCATCCGGAAGTGCGGAATACTGGCCGGCCCCACGGGAGGAGCAGCCTATTTCGGAGCGGTTCGGCACCTACGGGAAATCGGGCCGCAGCTGACTGAGCCCGCAACTGCCGTTTTTATCGTGTGTGATCGCGTCGAGAGCTATCTGAGTTACATCCGGAAACGGCGCCCAGAGCTTCTCGGCCAGAAGGCCCATGGCGGTACCGCGTCGGGCGTCTCCCCTGTGGACGCAGATGAGGCGGTGACGGTCACCGTCGCCGATGCGCAGCATTGGATAGCCGAGAGCCGGCCCCTCATCGTGGACATGCGGAGCCCTTACGCCTACGCGGCTCTTCACATCGAAGGTTCGATCAACATCGTCGACGAACTGTTCGAGGAGCTGGTCCGCGGAGGGCTGCCGTTCAGTAAGGCGCAGCCCGTCCTGCTGGCCTGTCCTGTCGGGGAGAAGTCCTTGCAGTACGCCGCCCAGTTGTCCCGTATGGGCCACCCGGATGTACGGAGCCTGGCCGGGGGCATCATCGCCTGGCGCGACGCCGGCGGACCGCTGGTGAGGGAGTGACTGCCGTGGAAGGCGGCCGCAGCCGTGGGGGCGCGGGCGAGCTGGCCGGTTGGCACCGTGCCCTGCGCGCGGAGTTCCCGATCGTCACTGCCCATGCGGAGCTGGCCTACCTGGACAGCGCAGCGACGACGCAGAAGCCGCAGGCGGTGCTGGACGCGGTCCAGGAGTACCTCACGACCTTCAACGCGAACGCAGGGCGCGGAACGTACCCCTGGGCCAACAGAACGACGGCCCTGCTCGATGAGACCAGGGCCCGGGTCAAGGAGCTGTTCGACGACCCGTTACCCGAGGTCTCCGGCGTGCACTTCACGAGTGGTACGACCGAGGGCCTGCGTCTGGTGGCCTTGGACTGGCTTGCCCATCAGCTCGTGGACGGGGACGAGATCATCGTTCCGTTCGCCGACCACCAGGCGAACATCACTCCCTGGCTGGAAGCTGCCGAGTCCTTGGTGCGACAGGGCATTCATGTCACGGTCCGGGAAATGCCCTACCAGGCGTCCTCGGGTGATTACGACACGGAAGCGCTCGCCCAGCTCGTCTCTCCGCGGACCCGATTCGTGGCGGCCACGCATGTGCATCACGTGTACGGCGGCGACATGAACGTGGACAGGATCCGCCGTGTCGTGGGCCCTGAGGTGGCCATCTGCCTGGACGCCGCCCAGAGTGTCGGGCATCTGCCGGTCTCGGTGAGGTCTCTGGACGTCGACTTCGTCGCCTTCTCGGGGCACAAGGCGCTGGCCCTGCCCGGTTCGGGGGCAGTCTGGGCCCGCAATGCGCGAGGTGCGCCGTTCGCCCCCCGCGGGTGGAGCGGGACGCCCAACACGGTGGGGGTCGCCAGTCTGAACGCAGCCCTGAAGTGGCTGGAGCGGGCAGACCTGAGGCGCGTCGAGGAATGGACCGTGCACCTGGCCGCGCGCCTGACCGACGGCCTGCGGACGCTGGCGCCCTTCGAGGTGGTGGGGTGCCAGCTGAGCCTGGCGGCAGGTTCGCCTGTGCAGCAGCGGCACGGCATCGTGACCTTCAGGCACAGGGACATCGGATCGGTCGACCTGGGATTCATCCTGTTCAGTCATGGCTTCATGGTGCGGACGGACGGGCTGTGCCAGGGCAAGGGGGGCGAGAAGCTTAGCTCCGTCCGGGTCAGCCTGCACGTCTACAACAGCCAGGAGGAGGTAGACCGGCTGCTGGGTGTACTCGCCAGCCTCGCCTAGAACAATGACATTCATTTTCACCTGTAGTTTCGGGCTACGCAGACCCGGGACTCGAGGTGGAGAGAGCAATGTGTGTGAGCACGACGACCGCGCGGCTGTGGGTGGACCGCTGGGAGTTGCAGCAGCAGCGTTACGCCATCGACCGCGAGGAGCGCTTCACCGTGGTGGCGGACGTCGTAGAGCACGTGACGGCCGAGAACGGCGTTCCCCGGGTGCTCGATCTGGGTTGCGGGCCGGGCTCACTGCCCGCGCGGCTGGCCGAGCGTCTGCCCCATGCCGAGATCGTCGGTGTCGACAAGGATCCTCTGCTGCTGGCTCTGGCACGGGCCTGCCACCCCGAGGCTGCACGGTATGTCGAGGCTGTGATCGGCGAGAGGGGCTGGATCCACGCTCTCGGCCTCGCGGGGCCTGTCGACGCCGTCGTCTCCACCACCGCGCTTCACTACCTTCCGGAGGACGTCCTGCGGCATGTGTACACGGAGCTGGCCACCCTGCTTCGGCCAGGCGGTGTGCTGGTGAACGCGGATCACCTGTCACACGAGGGGGCGTGCGTCGCCGAGATCGCCACGTTCGTAGGAACCCGCCGGGCGCAACGACAGCGCGCCTTCGACCACGAGGACTGGGAAGCGTGGTGGTCCGCGGTCGAGAACGAGCCTGAGCTGCGGGGGCTGTGCGCAGAACGCCGCGCGGGGACGGCCGCCGGCTCCAACTGTCCGCTCACGCTCGGGCGTCATGTCGAGTTGCTGTCGGAGGCCGGCTTCGGTCCCGTCAGCCCCGTCTGGCAGGTGGGGAGCAGCTACGTCCTTGTCGCCGTCCGCCCGTAAGCCCACGGATGCGCTGCGGCCCAGCACGGCCCAGCACCCCTTTGCCCGGCACTGCACCAGGGGCAAGGGCCGCCGCTCGGCCGGCCGCGTTGCGCCACCCCGCCGGGGCTCTGCCCCCTCCCTGCGGCGGCGTGGCGCACGCGGGGCCTGGCGGGCGCCGCCCGGGCCGGAGTGAGCACCGCACCCCAGACCCTGGGCCTGCCCCGACGGCCGCGGGGCCCGCATCCCCCGGCGCCGGGCCTCGGCCTCGCCCCCCTGTGCCACTCCGGCGTCCCGGGCGGGGACCTGCTGCCGTTCACCTGGGCGGGGTTCCCGCTCCAGGGGCCCCCGCTCCCCCACTAGTCCTGCGGCCCGTGGAGCGCCGCCCTCGAGGCGGTGGTCGACGGCGTGGCGCCGGGGAACGAGCAGGGCTGCCGAGGGACTCCGGGCGGCCGGGCATTGTCAGGTCATCGCACTTGCGGGTCGTTGCGCAGCAGATGACACCGCCGGCCACCCGAAGCGCCGGGCACACCGAGGGGTCCTGTCAGGTGGCGTCATCAGCCTCTCGGCCGCCGGAGTCGCGGCAGGAGGCGCGTGTGCGGCGAAGATCACACTCTGCAACTTTCGCACATTTGACCCGCCCCGAAATTGATCAAGCGCAACTTCGCGCAACTTGCTTCCGCTCACGCTCCGTCATCGATCACGCTCGACGCGTCAACTCGCCCCTCGGCTACGGAGGACTTTGTGGCCCTGCACCTGCTGTGCAAGGACCCGGAGAGCCCGAACAACGGCTCACCCACCTTGTACTACGACGACGTCTCACGGAACTACCTGCTCCAGGGGTGGCGGGTGACCGATCCGGGCATCCGCCTGCCGGAGCTCGTCATCCCGCGGCACGAAACGATCGTCGAGTTCCCCTCCCGTCTGCTGAGGCTGTTTCCGCCCCTCGACGGGGTCCGCAAGCCTGAGCATCTGCACGGGCGGACGAAGTGAAGAATACGTACTGATAGACCGTCAAATAGCTTGATCTGGGCGGTTGGTTAGGTGCGGAGTCTGCACGGCACACTGTCGCGCATGTCTCACTCCGAAAGTGTCCAGCGCGCCCGTCGCGACCTCGGCGCGAAGCTCCGCGCGATGCGCAAGGACCAGAGTCTCACCGGCCGGGCCTTGGCCGAAATCTGCGGTGGCTGGCACCCGTCCAAGGTCAGTCGCATCGAGAACGGCCGCGCTGCCGCCAGCGCGGCCGACATCCGCGCCTGGGCCTCCGCGTGCCGGCAACCGGAGGCTGCCTCCGAGCTGATCGCCGCCGCCAACAACATCGCTTCCATGTACGTGGAGTGGCGTGACATGGAGCGCAAGGGGCTCGCCAAGGCGCAGGAGCACGTGATCCCGCTGTGGGAGGAGACCAAGCGTTTCAAGGCCTACGCGATCAGCTACGTTCCCGGCCCCCTGCAGACCGAGGACTACACGCGCGCCGTTCTGGCCGGCATCCGCGTGCGCCGCGGCTTGAGCGATGCCGATTTCGGCAACGCTGTCGCCACGCGTGCCTCGAAGCAGAAGTACCTGAAGAACCGGCAGTTCCGGATCGTCCTGGAGGAGGATGTCCTTTACACCCGCTATGCAGAGCCGTCTGTCATGCTCAACCAGCTCACCCGGCTGATCCAGGTCGCTGACTACTCCAGTGTGAGCCTCGGCATCATTCCCCGGGGGGCCGACCGGGGGCCGGCCCACAAGGCGCAGGACTTCTGGGTCTTCGACGACAGCACGGTCCAGGTGGAGATCGTCTCCGCGTTCCTCACGCTCAAGCAGCGCAACGAGGTCGGCCGTTACCTGGACGACTTCCAGCGTCTGAGCGAACTCGCCGCCGCGAGCGGCGCCGCGATCCCCCTCATCGCGAAAGCCATCAGCGCCTACAGCTGACCTCCTCCGCAGCGGCGATGGAGGGCGGCCAGCGGCACCTCTCTTTCCCGGAACGGAGCCAGTGCACCATGAATGCGGTACCTCGTCGCCGACGCCTGGGGAGGCCCCCTCCCCCGACCTGGCACCGCCCAGCCGGCCTCGACGGCCGGCGCTCCTTCTGGCGGGCGCTGCTCGCCGCGTTCGTCCTCGCAGCCGGCGCGGCATCGGCCTGCTCCCTCAAGAGCGGGGACTCCCAGAGTCACGCCACGGCGGGCCCCGGCACAGTTGCCGACGCAGTCCACCAGGAGCTGCACCTGATGTTTCTGGCCGATCTCGCCTTCACGGACGTCACGCGAGACTCCGGCCGCCTCGGCCCGAGAAACCGGGCGCACCGCATCGCCTATCCGAAGGATGCAGACACCTTGGCCATACGCTGCTACGGCACCGGTCGGGTGCACGTCGAGACGGCTCTCAAGGACGGCGGCAGCAGGCGGCCCCCGGACATCCGCTGTGGCCCATCGGTCACGGCACACCTCGTCAAGGACGAGGGCGTCGACTCGGTCCTTGTGGTCCTGAAGGGGGACCACGCACGCGCGTCTTGGGCGCTGACACGGTCCCGCCGCTCCGAAGCTGCCGGGCCGGGCAACGTCCGGTCAACCGGCCCCGACTGTCACGCCGGCCCCGGCCACAGGGACGGCCCCACCGTGCCGGTGGCCACGATGCCGGCAGGCCCCATAGTCCTGCCGCACGCTTCAGCTGACCTGTCGGCATAGTCCCGGCCCAGCAGCTGTGGAGACCACGCACAAGGCACCCACCGCGTTCGGTGGGTGCCCCGTGCGTGCCGGCCAGGGAAGTCAGTCTGCCGTCGCACCGTCCCGATCACGGAACCGGCGGCGCGAGGTGGCGACCAGGGCGGCCAGTGCGCCCGCAGCCGTCAGAGCGACGGCAAGCGCAAGCAGACCTGTGGTGCCGGACCCGCCGGTGTCGGGCAGCTCACCACCGGGGTCGTGCGTGTGAGTGGGACTGGGCGTGGGTGTCGGGCCGGGGTGCTTGCGGTCCTTGTTGACGATCGTGCAGGTGGCCCGCTCCCCGGCAGCCAAGGTCACTTCATCGTCGATGACGGGCAGCGTCCCGCCCGTGCCGACGCAGCTCCACTGCGAGGCGTCGTAGCCCTCGGGCCCGCTGCTCTCCGCGAGCCGGTACGTCCCGGCCGCCACCTCGCCCGCGGCACCGCCGGAGCCGCGGATCTGGTCGGGCCCGGTGGCGCTGAGTTCCCAATCGGTCGGGAGCGCAGTCCCTCCGTGCTTGTTGACGACCTTCTTCTTCAGCTCCAGGTGGGCCGACTCGTCCTCCTCGCAGGTCACGGTGTTGGTGACGGTGAGGCGGGTGTGGTCACGGTCCAGCACGGCCTGGAAGGGCAGATCGGCAGAGACCGGGTCACCATTGACCTCGGTGACCTGCCGGGCGGTGAGCTCACACCTGTCAGGGACAGTGGTCTCCTCATCGACAGTGGACGAATCTCCCCGGGTGTAGCCGGCACGGGGCACACCCCAGGACTGCGGAGTAGCCTCCGCGCCCTCCGGGCCGGTGAGAGTGAGGGTCGCGTCGTAACCATCAGGCTGCTCACCCTCGTCGTAGCCCGTACCGTCGATCACCCAACGCTTGTCCACGGTCAGATCGGCCGGCTCCTCCTCGCAGTGGACAGTGTTGGTGACGGTGAGGCGAGTGTGGTCACGGTCCAGCACGGCCTGGAAGGGCAGATCGGCAGAGACCGGGTCACCATTGACCTCGGTGACCTGCCGGGCGGTGAGCTCACACCTGTCAGGGACAGTGGTCTCCTCATCGACAGTGGACGAATCTCCCCGGGTGTAGCCGGCACGGGGCACACCCCAGGACTGCGGAGTAGCCTCCGCGCCCTCCGGGCCGGTGAGAGTGAGGGTCGCGTCGTAACCATCAGGCTGCTCACCCTCGTCGTAGCCCGTACCGTCGATCACCCAACGCTTGTCCACGGTCAGATCGGCCGGCTCGTCCGGAGCCGGGTCGGGGCGGTTGTAGACGGTGCAGGAGACGCCGCCCTGGCGCTCCAGGCCGACGGTGAAGCCGGTGGCTCCGGAGTTGGTGACGGAGACTGGGGTGCCGTCGTCGAGGTTGACGCAGACGGCGTTGGCGCCGCCCTGGGTGACCAGGGTGTGGTTGGGCTGCTGGGTCTCCTCGACGGTGACCGGGGCCTCGCCGGTGGTGGGTGGGAACTCGGGCTCGAAGGTGACGCCGCCGGTGCCGTCGTCGTCGGTGGTGCGGGTGTCGGGGAGCCCGCCGAGCGGCTCGGTCGAGGAGGCGGTGAACTCCCAGCCGGGGCCGGCGTTGCGTGAGCCGGACACGTCCTCACCGGTGTTGGACTCCGGCACGATCTGCTTGATGACGGACAGGGTCCCCTCGCACTGGCTGAGGGCCAGTTGGTTGAGGGCGGCGCCGGCGGCGGCGAAATCGGTGGTCTGGTAGTAGTCGGCGGTCTCCGGGTTGTCGCCCGTGAAGGCTTCCGGGCCGGAGATGGCGCGCAGGTTGAGCCCGGAGACGCCTTCGACGCCCCGGCCGACGCCGACTGCGATCACTCTGGTGTCCTGCGCTTTGACCGCGTTGGCGGCGAAGATGCCGCCCTCGGTGTCGGCGAAGTGGGTCCGCGAGCCGTCGCCTTCGATGGGGTTGCTGAACCGGGTCGGGTTGCCGTCGGTCAGGACCACGGTCAGGTCGTAGCGGGGTTGGGCCTTGGCGACTGCGTACAGGGCCTGGTCCCAGTTGGTGCCCGATCCCAGGTCCCAGTCCGCGTACAGGTTCTTGAAGGCGTCCGCGCCGGCCTGGGTGGAGACGGAGGTCAGTTCGGGGTGGTTCTCGGTGCCGGTGCTGGGGGAGTTCCGGTCGAAGGAGAAGAGCGAGAGCCGCGAGGGGGTCCCGGCCAGCGCGTCCGTGAACTGGTCAGCAGCTGCCTTGAGTTGAGGCAGCGCGCTGCCGACGGAGGCGGAGAGGTCAAGCACGAGCGCCACGTCGAGCCCGCAGGCCGCCCTCAGCTGGGGGTTGACGCGGGACTGCTGCCAGATGCCCGTGGAGGCGGTGAAGGGCGGGGTCCGGTACTCCGTGCTGTACATGAAGTCGCTGGTGGAGGAGTACGTCTGGCCGCCCTCCAGCTCCGGCGTGGGGAAGGCGTACGCGGGCGAGAGCGAGCCGGCGCCGCTGCCCGGGCCGGTGCGCAGCTCGGGGTTGGTGTACCAACCGGACGGGGCCGCGATCTGGCGGACGGTGTAGACGGCGCCCTCGTTCGGGCCGCCCGACCCGGTGCCGGGGACGGTGAACGAGCAGTCGCCGTCGGCGTCGGAGACGCAGACACCCCAGTCGGGGTCGACGGGCTCGGTGGCTGCCTCGTCGGCGAAGAGGCCAAGGGTGACGCCGGCGAGCGGCCCGACCTCGGCGTCGGCGGTCCGGTCCCCGCCGGTGCGCACGGTCACCACGGAGGTGGTGGCGGTGGGCGGGGGAACCTCGGCGACGGCCGCTGGAGAGGTGGGGCTGGAGGGGGTCGCTGCGGGCGCGATGCCGGTGGTGCACAGCAGCGCCGTCAGCGCGACCAGGGTGGGTAGGACGGCGGCGGTGCGTCGCCGGTGGAGTGGTGCCATCTGCGTTCGCCTGTTCCGGTCAGGCCCTTGTCCGCAGGGCGGCCGGGCCGGTCGTCTCTCGGTGGCCCGCCGATCGGGCGGTCCCCAGAAGAACAGGTCATATGACTGGGAGGCGGCCATTCCCCCGTCCGGGGGCGCGGCGGCCGGGCGCAGGGTGCTTGGCTTTCCGCCGCTCGTCGAGCGAGCGGTGTGGTCGGGCTTGGCATGCGGTGCCGTTGCCGGTGAGCTGGCAGGTACCGATGCGCTTGCGGGATCAGGGATCGTGGATCGCGGCAGCCTGGCGGGGTGGATCGCCGCGGTGTGGAGTCGTGCGGAAAGGTCTGGGGGCGGATGCTTCCGTCACGATCGGGTGCGTGACGGCAGGGCGCTTCGGTTGATCCGCGCTCTATGCCGTGGCGGTCGTCTTCGTACTGGGAGCGTCCCGGCGGGCCGGCGGACATGATCTCCCTGCGGCAGGGTGTGGCCTTGTTGTTGCTCTGGGTCTGTCACCGAGGGGTGTGGGGTGGCGTGTCGCTGGAGAGGGCGAGACCGGCGTCGGCGGCGAGGGCGGCGGCGGCCGCGCGGGAGGTGACTCCTAGCTTGCGGTAGACCTGGCTGGTGTGGAACTTGACGGTGTTCTCGCTGATGCCGAGTTCCACGGCGATCTGGCGGTTGCGGCGTCCGGCGACGAGGAGGCGCAGCACCTCGACCTCGCGGGGCCCGAGGTCCCACATGTGCACGGCTGTGTCCGAGGTGTCGGGTGGGTCGAGCGGGATGCGCACGTCGATCTCCGAGCCCCAGGTCTCGACGGCCTCGACGGCGAGGCTGCCGCCGAGTGCGGTTGCGCGTGCCGTCAGCTGTCGCAGTGGTGATCGGCTCTGGTTGAGGAGACCGGGGCCGTCGTCGCGGACGGAGATGAGCAGGCTGGTGCCGTCGCAGTTCCACTGCACCCGGATGCGGGCCACGTCCTCTTGTTCGCGCATGAGGAGGACTGCGCTGCGGACGATGGCGCGGGCGGCGTGTGCGACTTCTCCGGGCAGGGCGCGGCCGTCCGAGGGAGGCTCGATGAACTGGATCTGGGTGCCGCCATGGCGGCTGAGGGGGCGGAGGTCGGTTCGCAGTCGTTCGAATGCCTGTGAAACCGGTTCCTCGGCGAGGGCGGCCACGAGGTCGCTGCCGGCTCTGACCCGGACCAGGGCCACGGCCGCCATCTCGGTCGCCAGCAGTCGGGCGCGTGCGTCGTCCAGGTCTCGTCCCCGCAGGGTGGCCAGCACGGTCTCCAGGTCGGATTCGTGGCGGGCGGTGAGTTCTGCTGTCACCTGGAGGCGCTCGGTGGAGGCCGCGCGGGACTCGCGGAGGTAGTCGGGGCGGGCCTCGGCGACCTGCTGCCGGATGCGGGTGGCGGCCGTCGTCCATACGGCGCGTACGTAGCTTTCCGCGCCGGGGTATGTGCCGTCGCCGGGCTCGCAGAGGACGAGGATGGCTCCGGTCGTCGCGTCGTAGACGCGGACCTTCCTTTGCTCTCCGGCGATGAGGGCGGATCCGGGCTGTTGTCCTTCGGAGACCAGTCGGCGTACTGCGTCGAGTTCGGCGATGGTGACGCGTTCGGTGATCGCGGGGTCGCCGGCCTTCTTCTGTGGCCGTCCGGTGCAGTCCTCGGTGAATACGGCCAGGGCTTGGTGCGGCAGCACCTCATTGATCACTTCATGGAGCCGGGCGGCGACGGTGTGCAGTGGGGCGGTGGCCACGGTTCCCACGCGCTCGGCGACGAGTGCGGGGGGCAGATGGGGGGTGGACGCTTCCATACAGCAACCCTACCCCGTCGACCTACCCGAATGGGTGGGTCGAAGGGTACGAACGTTGGGTGCGGCCTACCCAATAGGGCAGGAAGATGGACAAGTGAGTGAGCGAGCCACCGCTCCCGCTCCCGCGGCGCAGCGGTCCAACCTGTACGCGCCGCGCGGCGGGCGGTGCCCTGCACTGTGCACGGGCCACCTGCCCACCGGCAGGGGCGCTGACCTCGGCCCACGCGTCCTATCCGCTTCCATCGATCAGCACGAGGAACACACATGACCCAGGAAGTCCGGGGCGTCGTCGCACGCCGTACAGGTGAGCCCGTCTCTGTGGAGACCATTCTGGTGCCCGACCCGGGACCGGGAGAGGCCCTGGTGAAGGTGCTGGCCTGCGGCGTGTGCCACACGGACCTGCACTACCGCGAAGGCGCCATCGGCGACGACTTCCCCTTCCTGCTCGGCCACGAGGCCGCGGGCATCGTCGAAGCCGTCGGATACGACGTGGAGGACGTCGCACCGGGTGACTTCGTCATCCTGAACTGGCGCGCCGTGTGCGGCCAGTGTCGGGCCTGCCGACGGGGTGAGCCCTGGTACTGCTTCGACACCCACAACGCCACGCAGAAGATGCGCCTGCCCGACGGCACCCCCCTCACTCCTGCACTGGGCATCGGTGCCTTCGCCGAGAAGACTCTGGTCGCGGCCGGGCAGTGCACCAAGGTGCCGAAGGTGCGTCCCGAGGCGGCCGGCCTTCTGGGCTGCGGTCTCATGGCGGGCCTGGGCGCCGCCATCAATACGGCTCCGGTCACCCGCGGACAGAGCGTGGCAGTCATCGGCTGTGGAGGCGTCGGCGACGCCGCGATCGCCGGTGCCCGCCTGGCCGGCGCCTCGCGCATCATCGCCGTGGACATCGACGACCGGAAGCTCGAGCTGGCCAGGTCGTTCGGCGCCACGCACACCCTCAACTCCCGCACGGAGGACCCGGTGGCCGGGATCCGCGCCCTCACGAACGGGTTCGGGGCCGACGTGGTGCTCGACGCGGTCGGACGTCCCGAGACGTACCGGCAGGCGTTCGAGGCCCGCGACCTGGCCGGCGTCGTGGTCCTGGTGGGCGTCCCCGCTCCGGGCGTCACCGTGGAGCTCCCGCTCCAGGACGTCTTCGGCCGCGGCGGAGCTCTGAAGTCCTCGTGGTACGGCGACTGCCTGCCCTCCCGCGACTTCCCCATGCTGATCGACCTCTACCAGCAGGGCCGTCTCGACCTGGACTCCTTCGTCACGGAGACCATCGCGCTGGACGAGGTGGAGAAGGCGTTCACCAAGATGCACACGGGCGAGGTCCTGCGTTCTGTGGTGGTGTTCTGAATGACTCTTCGCATCGAACTGGTCGTCACCCAGGGCACCTTTGCCCTCGACGGCGGGGCCTGGGACGTCGAGAACAACGTCTGGGTCATCGGGAACGACGACGAAGCTCTCGTCGTCGACGCGGCTCACGACGCCGACGCGATCCTGGAGGCAGTGGGCGACCGGCGGCTGACCGCCGTGGTCTGCACCCACGCGCACAACGACCACATCAACGCCGCCGTCGAGGTGGCGGAGAAGACCGGTGCTCCCGTCTTCCTCCACCTCGACGACCGCCTCCTGTGGTCTCACACCCACCCCGACTACTCCCCCTCCTACGTGTGCGACCAGCGGCGGATCCCCATCGCCGGCACCGAGGTGGAGGTACTGCACACACCTGGCCACACGCCTGGTGCCATCAGTCTGTACCTGCCGGAACTCCACACCGTTCTCACCGGCGACACCCTCTTCGCCGGCGGACCCGGCGCGACCGGGCGGTCCTTCTCGGACTTCCCCACCATCATCCGCTCCGTCAGGGACCGCCTCCTCACACTCCCCCCGCACACCGCCGTGCTCACCGGCCACGGCCCCTCCACCACCATCGCCGACGAGGCACCGCATCTGCACGAATGGATCGCCCGCGGCCACTGACCCCCGAGGTCACGCGGACGGCGCGGCAACACAGGCCCCCGTCGGGATGCTCCCGACGGGGGCTGCGCCGTCTCTCCCCCCGCCCCCGCGCCCCGAGAACTGAGAAAGGGTGCGGCGCCAAGCGCTCAGGACCAGGGTTTCACCTGCGGGCGCACCATATCGCCGTGATGACCACGCTGCCCCGGCCTCTCGCCAGGCGCAGGGACGTAGGTGAACCCAAGGCTGAGCCACATCTCGTACAGCGCCCGGTCCCATGCCGACAGCACGATCTCCTGGTCGGGAACCCTGGCGAACAACTCCTCGACCAGGGCCCGTGCCACCCCGACCCCCCGGAAGTCGGGGGCGACGTAAAGCTCGTAGAGGCTGACGTAGCCGGCGCCATCGCCCGGTGCGCCCCGCGCGCTGGAGTACAGCCACCCCACCCGCGCACCTTGCCGGGGAGCGTAGGCGATCAATGCGTGCAGTGCCCCGTCCAGAGACGCTGCGCCCTGCTGCTCCTGCGCCGTGACAGTCCAGCCTTCGGTGTTGTCACTCATCCATTCGGCATCCGCCGGGTAGGCATCACGGACCCTGATCATCATGGGCCCCAGCGTAGAACGGGCCGTACGTGACCGGCTGTCCCCCTGCCCGGGGCGAGGCGGCTCCGTCCGGCGGTATCCCGGGGGCCGACCTGCGCGGTGCCGACACCACCGGGTATCTGCCGGAGGAGCCTGGGCAGCGCCGCACCGCCGACGGACAGCTGCAGCGGGGAGGCTGTCTGGGGGTGGGGTCAGAATTCCGGTTCGGCCCACACGTCGGAGGCTGAGAACTCCTGGATTGCCTCGCGGGCCAGCGCGCGGGTGAAGGTGTGGGGCGGGTTTTCTCGTTGCTGGTTCTTGAGGACGAGTTTGCGGGTGAGGCGTGCCCAGTCGCGGAAGTTTCCTCGGCAGACGGCGTCATCGCACCAGATGAGGTCGTCGGGACTCACGCTGGCCCACTGGGGGTGGAACCGGGGCATGAGTTCGCGTACCTGGTTGTGGGTGAGGGGTTTGTAGCGCTGCCAGTACTCGATGCGGGAGGCGAGCCGGGTGACGTTGCGCAGGCGTCGGCGGCTGTGGTCGTTGCCGACGAGGACGAGGGCAAGGTGGGGCTGGCACAGGTCCCACAGGGTGGCGAGGGAGGCGAGGACGACGTTGCTGAGGTGGTGCACCTCGTCGACGAACAGGACGAGGGGTTGTGTGCGGGTGGTGTCCTGGATGTGGTTCTCCAGGGAGAGGCCGGCCACGTTGTCGGGGGTGGGCTCGACGGTGAAAGTGCTGGCGAGGGTGAGGCGGTAGTCGCGCAGGCTCATACCGGGACGGGTGGGCAGGGTGCGGTGGGTGTCGGGGGCGAGGTCGTTGAGGTTGACGGTGGTGGCGACGGTTTTGCCCAGGCCGGCGCTGCCGGAGATGGACAGGATGCCGCCGACGGTGAGGATGTCTGTGAGGTAGCCCCCGGTGAGGCTGGTGGCAGGGGTCGGCTGGAGCTTGGCGTCGGGCAGGCCCAGGTAGTGCGTGATGGGCTGGTTCACGAGGCGGTCTCCTGCCCGTCGGGGTGCGTGGCTTGGGGCGGCGGGGCTGAGGGGTCGGAGCCCCACGATCTGGTAGGCGCAGGGAGGTTGTGTGCCGGGCGGGCAGGGTGCTCGGTCTGGCGGGGGGCGGAGCTGGTGGTGCCCCAGGAGGAGGTGGGGTCGGGGAGATGTTCGGGAGTCTCGTCGGGCAGGGTGATACCGAGGCGCGCGAGTTCCTTCTCGGCTTCCTGGTAGGTGAGGTTGTCGAGCGGTTGGGCGGGGGTGACCTCGGTGGTGGCCGCGTAGCGCTTGGTGAGCATGCGCTCGCCTCGCTCGCGGTCGCGTTTGGCACGGTCGGCGACGCGCCGGTTGCCGCGCACAACTGCCCGTTTCTGTTCGGGAGTGGCGGTGTCCTTGAGGTAGACCTCGCCGAGGTAGTGGTCGTCGGCGGCGCGGTAGACCTGGAGGGTGCGGCGGTGGTGGGGGGTGTAGCGCAGGCGGACGTGGCTGCCGATGCAGTCACGCAGCCATCGTTCGTCGGTGTAGTAGTCGGCGTTCTTCCAGCGGATACCGCCGGGATGGACGACGTGGAAGGGCCGGTCGGTCTGCAGGGTGTAGCGGTGCAGGGCGGTGCGGGAGATGTCACGCAGGGGGGTGAGGTCGTCTTGCCAGGCTTGCAGGGGGGTGCGGCCGCCGAGGGCAGGCATGGTGTGCTCGGTGTTCCATTCGGTGCGCCACCGAAGCACTTTGGCGACGAATTGTTCCCAGGTCAGCAGGTCTTCGACGGGGCCGTCGTAGCGGGCGGGCCTGCCTTTGGATGTGGGTTTGCCACTCCAGCCGCGCATGCCGGACAGGAGTGTGCTGGTGCAGGCGCCGTTGATGGCCTCGACAGTGCCTTTCTGCCAGGGCTTGCGCACGATGACCCGTTGGATGCCCAGGCTGTTCATGGCCTGTCCGGCGGCCTTTCCGATGAACTCTGAGCCTCGGTCGACGCGAATGAGCGCGGGGATGCCGCCGAAGGGGCCGTGGTCCGCGTCGCGCAGAACGGCGTCACGCAGGGTGGCGAGGACGGCATCGCTGCTGGGGCGGTGGGGGGTGATGGCGAGCCCGCAGATGGCGTTGGTGGATGCGTCGTCCACATGAGTGATCTGCGGTTGCACGATTTCGTTGCCGAGGCGGACGCTGACCTTGCTGTCGAGGTGGTCGGCCTCCCACGCCTGGTTGCGTAGGCCTCGCCCGCGGCTGTTGCGCAGTTCGTACGCGTACAGGCCGTCGGTACCTTCCTTGAAGGAGGCCAGGTGCCCCGGGGCGAGGTCCCGGGCGACCAAGCGGGTGAACTGGGAGTAGGTGACGTCGATCTCTCCGCGCTCGCGCAGGGCCTCGTAGGCGCTGTGACGGTTCGCGCACCAGATGGCGAGTTCGCCGCGCATCTCGGCTGTGAGCTGGGTGCGGCGGCGCGGCCGCGGGGTGTAGACGCCGTCGTGCTGGTCGGCGTTGGCGATCCAGTTCTCGACGGTGCGCACGGTGCAGCCCTGGGAGGCGGCGACGGTGCGTTTCACCCCGGTGGTGAGCAGGCCCTGGTCGCGCAGGTTGAGGAGGTTGGTGACGATGCCGCGGCGTTCTTCGAGGTCGCTGCGGTGAGAGGTCGAGGACATGAAGGTCTTTCGTGTGGTGCCGGTCAGGCGGGCAGGAGGCTGAGCAGGCCCGCTCCGTAGGACCTCCCGCGGCCGATGCCGGTGGTCAGTGCCTGGGTGAGGGCGTTCGGGTCGGTGATGGTGGCGGTGCCTTCGAAGCGGGTGAAGCGGTGTTCCAGTCCCGGTGCGTGACGGCGGGTGCGGAAGTGCGCGGGTGTGGCGGTGGGCGGGGTGTCGAGGATGAGGCCGGCCTGTGCGGCCCGGCGCTGCCACCAGGCGTGGGCGTCGGCACCGGTGAGGGGGGTGCGGCTCCGGGGGCGGGGGGTGGGTTGTCCGGGGATGGGGACACCGTGGTTGCGTTTGGAGGGGCTGGCGGTGATGCGGTAGCGGACACGGCGGTCGCGGGTGAGGTGGCCGGTCAGGCCGTGGAGGGGGTGGAGGGTGGCGGTGGCGTAGTGGTCGGGCAGGCGCCCCGGGTCGGGGCGGATGGCGGTCTGGACGAGGATGAGGGGCTGGTGGCGGAGGTTCTCGGGCTCGAGGCGGAAGAGGAGGTTGGCCGCTTGCCGCGGGTGGTCGCCGAGATGGTCGGGAACCAGGCGCATGAGGGTCTGGTGCAGGGCGTTGTTGTCGGCGAGGTCACCTCGTGCGCGAGGGTGGGCGAGGTTGAGGTGCAGGCGGGTCAGGGTGAGTTCGTAGGGCACAAGGTGTCCTGGTGGAGGTAGGTGTGGAGGGCGGGCAGAGGGTCGGGGCCGGCGTAGAGGGTGGTGGGCAGGGGTTCGGTGGTGCGCCACTGGGGTCGGACGCTCCAGGTGCGCTGGTGAGGGGTGAAGTCGATGGGGTGGTCGTGGGGTTCCTGATGGGCTTCGGCCGGGCGGGTGGGCGGCGGGGTGTCCCACCAGAAAA
>NZ_BAABEP010000046.1:0-52485 GCF_039540215.1 Streptomyces tremellae
CCCGGCCCCTACCCGGCCGAGGCGGACGGAGTATTCCGGCGCGCAGCGAGCCGCGAGCGCCGGGCGCCGGCAGCCGATGCCCAGCACCGCCACGGTCCGCAGCCGGCGCTCCGGCCCCTGCGGGAGGGCCGCCGCCAGGTCGGCGTTGCTTGCCCCGGCCCCTCCCCCCAGGCCGTGGACGATGACGGGCACGGTGATGGGCTGCTCGCCCTGTGCCGCCGTACTCGCGGCGCATGTCAGTGCTGAGAAGAACGCGGCCGGTCCGCCGCGCGGGCACCGAGGACGCCGCGGGCCGACGCGACGAGGTCGTTCACCAGAGGCGCGGCCGTGTCCCGCCGCCATGCCAGCACGACGGTACTGCCGGACAGGTCGTCGACAGGAACGAAGGCGAGCCCGGGGCGCGCGTAGTACCTCTGCGAGGACGATTGCGTGAAAGCGATCCCCCGGCCCGTCAGCACGGCTTCCAGGCATTCGTCGACCGTCGACACCTCGGCTCCCACGCGAACCGGGTGTCCGTACCGGTGATCGACGCCGAGCCAGAAGTCACGCCACTCCTGGGGCGCGCGGCGCGCGACGAACGCCTCGTCGAGCACCATCTCCACGGACACGGCGGGGCGTTGGGCCAGCGGGTGGCGCTCCGACAGGATGAGAACCCGCTCCTCGTGGAGGAGGGGGAGACAGTCGACGTGGGCGTCGGGCCGCAGAGGCGGCCGGACGAAAGCGGCGTCGACGTCTCCTGACGCGAGCCCCGCCAGCGGATCGGCGAAAGCGTACTGGCGCATGCGGACATCGACATGCGGATGCCGGCGGCTGAATTCCTCGACGACCGCGGGGGTGAGTTCTGCTGCCGCGTTCGCGACGAATCCGATGTCGAGACGGCCCGATCCGCGGGCGATGTTGCGCGCCACAGCCACGGTGTGATCCGCCGCCGCGAGTGTTCTGCGGGCCTCTTCGAGGACGGCCTCGCCGGCCGACGTCAGCTCTACATGCCTGCTGTCCCGCAGGAACACGTCGACGCCGAGGAGTCGTTCCAGTTTGCGAATCTGAACACTGAGAGCGGGCTGCGATATATGCAGCTTGTCGGCCGCCCGCCCAAAGTGCAGGTCTTCGGCAACGGCGACGAAGTACCTCAGAGAACGCAGCTCCAACTCCATGAGCCGGATCCTACAGCCGCGGAACCCCTCGGCCCAGATGCGCGTATCTCCCGCTGGGCACCGTGGATTGGCACCTGCTATATCGCCGAATCGCCCACCGCTCGGGAATCGATGGGGCGGAGGTGTGGACCGCATCGACAGAGGGAAATTCCGTCCAGCCTCCGGTGGGAACGCACATGCGGGCATGGACGGAGCGAACTGATGGGGCGGTGCCGGCCCGCCGCTCCTCGCGGCGGGCCGGCACCGGCCGGCTGCGCACGGCCTCTGACGGCCCGGTCAGGGCTGCCGCGCGGCCGGGAGACGGTCAGGCGGCGGAGCCCTTCACCGCCTGGAGCCGCTCAAGGGCCTCCAACAGGTGGACGCGGAAGCGGTCGTGGTTCTCGCTCATCGGGAAGTGGCCGATCTCGGGCATCTTGATGAACGACCCGTTCGTGATCTCGGACGCGGTCCTCGCGCTGTCCTCGGGAGTGGTGAGGTAGTCGTACTCTCCCGTCATCATCACCACGGGGCAGCGCGTACCGTCGATCTCGCCCAGCCGGCCCCGCAGATCGTGGTCGACGGAGTAGAAGTGCAGATCGCCCTTGAACGCCTCCGAACCCTGGGAGTAGTAGAACCAGGTCTTCCACCGGTCCGACTCGGGCGACTGCGGGGCCATGAGGTCCCAGGTGCCGCTCGCGCACACCTGCGCGGCGTTCGCGTGCGGGTGCTGCCACCAGTCCAGGTAGAAGCCGGGAGAGTAGTCGGCGCCCTCCACACAGAGCACTCCGGCGAACCGCTCCGGGTGGCGCAGCGCCAGTTGCAGAGCGACGTTGCCGCCGAACGACGAGCCGATGAAGATGGGGTCGTCCAGCTCCAGGGCGTCGCAGAGCGCCACGATGAAGTTGACGAAGTGGTCCGCGGTGAGCTTGTACTCCTCCTTCCACCACTCCGTGTTCTCCGGCGGGTCCGACTTGCCGTGGCGGGGGAGGTCGTAGGCGATCACACGGTAGTTCGCGGTGATCTCCTCGTCCTCCAGGAGCCCGCGCCACTGGTGGTTGTGGCACCCGGCCGTGTGCTGCGCGACCAGGGGCTGCCCGGTGCCGTTCTCAAGGTAGAAGACCTTGTATGCGAGGCCGTCCACCTCGATGGTGACGTAGCGTCCTGTGACCGGGGAGATCTTGCTGTTGCTCATGCTTGTGCTTCCTTCTGGCTGGGCGAGGCCCCGCGGAGGGCCGAGGTCGGTCCGTGCGGTCCTGCGGGGGGTCAGACCGGGGAACCGATGGCGCGCAGCAGTTCGATCTGCCGGGTGACGCAGCGCAGGTTCTGCATCAGGACGAGCACGTCGCCTTCGAGGCGCATGTCGCGCTGGAAAGAAGCGGCCCAGATACCGTGGTACATCGGTGCGGGAACCTCGGCCCCGAAACCGCGCCACGTCTCGGCACTGGCACGGATCGCGAACTGGTAGGGCTCGTCGAGGGGGCCCGGGTCGACGGCGACATTCGTCACCGTGCCCGACTCCGACTTGATGACGTAACTGCGCTCGCCCGCATCGAGAAGCCATGAGCACGAGAAGTACTTTCCGTGTGCCTGGATCTCCGGGTCCGAGTTGCTCGCTTCAGTGAAGGCGGTCGCCCATTCTTCAGCGGACCGGGCAGTCGTAGGCGCCGTTGTCATACGACACTTCCTCTCGTCTCGACCTCGTGGACCCACCCGCGTCACCCGGCTGACAAGCCCGTGGCGGGGCGGTGCCGAGTGCGGTCATTCGCTGGTGACCCTGGGATGGGCATCACCAGCAAATCCCTGATTCGGTCAGCCGTCCAATATCAGACACTCTCCGATCAATAACTCAACGCTATTGATCGGCCGAACGGCCGCACCGGCGCCGGTATTCCACGAGCGCGCCTTCCGCCTGCGACGAACGGTCCGGGAACTGCCTCAGTCGCGCAGCGCCTTCGCGAACAGGGGTACGGTCCTGCCGAGGGCGTACCCGATGGACAGCGCGGAGTTGGCGGCGAACGCCTGGCAGATGTCCTGGTTGTCCAGAACGACGGAGTGGCCCCTCCGCACGGCGGGGACGGTCTGGAAGAGCTTGTCCCCGGGGATCTTCTCCGGGCCGACGCCGACCGGTGCCATGACGACGAGGTCGGCGTCGGGCAGGTTCAGATTCTCGCGCGAGACCGCGAGACGTTGATGAGGAAGGTGCTGCTCCCCGCCTTGGCCCCGACGTTGGGGTTGTTCGTGAAGCCGGGCCTCTCGGCGAACGAGATCCGGCTGTCGCCCTTGACGCAGGCGCCGTACCCGTCACCGCTGGGCGCGCCGACCGAGATCGTCTCCCCCTCGGACTCGGGGCGCGCCTTCGCTGCCGCGACGAACTTCTTGTCGACGCCCGCGATCAGCCTGCTGCCCGCCCCCTTCTTCCCGAGGGCGGCGGCGATCATCCGGATCTGCTCCTGCCACGAGGTCTTGTACGCGTCTTGGCCCTTCGGCACGTCAACGGTGGGAGCGATCCTGCTGAGGGTCCGGTACGGCTTGGCGTCTCCGCTCGACGCGGTGTCCAGGATGAGGTCGGGCCTGAGGGCCGCGATCTTCCCCCGACTGGGCTCCAGGGTCCCGATGATCCCGGGCTTCTTCTTGTACGGGCCCTTGGCCCAGGGGCCCACACCGTCGCCGCCGGAGGCCAGCCAGTCACTGGCGCCGACCGGCTGTGCGCCCAGGTCCTGCGCGGGCTCCGCGTCACCCCGCCCCAGCGCGAGGATCCTGGCCGGCTTCTTGTCGACGGTGAGGGCGTCGTCCTCGACGCGGACCCCTCTTCTCTTCCCGCACCCGTCGACAGCGCCTTGCGCGGCGCCTCCCTGCGCTGACGAGTATCCCCAGGTCACGGTCGGGGCTGCCTTCAGGGGGCGGGGGGAGCGGCGACCTCCGCGTCGGTGGCGGCGCGTACCTCGTCGAGGGTGACGCCGGGGGCGAGTTCGACCACGGTCAGGCGGGGCGGGGTGATGTCGAAGACGCCGAGGCCGGTGATGACGCGGTCCACGCACGCCGTCCCGGTCAGCGGCAGGGTGCAGGCGCGCACGATCTTCGGGCTGCCGTCCTTGGCGGTGTGGTCCATCAGGACGATGACCTGCCGGGCGCCGTGGACCAGGTCCATCGCCCCGCCCATGCCCTTGATCATCTTGCCGGGGACGGTCCAGTTGGCGAGGTCGCCGCCGGTCGAGACCTGGAGGCCGCCGAGGATCGCGGTGTCCAGGTGGCCTCCGCGGATCATGCCGAAGGAGAGCGCGGAGTCGAAGAAGGAGGCGCCCGGTGCCAGGGTCACGGTCTCCTTGCCGGCGTTGATGAGGTCGGGGTCGACCTCGTCGGGGCGGGGGTAGGGACCGACGCCGAGGATGCCGTTCTCCGAGTGCAGGACGACGTCGACGCCGTCCGGGAGGTGATTGGGCACCAGCGTGGGAAGTCCGATGCCGAGGTTGACGTAGGAGCCGTCGGTCAGCTCCGCCGCCGCGCGCGCGGCCATGTCGTCGCGGTTCCAGGGCATCAGCGCACCGTCGCCTTCTCGATGGACCTGTCGGCGGCCTGCTCGGCGGTGAGCGGCACCACGCGCTGCACGAAGACGCCCGGCAGGTGCACCTCGTCGGGGCGCAGGGCGCCGTCCACCAGCTGCTCGACCTCGGCCACGGCGACCGTTGCGGCCATCGCCGCGAGCGGGTTGAAGTTGCGGGCCGAGCGGTGGAAGACGAGGTTGCCGTACCGGTCCCCGCGCGCGGCCCTGACCAGGGCGAAGTCGGTGGTGACCGACTCCTCCAGCACATAGGTGCGGCCTCGGAACTCGCGCTGCTCGCGGGCCGGGGAGGCCACCTCCACGGCGCCGTCGGCCGTGTACTTCCACGGCAGTCCGCCGTCCGCGACCTGGGTGCCGACGCCCGCCGGGGTGTAGAACGCGGGTATGCCGCAGCCGCCGGCGCGCAGCCGCTCGGACAGGGTGCCCTGCGGGATCAGCTCCACCTCCAGCTCGCCGCCGAGGTACTGGCGCGCGAACTCCTTGTTCTCACCGACGTACGAGGCCGTGACGCGGCTGATCCGGCCGTCGGCCAGCAGCACGCCGAGTCCGTGGCCGTCGGTGCCGCAGTTGTTGGACACCACCTTCAGCTCCCCGACGCCGCGCGCGTGCAGGGCGTCCAGAAGGACCGTCGGGATGCCGCACAGGCCGAAGCCGCCGACCGCGAGCGAGGCCCCGTCACCGATGTCGGCCACGGCCTCGCCGGCACTGGCGATCACCTTGTTCACGCGTCCTCCCGCCCGGCGACGATCCGGCCGCGGACCTCGCCGAAGCCGATCCGGGTGCCGTCGGGTCCGGGGGCGGTCGCCGTGATGGCGACCTCGTCGCCGTCCTCCAGGAAGGTCCGGACGGTGCCGTCGGCCAGCTTCAGCGGGTCCTGCCCGTTCCAGGTCAGCTCCATCAGGCAGCCGCGCTCGTCCGCGCCGGGACCGCTGACCGTGCCGGAGGCGTAGAAGTCGCCGGTGCGCAGGGAGGCGCCGTTCACGGTCAGGTGGGCCAGCATCTGGGCGGGCGTCCAGTACATGGAGGTGAACGAGGGACGGGCGACGACCTCGCCGTTGAGCCGCACCTCCAGGGCCAGGTCGAGGCCCCAGTCCTCGCTCTCGCGCAGGTAGGGCCGAAGCTCCTCGGCGCGCTCGGGCGGGGCGGTGCGCGCGGCGTCCAGCGCGTCGAGCGGCACGACCCACGGGGAGACGGACGTCGCGAACGACTTGGCGAGGAACGGGCCGAGCGGCACGTACTCCCACGCCTGGAGGTCCCGCGCGCTCCAGTCGTTGACCAGGCACACGCCGAAGACGTGCTCGGCGAAGTCGTCGACGCCGACCCGGGTGCCCTGCGCGGACGGGGTGCCGACGACGAAGCCGACCTCGGCCTCGATGTCGAGGCGCCGGGTCGGCCCGAAGGGCGGCGCGCCGCCGTCGGCGGGGCGGGTCTGGCCCCACGGCCGGACGACGTCCGTGCCGGAGACGACCAGTGTGCCGGCCCGGCCGTGGTAGCCGATCGGCAGGTGCTTCCACTGCGGGGTCAGCGGGTCCTGGCCAGGGCGCAGCATCCGGCCGATGTTCGCGGCGTGGTGCTCTGAGGCGTAGAAGTCGACGTAGTCGGCGGGCTCGAACGGCATCAGCAGCCGCACAGACCCGGCGGGGTGCAGCGCCGGCTCCACGGCCTCGCGGCGCGCGGGGTCGGTGAGCAGTCCGGTGATCTGGGCGCGGACCGACCGCCAGCGGGCGCGGCCCTGCGCGAGGAAGGCGTTGAGGGAGGGCCCGGCGAACGTTCCGTCGTCCAGGGCCCTGGCCAGGTCCAGGACGTGGTCGCCGATGGCGACGCCGACCCGGGGCGCGCCGCCCTCGGGGGCGAACACACCGTAGGGGAGGGCGTGCGGGGTGAAGGGGGAGCCCTCGGGCACCGGGACCCAGCAGGGGGAGGTCATCGCGGAAGCAGTCCTTTCAGGCGGCGCCGAGGAGGGTGCGGGCCTCGGACACCGGTGTACGGGTGGAGCATGAGCCGTAGGAGACGAACAGGGTGCGGGCGGCGGCCACGGCCGGTGCGGGCACCGCGGCGAGACCGCGTGCCAGGTCGTCGGCCGAGGTGGTCTCCAGCGCGTGCAGCACGGGCGCCATGGCGCCGGGGCCGGCGGCGGCGAGCGCGGAGGCCAGCAGGAGATTGAGGTAGCCGTGGTGGGTGAAGCCGGTCTGCCCGGCCCGATGGCGCACCGCGTGGTGCAGGCCCGCGGTCGCCTTGAACGGGACGCCGGCGCGCGCGCACGCCGTGACGAAGTGTGCGACCTCGGCGGGGGAGGGGAACTGCTCGGCCCGCAAGCCTCCGCAGCGCAGCTTGGCGCCCACCCCCGCGGTGCCCTGCACCGCGGCCAGCAGGGCGTCGACGCCGCGGGGTGCGGCCGGTTCGAGGAACACCGGCACCCCGGCGTCCGCGGTGGCGGCGAGCACGGCGGGGACCGCCCTGGCAGGGTCGGTGCCGAACACGGTCAGTGGCGCCTCGACAAGCGCCGTCTCCAGGCGCTCGTCGTCGGCGACTGCCGCCAGCGCGGCGCGCAGGCGCTCGCCCGCGTCGCCGGGACCGGCCGCGTCGGCGATCAGGCCGAGCCGCAGCCGATCCGCCGACCCCAGTTCGGCGCGGAGCCCGTCCAGCCGTCCGACCGGGACGAGGAACCTGAGGGTGTGCATCGGGTGTCCGGCGGTCTGGTCACGGCGGTGCCGCGCCACTGCCTCCGCGACCGGCAGGGCGGTCGGCGGGAACAGGCCGGCATCGTCGACGAGATGGGCGAGCAGCGCGTTCACGCGGCCGGCCCCCGGCCCGCCCAGGTCCAGGCATAGCCCGGGTCCTCCGCGGCGAGCGCGCCCTCGCCCAGCTCCAGCGGCCGGAACGTGTCGACCATGACGGCGAGCTCGTCGAAGAACTCCGCGCCGATGGACCGCTCGTAGGCACCGGGCTGCGGGCCGTGCGCGTGCCCGCCCGGGTGCAGCGACACCGAGCCCTGCCCGATCCCGGAGCCCTTGCGCGCCTCGTAGTCGCCGCCGCAGTAGAACATCACCTCGTCGCTGTCGACGTTGGAGTGGTAGTAGGGCACGGGAATGGCCAGCGGGTGGTAGTCGACCTTGCGGGGGACGAAGTTGCAGATCACGAAGTTGTCGCCCTCGAAGACCTGGTGCGCGGGCGGCGGCTGGTGCACCCGCCCGGTCAGCGGCTCGAAGTCGTGCACGCTGAAGGTGTACGGGTAGAGACAGCCGTCCCAGCCCACCACGTCGAGGGGGTGAGTGGCCTGCGTGAACACGGTGCCGAGCACCTCACCGCGCGGTCCGCGGTGTTTGACGTACACCTCGACGTCGGTGCCGGTGGCCAGCAGCGGCTCGGCGGGGCCGTGCAGGTCGCGTTCGCAGAACGGGGCGTGTTCGAGCAGCTGCCCGTTGCGGGAGAGGTAGCGGCGGGCCGGGGAGATGTGCGAGTTGGCCTCCACGCAGTACAGGCGCAGCGGCGCGTCCCCCTCGGGCAGCCAGCGGTGCGTGGTGGCCCGGGGCAGCAGCACGTAGTCGCCGGCGCGGGCGGTCAGCGCCCCGAACACGGTCTCGACGGTGGCCTCGCCGGCCTCCACGTACACGCACTCGTCGCCGATGCCGTTGCGGTAGAAGGCCGAGGCCGCGCCCACGACGGCGTAGGAGATGCGTACGTCGCCGTTGCCGAGCAGCAGGCGCCGCCCGGTGACCGCGTCCGCGGCGCGCCAGCCGTCCCCGGAGAAGAGGTCGTGCAGCTTCAGGTGCCGCGGCTTGAGCGGGTGGTTGGCGGCCGTCTCCTGGCCCGGCAGGTCCCAGGGGCGGGAGCCGGTGATCGCCGACGGGATCTCGCGGTGGTAGAGCAGCGAGGAGTCGGAGGAGAACCCCTCCTCGCCCATCAGCTCCTCGAAACGCAGCCTGCCGTTCGTATCCCGGTGCTGGGTGTGCCGTTTGGGCGGGATGTCGCCCACGCTGCGGTAGTAGGGCATCGCTGGTGTGCTCCTTGCTGTCGGTCAGACGCCTGCCGCGGTGGGCAGGGCGGAGGCGTCGTCGGTGTGCGGGGCCCGGGGCGCTTTGAGGAAGGCCAGCATCACGGCGCACACCACCAGGCAGGCGATGGGGAAGTACAGGCCGACGGTGACGTCGTCGGCCGTGGCGTTCTCGCCGATGATGTAGGGGCTGAAGAACCCGCCGAGCGCGGCGATGGAGTTGATGCCGGCCAGTCCCACGGCGGCCTGCTCCCGCGGCAGCACCTGTGCCGCCAGGGCCCAGTACGGCGCCATGTAACCGAGCACGCCGATCGCCACCAGAGACAGGCACACCATGGCGGGTACCGGGTCGTGCCGGAAGGCGATGGTGCCGCCGAGACCGAGCGCGCCGAGCAGCATCAAGCCCATGACGTGGTAGCGGCGCTCGCCGGTGCGGTCCGAGTTGCGCGCCACCAGCAGCATGCCGACCGCACCCACCAGGTAGGGAACGGCCCCGAGCAGGCCGATGTTGGTGGCCGAGTAGGACGGGTCCAACTGCTGCACGATCTTCGGCAGGAAGAAGGAGAATCCGTACAGACCGCACGCGGCGAAGAAGTTGGCGGCGGCCATGTACAGCACCTTGCCGTTCTTCAGGGCGCGCAGCTGGTCGCGCGCGGTCTCCCCGCGGGCGGCTGTGCCCGGATGCTCCCGGTCGAGTTCCGCCTGGAGCCAGCGGCTCTCCGCGGGGGTGAGGAACGCGGCGTCTGCGGGCCGGTCGGGCAACCAGAGGAGGGTGACCAGGCCGATGAGGATCGCGGGCGCGCCTTGCAGGATGAAGATCCAGCGCCAGCCGTCCATGTCGAACCAGTGGACGTGGTCGAGGATCCAGCCGCCGGTCATGCTGCCCAGGATCATGGCGACAGGCTGGGCCAGCGCCAGCATGGCGATGGCCCGGCCGCGCTCCTTGCCCCGGTACCAGAACGTCAGGTACAGCAGCAGACCGGGGAAGAGACCCGCCTCGGCGACGCCCAGCGCGATGCGCGCCAGGTAGAGGTGGGTGACGCTGTGGACGAGGCCGGTGACAGCGGTCACCAGCCCCCAGCTGATGGCGATCCGGGCCAGCCACAGCCGGGCCCCGACCTTCTTCAGCATCATGTTGCTGGGAATCTCGAAGACCACGTAGGCGAGGAAGAAGATGGCGGCGACCGCGCCGAACGTGGCCGTCGTGACGCCCAGTTCCTTCTCCATGCCGAGTTGGGCGTAGCTGACGTTGGACCGGTCCATGTAGTTGAACACGTACAACAGGCCCACGATGGGGAAGATCCGGTAGGTGACTTTTCTGGTGACTCTGCTGCCCAGGGCGGCGGTGTCCTCGGCGTTGAGGTGCGCTCCCATGACGGCTCCTGAAGGGGGAGGGTGAAAAGGTCAGTTGCGGCGGGCCGCGGTGCGGCCGGCGATGCGCCCCATGGTGAGGGCGTTGGCGATGGCGTTGCCCCCGCCGACGTAGCGCATGCCGAGCACGCCGCCGCCGGCCTCGCCCGCCGCGTACAGGCCGGGTACGGCGGTGCCGGCGGCGTCGAGCACGGCGGCGCGCTGGTCGATCTCCAGCCCGGTGTGTGTGCACACCAGCTCGGCGGGGAGGAGGCGGGCCGCGTAGAACGGAGCGACGGCGATCGGGTCGGGCGGCTGCGGCGAACCCTTGGCGGCGAGGGAGTCCTCGCGTCGGAAGCCGGGGTCCTCGCCGGTCGTGGCGAGTGTGCCGTTCCAGCGGGTGACGGTGGCGGTCAGGGCGTGGGCCGGGACGTCCATGGCGGCGGCAAGACCGGCCACGGTGCCGCTGCTGAGCAGGCGTCCGGCGCGGACCTCCTCGGCGATCCGCTCGGGTGTCCAGTCCGCGTACCCGGTGGGCAGTTCCAGCCGGGCCTTCTCGTCGAACACCGCCCACACAGGGCCGTCCTGGGCGAGGATGATGCCGCCGGAGACGGCGTAGGAGGCGTCTTCGTCCATGAAGCGGCGCCCGGCGCCGTTCACGTACACGCGGGACTTGGGCGGGAAGCCGGCCTGCCAGTGGTGGTACCGCTGGAAGTAGGCGGTCGGCAGCATCAGGCCCCAGCCGTGCCCGGTGAGCGCGGCGCCGGTCTGCTCCGCGAACGCCAGGTGGTCGCCGCGGCTGCCGGGTGCCGCGACCACGAACAGCGAGTCGCCCGCGGCGCGCGCCTCCGGGTAGTACCGGTCCAGCAGATCGGGCTGCTGCGCGAAGCCGCCGCTGGCGACGACCACAGCGCCGGCCCGGACCTCGACGCCGTCGGCGACCACGCCGACGACCCTGCCCTCCTCGACCAGCAGCCGCTCCACGCGGGTGTTGAGTACGGCCTCCACGCCGTGCCCGCGCCGGGCCCGGTCCAGGACCTGCACCAGGCCGTAGCCCTGGTCGCGGGGGACGTGGCCGCGCCAGACGTCCTCCACGCCGGCCCGGCACAGGCCCGGGGTGTGCGCGTCGGGCGACACCGTGGCCGGCACGTCAAGGCCGAGGCCCAGCAGCCACTCCAGGGTCGGCCCCGCGGCGGCGCAGAACGCCCGGATCAGACCGGGCCCGAGGCGCCACTGGTTGAGGTCCATGTAGTGCTGGTAGTGCCGCTCGGCGGTGTCCTCGATCCCCAGGCCGCGCTGCACGCTGGTGCCGGCGGCCGTGAACATGCCCGCGGACAGCTGCGTGGAACCGCCCAGTTCGCGTTCGGACTCGAACAGCACGACCTGGCGGCCGAGTTCGGCGGCGCTGACCGCGGCGGCCAGACCGGCACCGCCGCCGCCCACCACGATCACGTCGAGCGCGTCGAAGTCGGTCATCACAGTGCTCCTTCGGCGTCGTCGAGGATGCGGTGGTACAGGCCGTTGGAGACCAGGCCGCCGTCGAGGGTCACCTCGCTGCCGGTCATGTAGGAGCTGCGGTCCGAGAGCAGGAACAGCACCGCGTCGGTCACCTCGCGCACCTCGCCCAGCCGGCCGGCGGGGATACTGCGCCTCGCCGACTCCACGAACTCGTCGGAACCGGCGAGCAGGCCGGTGCCGACCAGCCCCGGATGCAGCGAGTTGACCCGGATGCCCCAGGCGGCCAGCTCACCGGCGGCCGACTTGGACAGCCCGGTCAGACCCCACTTGCTCGCCGAGTACGACGGTGAGAAGTAGCCGATCTGACCGCTGATGGAGGAGATGTTGACGACCGCACCGCCGCCGCTGTCCCGCATCAGCGGCGCGGCGGCCCGGATGCCGTGGAACGGGCCGTACAGGTTGATCTTGAGGACGCGGTCCCAGACCTCCTCGTCGGTGTCCATGAACCGCAGCCGCCGCGAGATCCCGGCGTTGTTCACCAGCCCGTCGAGTCGCCCTTCCGATCCCCGCAGGGCGCCGACGACACGGCGCCAGCCCGCGGGGTCGGTGACATCCAGTTCGTGCCCGGTGGCCCGGCCGCCCGCGGCGGTGATCTCCTCGACCACGGGCGCGCAGTCGGCCACGTCGGCGAGATGGACGTGGCTGCCGCGGCGGGCCAGCGCGCGGGCGTGCTCGGCCCCCATCCCGGCGGCGGCCCCGGTGACCAGGACGACCGACGGGTAGCGCACCTCCTCGCGGTGGCTTTCTGCGGCGGTGTGTTTCTCAGACATGGCGGGAACCGCCGTCGACGGCGATGCTGTGCCCGGTGACGTAGCGGGCGCTGTCGGAGAGCAGGAACAGCAGCACGCCCAGCACCTCCTGCGGTGAGCCGAGGCGGTGCAGCGGCACACTGTCCAGGGCGTGCCTGAGGGCGGTCGGGTCCTCCTGCACCCAGCGGGTCATCTCGGTGTCGATGTAGCCGGGCGCGATCGAGTTGACCCGGAGCCCCTTGTCGCCCAGCTCCACGGCGAGAGACTCGGTCAGGTGCGCCACCGAGGCCTTGGAGGCGCAGTACGCGCCGCGGCCCCTGCGCACCCGGACCGCGGAGACCGAGGACATGTTGACGATGGCGCCGCCGGGCCGCATGTGCCGGGCGGCGGCCTGCGAGCCGAACAGCACGCCTTCCACGTTGACCTTGAGCACCGCGTCGATCTGCTCGGGGGAAATGTCCGAGATGTACGCGAAGGGGAAGATGCCGGCGTTGTTGACCCAGTGGTCGAGGCCGGCGAACTCGGTGTGCGCCAGCCGGGCCAGCTCCTCGTGTCCGGCCGGGTCCGCCACGTCCACGGCGGCGGGGATGACCCGGCCCCTGGCGGTGCCCTCGGGGAGCGCGTCCTGTCGTGCGTTGACGGCCTCGGCGGTCGCCTTCATGGCGTCGAGGTCGATGTCGGCGGCGATCACGTTCACCCCGCGCAGCGCCAGGCCCTCGGCGAACACGGCGCCCATGCCGCGGGCGGCACCGGTGACGACGGCGGTGCTGCCGGCCAGTTCGGGATAGACGGCGGAGGGCGCCCGGCCCACCACCCGGCCGGGGCCTTCGGAGCCGGGGGCCTGTGGGTATGCGGTGTCGCTCATGGGTGTTTCCGTTCCTTCGTCGTTGAAGTGCCGTACTGGCGCGCCGCCGGGGGACTGCTCAGCGGCCGGGGGCGTCGTCCCGGCGGACGACGCGGGCGGCGATCCGCCAGCCCTCGCCGTCGGCGACGACCCGGTCGGCGAGGGTGGTGAACCGCTCGATGTGCGGTGCCCCGCCCCGGGGCGTGGCGACGATCTGGAGGTACGCCTCGACGCGCACCGCTCCGTCGTCGTCCGTGCCGGTCGCGGCCATGTTGGTGACCACGTGCCGACGTACCACGCCGTCGGCGGCGCAGCCCGCGGCGAACCGTTCGGCGAACCTGGTCAGGGCGGCGGTTCCGACCACCGGGGACGGATAGGTGGGCGAGTCGAAGGTGCCGTCCGCGGTGAAGGTGGCGGCCCACTCGGCGGCGCGGCCGCCGTCGATGAGGTGGCTCTGGAGGTGGTAGAGCTGCTGGATTCCGGCGTCCATGCGGGCGTCCCTTCGGCTCCTGGGTCCCGCGCCTTCGGCCGTCCTTGCGGCCGTGCGGGGAGCTTGCCGCACACCCGCGAGGTGTGCGATAATCGCACTCAGTGTGCGAATAATGGGAGCATAGGTAACGTGCTGGAAACCCGTCAAGGGATGGAACAGTGAACCCACCGCCACCGACCCGCTCGGCCCCCGAGTGGGATGCGGGCATGTCGAAGACGCTCCACCACGGGCTGCTGATCCTCAGAGTCCTGTCGGAACATCCGCAGGGGCTGACCGTCAGCGAACTGGGGGAGGCCGTCGGGGTGCACCGCACCGTCGCGCACCGCCTGGTGCGCACCCTGGAGGCGCACCAGTTGTGCCGCCGCGACCACCAGCGCCGGATCGTGCTCGGTACCGGCCTGGTCGCCTTGGCCGAGCCGGTCCAGCAGGACCTGCGCACCTTGGCCCGCCCGGTTCTGGAAGAACTCGCGGAGGCCACCGGCGCCACGGCGCACCTGATGGTCCGCGAGGGCGCCGCCGAGATGCGCGCGTTGATGGTGGTGGAGCCGCGCGGCGCGCTGGTCCATGTGTCTTTCCGGCCAGGCCAGGCCCACTCGATCGAGCGCGGCTCGGGCGGTCTGGCCCTGCTCGCCCACGGGCCGCGCAGGGAGGGGGAGCGCCCGGAGGTGACGGCCGCGCGCGCGAGCGGTTACGCGGTCACCATGGGGGAGGTGATCCCGGCAGTCACCGGCATCTCGGCGCCGGTCCCGCCGCGTGCGGGCGAGGCGACGACGAGCATCGGCATCTCGGTTTTCGACTCCGCGGGATTCGACGACCTGGGAACCGTGGTCGTCCGCGCCGCGATGCGGCTGGGAAAGATACTCAACGGCAGCTGAAGGGTGGTGCGGGACCCGCTCGACGCCGCTCTCGCACCGTGTTCGAGCAAGTGCGGCGGGGCGATGCCCCGTGCCGGGCGCCGCGGCGGCCCGTACGGGTCGCGGCGGCCGATCGGACACTCGGCGGCGCCGCCGGAGACCACGGAGCCGAGGCGGAGCGGGCTCCTGCTCCGGACCGCGCCCCACGGCTCACGGCCTCGTCCACTCCGGCCGCCTCGGCCTCGCCGACGACTCCGCCGCCACTCCCCGCGGTGTGGGCCGCCCCGTCTGCGAACGCCTCGACCGCTCCCGACGAGCCGCACCGCCCCGGACCGTCCGCCGCGCGGGCCCGCCATGAGTCCCGCGGTTCCGCGGGCGGTGTCCGCCCGGATCGTCCGTCCGGGCTGGGGTGTGGTGCGCCACCGCGTCGCTTTGGTCATGCCGGGCGAGGAGGAGCCGCTGTCGAACCGCTGCTTCACGCAGTTGTTCGCGCTCGTGTGGCAGAACGACCGCTGAGAGGTCGCGGCACTGCACAACGCGCGTCTGGTGCGGCTGGACACCGACTGATCGCGGCCGGCGGACAGCGCGTCGGCGCGGGCGCCCAGGGCGGGCGAGAGCCTCGGCAACCGGCTGGGGGATCCCGGAGTTCAGATGAGCCGGCGTTCGGCCAGGCTGCGCCCGGTTTCCTCGATCGCGTCGGGGACCGGCCGCAGCGGGTGTCCGAGGAGCGTCTCGGCGGGGGTGCGGTCGAAGCGTTGTTTCTGGCCGATCAGCCATCGGTTGTCGCGTAGTTGGGGTTCGAACGCGCTGGCGAGCCAGGTGAACCAGGTCGGCATCGCACGCTTGGGCAGCTTGTGGCTTGCCTGGGGGAGGCGTTCACGGATCACCCCGGCCACCTCGATGAGCGACATCGGGTCGGTGGCGATGATCGTGCGGCGGCCGCCGGCATGCGCGGAGGACATCGCGGCGATGTGGACGTCGGCGACATCCCGCACATCGACCCAGGGGAGCCGGAGGTCGGGGACCATCGGGAGTGCTCCCGACATGATCTGCTGGATCGCGGTGACCGAGGTTCCGGGATCGTCCGTCAGAAGCGGTCCGATCACCGCGCCGGGGTTGACGACGGCGAGCCGGTCCTGCGCCCCGCGCCGCTGCGCGAGCTCTCGCGCGGCACGCTCGGCCCTGACCTTGGAGACGGTGTACGCGTTGAGGCGCGGGTCGTCCGGGTCGGTCCAGTCGGAGTCGGTGCAGATGTGCCCCTTGGGCGTACGGGCGAACTGCATCGTCGCCAGCGCCGAGGTCATGACCACGCGCTCCGCGCCCGCGTCCAGGGCTGCCCCGACTGCCCGGGTCGCGCCCTCGGTGGCGGGACGGATCAGTGTGTACGGGTCCTTCGGCTTCTCCAGCACGAACGGGGACGCCACATGCAGCACGTAGCGGCACCCGGCTGCCGCCTCCGCCCACCCCTGGTCGGACAGCAGGTCGAGCCGGCAGATGTCGAGATCTGCCGGCTCGACGCCCGCCGCCGCCATCGCGGTATGCACCTCGCCGATACGAGAGGGCGACCGCACCGAGCCCCTCACCGAGTATCCGCGCCGCAGCAACTCGGCCGCGAGGTGACCACCGATGAACCCCGAGACGCCCGTGACCAGCACTCTGTCTGCCATTTCAGCTCCCATGCCCCCCATCTTGACAGTGAGCAGTTTACGGAGCATCTGCCCACTGTCAAGATGGGGGGCATGGGCAAGGAGACAGCCGCCGGAGATCACTACCACCACGGCAACCTGCGCGCCGCGCTGCTCGACAGCGCACTCGTGGTGCTGACCGAGAAGGGCGTCGCCGGGTTCAGCATGCGCGAGGCCGCACGGCGCGCGGGGGTGTCGCAGTCCGCTCCCAAGCATCACTTCGGTGACGCGCGCGGGCTGCTCGGTGCCCTCGCGACCCGCGCCTACCGGCGGCTCTGCGACCGGCTCGAAGGACTCGACCTTGCCGGGCTCGCCGCTCGGGAGCGGGTCGCGCGCATCGCCGCAGAGTACGTCTCGTTCGCGGGCGAGAACCGCGCCCTGTTCGACCTGATGTGGCGAATGACCCAGTTCGACTTCACCGCACCCGAACTGGCCGAGCAGAAACACCGTGCCCTGCGCGCCCTGGACCGCGGCCTGCGCGGCGAGAAGGCCGCACCAGTCCACGACACCGACCCCGCGCTGGTCCCGAGCTATGCCGTCTGGGCTCTCGTCCACGGATACACCACCCTCGCGCTGGAGGGCGCGATCGACAGCGGCAACCCGGACCCGCTCCACGGCGACCTGCTCCCCGCGATGCTCACGCTTCTCGCCGTACCCGACCTTCCGTAGGCGGGCGGCAGGCCGGGCACAGCCCCGCGGCCCCGAACGCGGCGAGCGCCTCCCGGGGCGGAGGGGCCGGCGCACCGCCGGCTCGCGTCAGCCTGTGTGACCGTGAGGGCACGGGGCGGGCCGGTTCCCGCCGGACCACGGCTCGGAACCGCACCGCGCGCGGAGCGGTTCCGAGCCGTGGTCGTCGGTCGCGACGCCGCGGATTCCGTACCGGCCCTGTCGAAGGGAAGCCCCGACCGTACCGCCGCCGTGGGCGAGGGCCGCTGCGGCGGGGCCACCGACGCGGGCATGGGCGTGGTCCCGCCGGGCTCGACCGCCGCCCTTGCGCTCAGAGCGGGTACTCGCCCGTCAGCACCGCCGAGGCGAGTTCGACCCGTGAGCGGTGGCCCGTGCGGCGGAAGAGCCGGCTCAGGCGGCCCTCCACGCTCTTCTCGCTGCGTCCGAGCACGGCCGCCAGCTCCCGGTTGGTCAGCCCCTCGGTCACCAGGGTGGCCAGCAGCCGGTCGTCCTCCGCGCTCGTCGCGCCGCGGCCCGGCACGCCGACGTCGCGTTCACGCATCATGATGCGCAGCCGCGCCCGCCGGAGCAGCGCGCCGAGGTCGCCGTACAGCGCGTACGCCTCCCGCAGGAGCACGGGGTCGGCCACTCCGTGCCGGACCGCGGTGACGATGGTGTCCGCCTGTTCCAGCGGCTGCCCGCGCCGCCGCGCGGCGCGCAGGGCCTCGGTCGCGGCCCGCGGGTCCCCGTGGACGAAGGCGGTGGTGAGCAGCCGGAACAGCCGGGCCCTTCCCGGCCCCGTCAGCTCGTCGACCCGCGTGACCTCGGCCAGGCAGCGCTCCGCCCCTTCCCGGTCGCCCGCGGCCAGCCTGGACTCGGCCTTGCGCGCCCACAGTTCGTCGGTGCCGACGAGCGTGCCGCGCTCGACGGCGCGGCGCAGCCCCTCCTCGACGGCCGCGTCGGCCCGCCCCGGCTCCCCCAGCGCGTGTTCGAGCTCCGCCTCGGGCACGGCCAGCAGATGCAGCAGGACGGGCTGCACGGTCCTCGCCCTCGCGAGCACCGCACGGGCCTGGGTGAGCCGGCCGCACGCGCCGAAGATCCGGCTCGTCTCCCGGCACATCAGCGTGTGGCTGGGCAGATCACCGACCGAGGAGTCCGTGACCAGGCCCTGCCGCGCCAGGTCGAGTGCCCTGTCCCACTGCCCGGCCTGGCTGTACGTCACCACCCTGTCGGGCAGGGTCCGGTACTCGGACGGCAGCGTGTGCGCCGCGAACAGCTCCTGCGCCGCGCCCAGTTCGCCGAAGGTGAGCGAGGTCCTCGCCAGTGTGGACAACCGCTCGAACCGGTGCCGCCTCCCGCTGCCCCACAGCGGCCAGCGCGTCGGGTCGGTGAGCGCCCGCCCGAACGCCTCCGGCCTGCCCAGATAGGCCGAGTCGCACTCCAGGATCAGCTGGCCGAGCCCGGCCACGACATCGTTGTCCGCGGTCCAGATCTCGCGGGTCGCCTCCAGGTGCTCGGCCGCCTCGCGCCAGCGGTCCAGATGGCTGAGGGCCGTGGCCCTGGCCACGATCCTGTGCCCCTCGCTGCCCGGTAGCGAACGCCAGCCGTCCGCGCAGATCTTGTCGAGCGCCGCGGCCTGGAAGGTGCCCGCGAGAGAGACGATGTAGATCATCTCCATTTCGAGCAGGGCCTCGGGCGGCACCTGGCAGGCATGGCGGGAGAGCACCTCGGCCGCGCTGCGCAGCGCGTCGGTGAAGCGCAGGTGGATGCAGCAGGTGGCAGCGTGCGCGAGCAGCGCCTTGACGCGCCGGCCGGGATCCGTGGACAGATCGGCGGCGGCCCGCAGCCAGCGCTCCGCGAGGTAGCCGTCGTCCAGCATGGCGGCGGCCCCCCGGGCGAGCAGCTCCTGCGCGGCCCTGCGCGGGTCGACGAATTGCCCCGCGACGACCAGCTGTTCTGCGAGGTACCTGTCGTCCGCCGCGGCCCTGCCCGCCCAGATCGCGGTGACGGCGAGCTGCGCGAGCCTGCGCCGCTCGTACTCGCCGAGGCAGGCGGTGAGCGCGGCGGGCAGGAGCGGCAGCCGGAAGCGCCAGCGGTCGGCACCCGGTCCCGCCCGCAACACGCCCTCGGCGCACAGCAGGGCCGCCGCGGCGCGGACGTCTTCCTCGCCGGTGCTCACGGCCTCCGCGACCAGCCGGACGGCGGGGGTGCCCAGCGGGTGCAGCACCGCAAGCGCCTTGGCCACCGGCCAGACCGGCTCGCCCAGCCCCCGCAGGTACGCGACGACCGGCAGGCCGGCAGGCCGCTCGGGTGGGCGGTCGGGCGGTACGAGGTAGGCGAGCCGGTCGTACACCCTCAGGGTGCCGCTCCTGCGGTGGCCGGCCAGAGCGGCGAGCACGGCGGCGGGGATGCCGCGGCAATAGCGGTGCAGGTGCGACGCCAGTGGTGCCGAAGGGACAGCCTCCAACTCGTGGGCGACCAGGGCGCGTACGGCCGGATCGCCCAGCGGCCTCAGGTTCACCGCCCTGACGAGTCCCGCGGCACGCAGCCGCCCCAGCAGGTCGCGGTGGCGGCCGAGGCCGCGCGGCGGGAACGCGAGGGAGCAGACGAGGGAGATCGGCCGGGTCGCCAGCATGCGCACCATCGGCAGCAGCAGCGCGAGGGAGTCGGCGTCCACCCACTGGGCGTCATCGACGAGGACCACGAGCTTGTCCCCTGCGGTGATCGCGGAGCGCAGCTCTGCGGCGAGGCGGCGGGCCGGCGGGCCCGCCGTGTGCGCCTGCCGCTCCGCGCCGAATCCCCTGGAGCGGGAGCCCAGTTCGGCGGAGAGCCGGGAGGCGAACGAGAAGGGGCGGGACCGGTCGACCGGCATCAGCCGCAGCGTCAGGGAGTCGACGGCGCGTCCCCGGAGCCCGTCCTCGACGGCCGAGAGCACCGAGCTGCGCCCGACGCCGATCGGGCCGGTGAGCAGGACGAGGGGAGCGGCCTCGGGGGCGATGGCGGTGTCGATGACCCGCGCGACGGTGTCCTCCCGGCCGAACAACGCGCGCCGCAGCGGCCGGCCGGCTTCGACCGGACCGGCCGAGTCTTCGATCACTTCACCAGTATGCCCGCCCCAAGTCGCCCTCGACAGACCGACTTTGTGCGGGCATTCTGCCATGGCGGGACAGGCGCGTGGGACGGCTCGTGGGCACCACGACGGCCACCCGGCCACGTGCTCACAGGTGATCCTCCCGGCAGGTCGGCCGCGTCCTTCCTGTCGGCATGTCGGGGAAGGGGACCGATGTCCACGGTCAGGGACCGGGCCGCAGTGCAGGGCAGGGACGACGAACTTGCTTTATTGCTGAGGGCCTTGACGGACAGTGCGCCGAGTCTCACCGTGCTGCGGGGGCCGGCGGGCGTCGGCAGGACCTCGTTGCTCGGCGCGGTGGGCAGGATGCTGCGGGCGGAGGGGTGGCGCGTGCTGCCCGCGCTCCCTGCGGGCGGCCGGGCCGACACCTTCGGCGCCACGGCGCTCGTCCGTGCCGTACGCGACCACTTCGAGCAGTTCGACGACGTCGGACTCGCGGACGCCCTCGGCCTGGTGGCCAGGGCCGACGCACTCGGCCCTGCGGCCCGGCCGGGCCATGCGGAAGGGCCGGCGGGCGCCGACTGGGACCCGGCGACGGTGGCCGCGTTCGATGTGCTGTTCGGGCGGCTCGCCCGGCAGGGCCGCGTCGCCGTCCTCGTCGACGACGCGCAGGACGTCGCCGAGCCCGCTCCGCTGCTCGCCGCGGCCCGCAGGGCCGGCTGCCCGGTGCTCGCCGCCGTCCGCGAGGAGGGCACGGCCCGGTCTCCCGGTCTCGCCGAACTGCTCGCCACGGCCGACCGGGTGGTCGCCCTGGGGCCTCTGGCCGACGAGGTCGCGGAGTCCCTGGTGCGGCGCGCGGCGGGCACGCGCCCCGACGAGGCGGTACCCGGAGCACTGCGGGCCGCCCTCGGCCCCCTGTTCACCCGCCCCGGCACGCTGCTGGCGACCGTCGCCGCGCTGCGCGAGAGCGGCCGGCTCGTGTCCCACCGCGGACGCACCTGCCTGCGCGACCCGGCGCGACCGATCGAACTGTCCGCGGACGACCACCTTCTGCGCCGGATCAGGGGGATGGGCGCCTTGGCGGAGCGCCTGACGGCGTCGGTGGCCGCGTGGGACGGAGCCGAGGTCGGCGACCTGCCGCTCCTCGCCGACGTGCTCGGGGTCCGGCTCGACGACTGCGGGCGGATGCTCGACACGCTGATCGACGCGGACGTGCTCGTCGTCGACGCGGAGGGACGGATGCGCTGCCGGTGCCCCGCCCTCGCCGCCTCCGTGGCCCGCAGATCACCCGACGGCTCGGGTACCGCTCTGCACGCGGCTGTCGCCGAGCGCTTGTTGGCCCGGGGCGCCGAGGCCGACTTCGCGGCGCTCGCCGACCACGTCGCACGCGGCGGGGCGGCCGTGCCGCTCGGCGCGGAGACGGTCGGCCGGCTGCTCGCCCTGGCGACGGCCGAGGCGGACGACCAGCCCGAGCGGGCGGCCCTGTGGTGCGCCGCCGCGCTGAGCCGCCTGCCGCAGTCCGGCTCCGCTTACGCCTCCGGGCTGACCCTCCTGGTCGGCCTGGTGATCCGCACCGGCAGGTACGAGGTACTGCGCGGTGTGCTCAGCAGGTACGCGGAGGACGGCTGCGCCGCGAGACCCCTGGCGGAGATACGTCTGGCCGCGGTGCTGCTCGCCCTGCACACCGGCGAACCGCCTGCGGAGGAGGCTCTGCGAGCCCTGCTCGACGAAGAGCTTCCCGGCCAGGAGCCGCTCTGCTTCTCGCTGTGGTGGTTCGGCCACCGCCTGGCCCCCACGGCGGGCAGGCCGGCGCCGCACGGGCCGGTCCACTGGGCCGGCGGCGACGCCCCGGTCAGCAGTGAGGAACTGGAGCTGCTGAGTGCCGCCCTGTACGGGAGTTCCGAAGGGTGCGAGCGGCTCTGGCACCGGCCGGGCGGTGCGGCGGACACGCCGGACCTGCGGCGGCTGAGAGAGGCGGCCTCGGTGGTCGACATGGCGGCCGTGGCGCGGATCGTGGCGGGCCCGCGCTACCGGCTCAGACCCGACGGGGTGCTCGGCACCTACCACAGGGTGGTGCGCGGCTACGGCTCGGGGGACTGGTCCCGCGCCATCTCCGCGGTGCGTGAGCTGGTGCTCTCGGGCTCCGCCGAGACGCTCGCGCATCACGCGGCCCGGCTGTTCGCGGCCGACATGTGCACCGCGCGCGGCGAGTTCCGGCAGGCGGCGGAGTGGCTCGCCGACGCCGCCCCCGTCCCACGGCTCGCCGCCCTGCGGATCTGGGTGCGCGTCGGCCTGTTCGCCAGGAGGGGAGAGAGCCGTGAGGCGATCCGGCTCGCCCGGCAGGCCGGTCGGCGACTACGGGCCGCCGGGCACTACGCCGGGCTCGACCTGCTGCTGACGCGGGCGGTGAGGGCCGCGGTCGACGCCCAGGACCACGAGGGCGCCGGCGCCCTGCTCGACGAGATCGAACTCCTCCACAGGGACGGCGCGCGCGTGCACGCGACGGACGAACTCCTCCTCGCACGCGGCCTGGTGCACCGCGACCTCCGCGCGACCCGGCACGCCGTCGGCCTGGCAAGGGACCGGGGGAACATCCCCGCGCTGCTCGAATCCTGCCTGGCCGTCGCGCGGCTCGCCGACGATCCGCGGCCCTGGCTGCGGGAGGCCCACGACCTGGCGACGCAGTGCGGCGCATCCCTCCTGATCAAGCAGATCCGGGCGCTGAGCCGCGAGCGCGGGGTGTCGGCGCCGCGGGCCCGCGGCCGTCGGGAGGCGCTCGCGGACGCCGAGCGGCGCGTCGTGGAGCTGATCGGGGAGGGCCTGACGAACCGGCAGATCGCGCTGCGCCTCCGGATGAGCGAGAAGACCGTGGAGCAGTACCTGACACGGCTGTTCGCCAGGACCGGCTGCCGCTCCCGGGTCGACCTGGTGGCGGCGGCCCTGGCGGGCCGGCTGGCCCCGGTGGAGCCCTGAGGACCTGAGGCGCGGGGCCCGGCGCGGGACGCCGCGTACGGCGGCCCGTCCGTACGGGAGCGCCTCCGCACAGGGCCGCGGGCCGCGCCGGGCCAAAGATGCCATCCCCCGGTCCCACTCGGGCCCAAGTCGCTCCGGGGTGCTGACGGTCGGCGAGCTGCCTTTCTAACGTCACACACATGACCGACATCGATGTGCCCCAGGTCGCCGACCGGAAGGTCGCTGCGATGGTGCGTGCCGAGGTCGAGGGCCGCTGGCCGAACGGCGTTTCGGACCTCGACGAGGTGGTGCGTTACGGGCTGGTGCCCTTCGGCAAGATGATGGGCCCCTGGCTGGTGGTGCGCTCGGCCCTCGCGGTGGGCGGCGACGTGACGACCGTACTGCCCGCCGCCGTGGCGCTCGAGTGCATCCAGGTCGGGGCCATGATGCACGACGACATCATCGACAGCGACGCCCAGCGGCGCGGCAAGCCCGCGGCCCACACCGTCTTCGGACAGCCGATGGCGATCGTGGGCGGGGACGGGCTGTTCTTCCACGGCTTCGCCGCGCTGGCCGAGTGCCGCGAGGCCGGAGCCTCGGCCGACAGCGTGACCCGGGCGCTGACCGTGCTGTCCCAGGCGGGGCTGCGGATCGGCAGCGCCGCCGTGCAGGAGATCCGCATGAGCCGCCGGATCTGCTCCGTCACCTCCTACCTCAAGATGATCGCCGACAAGAGCGGCGCCCTGCTGTGGATGGCGTGCGGTGTCGGCGCCACCCTCGGGGGCGCCGAGGACACCCAGCTCAAGGCGTTCAGCCAGTACAGCGACCAACTGGGCATCGCCTACCAGATCCGCGACGACCTGATGGCGTACGACGGCACCCGCGCGGGCAAACCGAACATCTCCGACGTGCGCAACGGCAGGCCCACCTTGCCGGTGCTGCTGGCCCACGAGCGCGCCCCCCTGGAGCGCAGGCGGCGCATCGAGCAGCTGCTCGCCGACGTGGAGGCGCCGGCGGCCGAGCGCCACGGCGCCATGGCGGAACTCGTGCACGCCTACGACGGGATCGAGGCGGCGCGCATGGTGTCCCACCACCATGTCCGGCTCGCCGCAGCGGCACTCGAAAGCCTTCCGCCCGGACCGCACCGCGATGCCCTCGCGGAACTGACCGTGCCGGGTCGCCTGGTCTGACAGCGCGCCGAACCCCCCCGAGAGGCTGACCCGATGACCTCCCCGAGCTATGCGACGTATCTGCGCCTGGAGGAACTGCTCGCCCTCCAGCACCCTCTGACGCCGGTGGAACAGCGCGATCTGAGCGACAGCGAGCGTCTGTTCATCGTCGTGCACCAGGTCTCCGAGACACTGCTCAGCCAAGTCCTCGTGGATCTGCGGCACATCGACGCCGGAGAGTGCGGCGAGCAGTGCTTCGCCGAGCGGGCGGAGCGTTCCGCCCGGCTCGTCGACGCCCTCGCGGAGCAGCTGACCCTGCTGCGGCGCACGCTGCGGCAGGAGGACTTCCTGCGGTTCAGGGACCGGTTCGGCACCGCGAGCGGACTCGACTCCGAGCAGTTCCGCGCGCTGTTCGCGCTGATGAAGGACCTGACCGCGGACGGCAGGGACGGCTTGCCCGTGCCGGAACAGCAGCTCAAGGAGCTGGACGGGGCCGTACGGCGCTGGCGCAAGACGCACTGGGAACTGGCCGGCCAGATGCTCGGTGACCGGCCGGGCACGGGGCAGACGTCCGGCGCCACTTTCCTCGCCGCACGGATCGACGAAGTGGAGGAAGCGGAGGAGACGGGCACGGGCGCCGCGGGCGTGGCCGGTTCGGAGACGGGCACAGCGCTCGCCGCCGGCGCGGACGCGGGCACGAGCGTGGACCCCGGGCGGCCGGGCGGCAGCGGAGCGGCCCACGGGCCGCGGGTCCGCGACGGCGGCCCGCGACGGGCGCCCGCCCTGCGCCCCGCCGCTGGGCGGCCCACGCTCGGCCGTGTGGTGGTGCTCGGCGGGAGCGTGGCGGGGCTGCTTGCCGCGCGCGTACTCGCCGAACGCGCACGGGAGGTGACCGTGCTCGAACGCGACCGCTACGAGGACGGCCCGCTGCCCCGCGCGGGGGTGCCGCAGTCGCGCCACACCCACGTCCTGCTGGCCGGCGGCATGAACGCCCTGGACGAGCTGCTGCCCGGCCTCGTCACCGAGCTGCGGGACGCGGACGCCCCGCAGCTCGCGGTGCCGGGCGAGGTCGGTGTGTGGCAGGCCGGGCGGTGGATCTCCCGCCGCAACCCGTCAGCGCCGATCATGACCCCGTCCCGGCCGCTGCTCGAACTGGCCATCCGCAGACGGGTGCTGGCCGACCCCCGCATCGAAGTCCTCACCGGGGTCGAGGCGACCGGCCTGCTCGGGCGGCCGGACCACGTGACGGGCGTGCTGCTGCGCGGTCGCGGGGACGACAGCGACACCCCGGAGGAACTCGCCGCCGACCTGGTGGTGGACGCGACCGGCCGCGCCAGCCGTACCCCGCGCTGGCTTGCCGCGCTCGGCGGACGCGCCCCGGCGGAGGAGGTGGTGGAGACCGGGCGGGCGTACGCGACCTGCGTCTTCACCGGCGACGGGCCCGCGGAGGACCTCAGGGGCTTCTACATCGTCCCCGACTCGGGGCAGCCGATCGGTTCGATCCTCCTGCCCGCCGAGGGCGACCGCTGGATGGTCACCCTGTCAGGCCCCCGGGGCCAGGAACCGCCCACCGACGTGGCGGGGTTCGTCGACTTCGCGAGCCTCCTCCCGCACCCCGCGCCGCACGACTGGCTGCGCTCCGCGCAGCCGGTGACCCGGCCGGTGGGCTATCGGCACACCGCGAACCGGCGGCGGCGCTACGACCGGCTGCCCAGGGACAGGCGCGGACTGCTGGTCGTGGGCGACGCGGTGTGCGCGCTCAACCCCGTCTACGGGCAAGGGGTTTCCGTCGCGGCCCTCAACGCCGTAGCGCTCGCGCGCGAGCTGGCGGGCGAGCAGCTGCCCCCGGTGCACGGCCTCCAGCAGGCGGTCGTGCGCTCGTCCCGCGCGGCCTGGTCCATCGCGACCAGCGCGGACAGCCCCATGCCCGAGGTGTCGGGCAACGCCGTGCGCTCCGGCCCCGTCACCCGTCTCCTCGTCCGCTACCTGGACCGCGTGCGCGACCACGTGCCGGGCGACCCGGTGGTGTGCGCGGCCAACCGCGACGTCCTCTTCCTGCTGGCGCCGCCCCGCGCCCTGCTGGCCCCCGGTGTCGTACGGCGCAGCCTGCTCGGCCCACCCGTCCCGACCCCCCTCGACCTGCCCACGCCGTGACCGCCTCGACCTCACAGGGAAGGTGCCCATGCGACACACCAGCGCGTCCGCCGTCCGTCCGCGCCCGCCCGGGTCCCCCTCCGGCCACGACGGATCGGCGGGTGCCATGACGACAGCGTCGGTCAACTCCCTCACCGAGGTTCTCGACAGCGGCAGGACGCTCGTCGGACCCGCCCTGCGCAGCGCCGTCGAGCGACACCTGGGACCGGAGATGAGCCGGGTCAGCGGCTACCACCTCGGCTGGGCGGACGCCGACGGCCGGCCGGCGGGCGCCTGGGGCGGCAAGCTGGTCAGGCCCACCCTCGTCCTGCTGTCGGCACGGGCGGCCGGCGCCCCGGCCGCCGACGGCGTGCCCGCGGCGGTCGCCCTCGAACTGGTCCACAACTTCTCCCTGCTGCACGACGACATCATGGACGGCGACGAGACCCGGCGGCGCCGGGCCACCGCCTGGACGGTCTTCGGCGTGCCGAGCGCCATCCTGGCCGGTGACGCGCTGATCACCGCGGCCACGTCCGTACTGGTCGAGGCGCCCGCGGCGGGCGCGGGGGCGGCCACGGCCGCCCTGATGGCCGCCACCCAGCGGATGATCAACGGCCAGGCCGCGGACGTCGCGTTCGAGCACCGCGACGACGTGCCGCTGAGCGAGTGCGTCCGCATGGCGGGCGACAAGACGGGCGCGCTGCTCGGCTGCGCCTGCTCCCTCGGCGCCGCCCTGGTGGGCGCGGGGCGCGACCTGGTCGACGGGCTCGCCGCGTTCGGCGAACACATCGGCCTGGCCTTCCAGTTGGTGGACGACCTGCTGGGCATCTGGGGCGACCCGGCGAGCACGGGCAAGGCGGTGGGCGCGGATCTGCGCGTGGGGAAGAAGTCCCTGCCCGTGGTCGCGGCGCTCAACGCCCCGGGGTCCGAGGAACTGCGCGCCCTCTACCTGCGCCCCGAGCCCCTCGACGAGGACGGCGTCCGGCGCGTCACCGCCCTCGTGGAGCGCGCGGGGGGCCGGGACTGGGCGCGCGAGGAGGCGGCGCGCCAGACCGCCGCGGCGGCGGAGAGCCTTGCCGCCTGTGGCGTCCCCGACGATGTGCGCGCTGAGTTCGCGGACATCGCCGAGTTCATCGTGGGCAGGAGCCTGTGACGCGGGAGGGCGCCCCCGACCAGCGGCAGGCCGACGCCCCGGCAGGCGCACGGCCGGACGGACCGCCGGGCGAGCGCGGGATCGTGGTGGTCGTCGCGCTCGCCGCCGGGGTGGCCGCGATGGCGCAGACCACGGTCGTACCGCTGCTCGGCGAGCTGCCGAGGGTGCTGCACGCGGGGGCGGCCGGCACCTCGTGGGTCGTCACCGCCACGCTGCTCGGCGGCGCGGTCACCAGCCCGGTCGTCGGGCGGCTCGGGGACCTCTACGGCAAGCGGCGGCTGGTGCTGACCGTGCTGGTGCTGGTGACCGCGGGCTCGGTGCTGTGCGCCGTGGCCGACTCGCTCGCGCCCCTGATCGCGGGCCGCGGGCTCCAGGGCATCGGCATGGGCCTCGTACCGCTCGGCATCAGCCTCCTGCGCGACGTGCTGTCCCAGCGGCGGCTCGGCTCGGCGATCGCGCTGACCTCGTCCGTGCTGGGCATCGGGGCCGCGGTCGGGCTGCCGCTCGCCGCGGCGGTGGCGCAGTTCGCCGACTGGCACCTGCTGTTCTGGGGCATCGGCACGCTGACGGCGGTCATCGGTGTGCTGGTGGCCCGGCTCGTCCCGGTGACGCCGCCGCTGGCGAGCGGGCGGTTCGACGGGGTGGGCACGTCGGCCCTGACCGCTGGTCTGACCGCGCTGCTGCTGGCCGTCTCGTACGGCGGCGAGTGGGGCTGGGCCGGCGCCGCCACGACCGGCCTGCTGGCGGGAGCCCTCGTGGTCCTGGTGCTCTGGGGTGTGTGGGAGCGCAGGACGCGCGACCCGCTCATCGACCTGGGCACCGCGGTGCGGCGGCCGGTCCTGCTGGTGAACGCCACCTCGGTCCTCGTGGGCTTCGCCCTGTACGCGCAGCTGCTGATGGTCCCCCAACTGCTCGAACTGCCCCGCACCACGGGGTACGGGCTCGGCCGCTCGCTGGTGCAGGCAGGACTCCTGATGCTGCCCGCCGGAGTGGCGATGATGGGCGCGTCGACGGTGGGCGCCCGGATCTCCGCGGCACGCGGCCCGAAGACGACCCTGCTCTCCGGCACCGTGCTGATCGGCCTCGGATACGTGGTCTCCCTGGCCGGGATGGGCTCCGTCACGGCGCTCGTCGTCGGCACCGTGGTGACTCAGGGCGGTGTCGGCTTCGCCTACGGGGCCATCCCCGCGCTGCTCATGACGGCGGTCCCGGCGACGGAGACGGGCGCGGCGAACGGCTTCAACACGCTGATGCGCTCCCTCGGCACCTCGCTGTCGGGCGCCGTGGTCGGGGCCGTCTTCGCGCAGCTGAGCGCGCCGCTCGGCGGCGCGACCGTCCCCCGGCGCGAGGCGTTCGTGCTCGTCGCGGCGGTCGGTCTGGCCGGGGCCTTACTCGCCTTGGCGACCGGCTCCGCGATCCCCGGGCGGTCGCGGCCCCCCGGATAGCCCCCGCTCCCTCTCTGCTCCCCGCCCCCGATCTTCCCCTGTTCCTCCCACCCCCGCACACACACGCACAGCCCGTTGTTCCTTTCCCGCACCAGAGAGGCGATCCCATGACCGAGCCCCACTCCCTTCCGATCGGGGGGCGGGCCGACACGTGCCCGTTCGCGCCCACCGCCGAGCTGTACGACGCACAGAAGGACGACGAGCTGCGCAGGGTCAAGGTGCCGAGCCCGCTGCTCGGCGAGTTCGACGCGGTGGTCGTCTCCCGGTACGACGACGTCAAGAGCGTCCTCGCGGACGACCGTCTGCGGATGGGCGGCGCCATGCCGTACCAGGCGGGCAACCTGCTGAGCTACGACGGCGCCGAGCACACGCGGCTGCGGCGCATGCTCACCGGGTCGTTCACCACCAAGCGTGCGCGGGAGCTGCGGCCGAGCATCGAGCGCGTCGTGGCGTCGGCGCTCGACGCGGTGGCGGAGGAGGGGCCGGGCGCCGACCTGGTACGGGTCTTCTGCGCGCCCATTCCCACGCTCGTCATCTGCGAACTGCTCGGCGTCCCCTACACCGACCGCGAGGAGTTCCAGCGCCGCACCGCCGCCGCGCTCGACTTCGACGTGAGCCGTGAGGTGCAGATGGAGAAGGCCGCCGAGATGGAGGCATACATGGCCGGCCTTGTGGCGCGTCACAAGGAGGCGCCGGGCGACAACGTCCTGGGACGCGTCGTACGCGACTTCGGCGACCAGCTGAGCGACAGCGAACTGGCCGGCATCGGCAACATGCTGCTCATCGCGGGCCACGAGACGATCGCCAGCACCCTCTCGGCCAGCATCGCCCTGCTGCTCCAGCACCCGGACCAGCTGGAGATCGTGCGCGACGACCCCTCCGCGACCGACGGCGCCGTCGAGGAACTGCTGCGGTACACAGCCCCTGCCACCATCCTGCCGCGGCAGGCGTCCGGGCCCATCCGCGTGCGCGGCCAGGAGATCAGGGAGGGGGAGCGGGTCGTGGCGTCGGTGCTTGCCGCCAACCGCGACGTCGCGTCGCCCGACCGGTCGCAGGACCAGGAGCCGCAGGAAGAGGCGGACGCCGACACGGATCTCGACCGCCTCGACGTACGCAGGCCGCCGCGGCGACACCTCACCTTCGGCTTCGGACCGCACCAGTGCCTCGGCCAGCAGCTCGCGCGCATGGAGCTGCGGGTCGCGCTGCCCGCGCTGTTCACCCGCTTCCCGACGCTGCGTACAGCCGTGCCGCACGAGAAGCTCGACTACCGCACCAACGCGCTGGTCTTCGGCGTGAACTCCCTGCCCGTCACCTGGTGACGCGGGAAAGAGAGGGAGAGATGGCCCTGAAGGTCGAGATCGACGAGGACCGGTGCGGCGCGATCGGGAACTGCGCCGCGCTCGCACCGGCCGTGTTCGACCAGAACGACGACGACGGCACGGTGGTGCTGCTCGACGCGGCCCCGCCCGCGGACGAGCACGAGCGGGTCAGGGACGCCGCCCTGCGGTGCCCCACGGCGTCGATCGCCCTGCACGAGACCCTGCCCGGCCATGACGAGTGACCGGCCCGCGGCAGGCCGGACGACACACCGCAGGACAACACACCAGGGGAGAGCAGTGTCCACCGTCGAAGTGCCCGTTCTCGTCGTCGGCGGTGGCGGCTGCGGACTCGCCGCGTCGGTCTTCCTCTCCGACCTCGGCGTGCGCCACCTGCTGGTGGAGCGCCGCGAGTCGACGTCGGTGCTGCCCAGGGCGCACTACCTGAACCAGCGCACCATGGAGGTGTTCAGGCAGCACGGCATCGCCGACGACGTCTACCGGATCAGCACACCGCCGGCCCATATGAGCGAGGTCGTCTGGCGCACCTCGCTGGGCGGTGACGGACCTGTGGACGCCCGGGAGCTGCACCGCATGGAGGCGTTCGGCGGCGGCAGCACCGCGGGCCCGTACGCCGCCGACAGCACGGGCCCCCCGACCAACCTCCCGCAGCACCGGCTCGAACCGCTGCTGCGCGGGCACGCGGAGCAGCGCGCCCCCGGGGACCTGCTCTTCCACCATGAGATGGAGGGGTTCACGCAGGACGACGAGGGCGTGACCGCGCGGGTGACCGACCGGTTCACCGGCGAGGTGACGACCGTACGCGCGCGGTACCTGCTGGGCGCGGACGGCGGCCGGAGCGTCGGCGCGGCGCTGGGGATACCGATGGACGGCGCGGGCGGCGGATTCACCATCATCTCCGTCCACTTCAGCGCCGACCTGTCCCGCTGGTGGTCGGACCCGGTGCTGATGACCCACATCTTCGGCACCGACGGCGAGGTGTCGGTACTCGTCACGTCGGGGCCCGAGTGGGGCCGGGCGTCCAGGGAGTGGGCGCTGCACTTCCGGGTGCCGCCGACGACCGCGGCGGGCGACCTGGGCGCGGAGACGGTCACCACCAGGGTGCGGGAGCTGCTGAAGCTGCCCCGGGACGTGGACGTACACGTGCACCATGTGAGCGAGTACCGGCCCGAGGCCGTCGTGGCGCGGGCGTTCCGGGCCGGCCGGGTCTTCCTCGCCGGTGACGCCGCGCACCGCCAGCCGCCCGCGGCGGGCGGCGGCCTCAACACGGCGATCCAGGACGTCCACAACCTCGCCTGGAAGCTCGGGGCCGTGCTGGCGGGGCAGGCGGGTGACGCACTGCTCGACACGTACGAGGCGGAACGGCTGCCCACGGCGCGGCGCAACGTCGGCTGGGCCATGCGCTGTCTGCTCAACTACGGCGTGCTCTTCGCCGGACTCGGCATCGCGCACGGGCAGCGGGCCGCCACCGAGGCGAACCTGCGCGAACTGCTCTCGGACACGCCGATGGGCGAGACCCGGCGCGCGGTGGTGCGCGAGGTGTTCCACACGCAGCGGATCGAGTACCAGGCGCACGACATCGAACTCGGCCACTCCTACGCGTCGGACGCCGTGCTGCCCGACGGCTCACCGCCGCCGCCCCGCGACCCGATGGGCGCGGTCCACCACCCGTCCACCCGGCCGGGGCACCGGCTGCCGCACGCATGGCTGCGGCACGGCGGCACCCGGGTGTCCACGCACGACCTGGTCGGTGACAGCGGCGGTTTCGTCCTGCTGACCGGGGCGTCGGGCGAGGTCTGGACCGAGGCAGCCAAGAAGGCCGCCGACACGTGCGGCGTGGCACTCACGGTGGTGCGCGTCGGCGGCGGGAACGACGCGGCGGACCCCACGGATGCCGAGGGCGCCTGGGCCCGCGTGCGGGCCACAGGCGACGACGGCGCCGTGCTGGTACGGCCCGACCAGCACGTCGCCTGGCGCGCCCGCCACGCCGGGCCGAGCCCCGACCTCGACCTCGGCGCCGCACTCCGCAGGGTGCTCGGCCGCCCCGACAGGGAACGGGGGGACGACGCGTGAACCGCACCGGAAGCGAGCGCGTCGTCCACGACTTCCTGACCCGGATGGGGCCGACCCCACAGCGTGTGCGCTCGGCGGTGGAGGACTTCCTGACCGACGACTGCGTGTGGGAGAACCCCGGTTCGCCGGTCTGCCGGGGCAAGTCGGAGATATGCGCGCTGCTGCCCGCCGACTTCGCCCGGCTCGACGTCCGCTTCAGGCACCTGGCCACGACCACAGACACAGAGAAGGCCACGGCCACCGTCCTGGTCGAGCGGACGGAGAGCATGTTCCGCACCGACGGCACGCCCATCGCGCTCAACCTGAGGGTGATGGGCGCGTTCGAGCTGCGGGACGGCCTGATCAGCGCCTGGCGGGACTACTTCGACCCCACCCATCTCATCACCGAGCGCACGGAGTGGTGACCATGACGAACGACCGACCGGACCAGAGCGAACTGCGCGCCGAACTGGTGGCCACAGCCCACAAGTTCGGGCCGACCCTGGCAGACGGAGCCGCCGAGGGCGAACGGGAGCGCAGGCTGCCCGACACGACGGTGCAGGCCATCGACGACTCCCGGCTGAGCAGGCTGTGGACCGCGCGCGCCTACGGCGGCCTCGAAACCGGCGTGAGGACCCTGAGCGAGGTCACCAAGGCCCTCTCGCACTACTGCCCGTCCACCTCGTGGGTGGTCAACAACATCAACGGTTCCAACCTGCTGGCGGCGAAGTTCCCCGGTGCCGCCCAGGACGAGGTCTTCGGGGAGAACCCGGGCGCCAAGCTGGCGTCGGTCTTCGCCGCCACGGGCACCGCCGTGCAGACCGGCGGCGGCTACCTGCTCTCCGGCGCCTGGCCGTACGCGACCGGCGTCCTCCACGACGACTGGGCCATCCTGGTGGCGCGGGAGACGGGCCCCGACGGCCGGCCGGTGCGGGGGCTCTCCGTCCTCGTGCCCGTCTCGGAGCTGACGATCGAGGACACCTGGCACACCGTCGGGATGCGGGCCACCGGCAGCCACACCGTCGTGCTCCACGACGCGTTCGTCCCCGGGCACCGGGTGATCTCGGGCGAGGTGCAGCGGGGCCGCGAGAACGCGACGGACACCACGCTGCCGCCGCTGTTCAGGACGGCGGCGATCGCGGCCATGGCCGTCATCTGCGCCTCCGTGGTGCTCGGCATCGGCCAAGCCGCGCGTGACTTCGTCGTCGACAAGGCCCCGGGGCGCGGCATCGCGCCCAGCCACCGGTTCAGGAGCCAGCCGGAGTCTGCGGCCTTCGTGTCCGCGCTCGGCAGAACGGCGTTGACGATCGACGCGGCCGAACTGCACGTCGACCGCGCCGCCGACGTGCTCGACGCGGCGGCCGAGGCGGCGCGCGGGGTACCGGAGAACGAGCTGCGCCGGATCAGGGCCGACGTGGGCCAGGCGGTCAACCTGGTCACCGTCGCGCTCGACGAGCTGATGTGGGCCCACGGCGCGGCGGCCTTCGCGGAGTCGAACCCGCTCCAGCAGTACTGGCGCGACGCCAACACGGCGGCGCGGCACGCCATGCTCAACCCGCGCATCGGCCAGGAGCTGTACGGCGGTTCGTTCTTCGGCCTCGACCTCATCGTGCCCAGCCTCTGACCGCACCGCCCACCCGTTCGCCCCCCGCCTGTCCCGGTCCCGCGAAGGATTCCCATGAGCTGGCTGCCGCCCTTCCTCTTCCCGCTGTCGCACGTCCCGCCGGTCACGGTGGGGGCCGCCGACGTCCCTGACGGGCTCTTCGCCCTGGTCGCGGGGCCGACCGTGGTGGGCTGGATCGTGACCTACGTCCTGGCGATCAGGCAGGCGGCGCGGGACGGACGGGTCGGCATACCCGCCTTCCTCGTGGCGGTCGACTTCGCGTGGGAGTTCAGCCTGACCTTTCTGCTCGAACAGACGCCGCAGCAGCGGCAGATCAACTTCCTGTGGGTGCTGTTCGACGCCGTGCTGCTGTACCAGGCGCTGCGGCTCGGCCCGCGCGACTACCCGGCCGTCTCACCCCGCCTGGTCCGCTGGGCACTTGCCGGCGTGCTCGTGTGGGCGTCGGTGATCGTCGTGGTCGGCGCCAACGAGTTCCACGACGACGACGGGATGTACACGGGGATGATCATCCAGGTGCCGCTGAGCGCCTCGTTCATCCTGCTGCTCAAGCGGCGCGGCTCCAGTGCCGGCCAGTCCATGTACATCGCCGTCGCCAAGGCCGTGGGCTCCTTGTTCGCCGGGTTGACCGCCTTCGTCGTCCACCCCGACCACCACCTGCTCCAGGTGCTCGTGCCGACCTATGCGGCGCTCGACATCGCGTATGCGGTGCTGCTGCACCGGACGATGCGCAGGGAGGGGCGCCCCCCGTGGGCCTTCCGCGCACCGCGGCCGGATGCCCGCCTGCCGCGGTCCGACAGCCCCGTACGGCGGTCCGATGCCCCCGTACCGCACCGCGCACCGCAGTCAGATGACGCCACTCCGTAGGGCGTACGCCACGGCATGCGGCCTGTTGCGCAGGTTCAGCCGCTGCGTCATCCCGAAGATGATCCGCTTGACTGCACGCTCTGACAGGCACATCTCCACGGCGATCTCCGCCGTGTCCAGGCCCTCCGACATCAGCCTCAGGACGCTGATCTCCCTGGGGGTCAGCCCTGAGGTGTGCAGGCCGTGCGGCGAGAGGACCTCGCGTTGCATCCGCTCGACCTGACGGAGGAGCTCGCCGAGCAGCTCCGAGGGGAGCACGCCCCCGCCGGACGCGGCGGTCAGGACCGCGCGTTCTATCCGGTCGCTGGTCGCCGCCGCACGCGGCAGCACCGCGACGACGTTGCACTCGACCGCGGTGAACAGGTCGGCGCGGTCGATCTCGGACGGGATCAGGACCACGGGGGCCCGCAGGGCGCTCTTGATGCCCCGCAGCAAGGACGTCACCTCGACGGTCATGCGCTCCGCGACGACCACCGCGACGTCGACCGGGCCGCCCGGGACGACCGTGATGTCCGGTGCGGCACCGAGGTGGTTGCTGATCGCGTTGCTGGTCAGTGGATCAGGGGCGCGGACCAGGGCTTTGACAACGTTTTTCTTCTTCACGGTGTCGACAGTCACAGTGAACCTCCAGGAATTCACAGCATGCCGGCGGTGCCGTTCAGCTCCCGCGCCGACGCCTGATCGCCGCGGGTCGAAACTGCGCCGTCTCCCGGATTTCTCCCGCCGTTCACCTAAGGGCAGGGAAACGGCCGACACGGCCGGTGGCAGCGGCCGCCGGCCGGGAACGGCCTGGGCAATTACCCTGCGCCCTCGGGGAGATGCGCACCGTAGAGAGACCCGAATTCACATCTCGCCATCACGTCAGAAACTCCCCGAAACGGGCCACAATCGGTCTTTCGCAGCCGGGAGGGCAACTGAAAGAACCATACTGTGGCCGACTTCGGGGAGTTCGCCCATTCGGGCTGTTCCGGTTCCCCTCAGGGGAATCCCTCATTCAGAGCGTGACGACGGTCGGGCTCCCTTCGGCGGCCGGACCCATCTCCTCGGCGATCTTCATCGCCTCTTCGATGAGCGTCTCCACGATCCTGGATTCCGGCACGGTCTTGATGACCTCGCCCTTGACGAATATCTGCCCCTTGCCGTTGCCCGAGGCGACGCCGAGGTCCGCCTCGCGGGCCTCGCCCGGGCCGTTGACGACACAGCCCATGACGGCGACGCGCAGCGGCACCTCCATGCCGGTCAGGCCGGCCACGACCTCTTCCGCCAGCTTGTAGACGTCCACCTGGGCCCGGCCGCAGGACGGACAGGAGACGATCTCCAGCTTGCGGGGCCGCAGGTTGAGCGACTGGAGGATCTGCCCGCCCACCTTGGCCTCCTCCACCGGAGGAGCGGAGAGGGAGACGCGGATGGTGTCGCCGATGCCCTGGCGCAGCAGAGCGCCGAAAGCGACCGCGGACTTGACGGTGCCCTGGAAGGCGGGCCCGGCCTCGGTGACCCCCAGGTGCAGTGGATAGTCGCACTGCTCCGCCAGGATCTCGTACGCCCTGATCATGACGACGGGATCGTTGTGTTTGACGGATATTTTTATATCGTGGAAGTCATGTTCCGCGAAGAGAGAGGCTTCCCAGAGCGCGGATTCGGCCAGTGCCTCGGGTGTCGCCCTGCCGTACTTCCGCATCAGGCGCTGGTCGAGAGAGCCGGCGTTCACCCCGATACGGATGGGCGTTCCGTGGTCCTTGGCCACGCGGGCTATCTCGCCGACCCGGTCGTCGAACTTCTTGATGTTGCCCGGGTTGACCCGTACCGCGGCACAACCGGCCTCGATGGCCGCGAAGACGTACTTGGGCTGGAAGTGGATGTCGGCGATGACCGGGATCTTGGACTTGCCGGCGATGGCGGGCAGGGCCTCGGCGTCGTCGGCGCTCGGGCAGGCGACGCGGACGATGTCGCAGCCCGCCGCGGTGAGTTCGGCGATCTGCTGGAGTGTGGCGTTGACATCGGCCGTGACGGTCGTGGTCATGGACTGCACGGAGACCGGATGGTCGCTGCCCACCCCCACGGAACCCACCCGCAACTGGCGGGTCTTGCGGCGTTCCGCGAGGGTGGCGGGGGGCGGCTGCGGCATGCCGAGGGCGGTCTTGGTCACCACGGGGTCCTTTCGAGACGGGAGCGGCGCGGTGTCCGCGAGGCACCGTGCAGGGCGAGCGCCGTGTCCGCGACGGACTGCGCGGTGAGGCCGTGGGCGGCGAGGATGGCCCCGCGGTCACCCTGGTCGAGGAACTCGTCGGGCAGGCCGAGGACCTGCACGGGCGTACGGATCCGGGCGTCGGAACACGCCTGCGCGAGCGCGGCGCCCATCCCCCCGGAGCGGATGCCGTCCTCCAGCGTGAGCACCACGCCGTGCCGGGAGGCGAGATGGACCAGGTCGGGGCCGACCGGCAGCAGCCACCGCGGGTCGACGACGGTGACCCCGATGTCCTCGTCGGCCAGCGCCTCGGCCGCCTCGACGGCGGTGCCCGCGAGGGTGCCGGCGGAGACGAGCAGGATGTCGAGCGGCCGGGACCGCGTGCGGTGCAGGATGTCGAGGCCGCCCATGCGGCCGAGGGCCGGGAGGTCGGGCCCGGCGGCCCCCTTGGGGAAGCGCAGCGCGGTGGGGCCGTCCTGTGTGGAGAGCGCCTCGCCGAGCAGTTCCGCGAGCCGGGCGGCGTCCCTGGGCGCCGCGACCCGCATCCCCGGCACGGCCCCGAGCAGCGACAGGTCCCACATGCCGTGGTGGCTCGGCCCGTCGGGTCCTGTGACGCCCGCGCGGTCGAGGACGAACGTCACGGGCAGACGGTGCAGGGCCACGTCCATCATGATCTGGTCGACGGCGCGGTTGAGGAAGGTCGCGTAGAGGCAGACCACCGGGTGCAGCCCGCCCATGGCGAGCCCCGCGGCACTGGTCACCGCATGCTGCTCCGCGATGCCCACGTCGAAGACCCGCTCGGGGAACCTGCGGCTGAACGCGTGCAGTCCCACCGGCCTCAGCATCGCGGCCGTCAGCGCCACCACGTCGGGCCGCTCGGCTCCGAGCCGCTCTAACTCGCTGCCGAACGTGCCGGTCCAGCCGGCTGGGGAGCCGGCCCGCGCCCGACCGGTGACAGGGTTGATCACCCCGATGCCGTGCATGCGGTCGGCCTCGTCGTTCTCCGCCGGCGCGTAGCCGCGGCCCTTCTGCGTGACGCAGTGGACCACGACAGGGGCGCCCAGCGCGGCGGCCCGGTGGAGCGCGTCCTCCAGGGCGGCGATGTCGTGGCCGTCCACCGGGCCCACGTAGGCGAAACCGAGGGCCCGGAACAGGTTGCCGGCCTCCCGCGCGCCCTCGCGCAGGGCGGCCAGGTGCTCGGCGAGCCCGCCGACCGTCGGGTCGTAGGAACGGCCGTTGTCGTTGAGTACGACCACCACGGGCTCCTCGCCCCGGCCGATGTTGTTCATGGCCTCCCAGGCCATGCCGCCGGTCAGGGCCCCGTCGCCGACCACCGCGACCACGCGGCGGCCCCGCTCGCCCAGCAGCCGCTGCGCCTTGGCGAGACCGTACGCCCAGGACAGCGAGGTGGAGGCGTGCGAGTTCTCGACGTGGTCGTGCGGGGACTCCTTGCGCATCGGGTAGCCCGAGAGGCCGCCCGCGGCGCGCAACGTGTCGAAGGCGTCCTGCCGGCCCGTGACCACCTTGTGCACGTAGGACTGGTGCCCGGTGTCGAAGACGATGCGATCGGCCGGCGAGTCGAACACACGGTGCAGCGCGAGAGTCAGCTCCACCACGCCGAGGTTCGGCCCCAGGTGACCGCCCGCGGCCGAGACCTTGTCGACCAGGAACTCCCTGATCTCCCGTGCCAGCACGGGCAGTTCGTCCGGGCGCAGCGTCTTGACCCGGTCGGGCCCTGTGATGCGGCTCAACACGGTGGGCGTCCTCGCTTTCCCGTCTTCCCCGTCCCCGCTCACCGGGCACCGCCGTCCGCCGTCCGCCGCGCGCCGCCGCGCGCCGCCGAGGGGATGTCGAAACGCACGGTCTCCCTGGTCAGTTCGCGTTCCTCGACGGTGACGGGCCCGTAGGAGCCCAGCGCGGTCACGACGTCGGTGACCAGGTCGGGAGGTGCGGAAGCCCCGGCGGTGAGCCCGACGGTGCGCACACCGTCGAGCCACTCGGGCCTGATGTCCGCCGGGCCGTCGATGAGTTCGGCGGGGGTGCCCTCGCGGCGCGCCAGCTCCACCAGGCGGACGGAGTTGGAGGAGTTGGCGGATCCGATGACCAGGACGAGGTCGGCCTCGGCCACGATCGAGGCGAGTGCGTGCTGCCGGTTGGTGGTCGCGTAGCAGATGTCCTCGGACGCCGGCTCGTGCAGCAGCGGGAACCTCTCCCGCAGCGCGTCGACGACCCCGGCCGTCTCGTCGACGCCGAGGGTCGTCTGGGTCAGGTAGGAGACCTGCCGGCCGTCCCCGGGGACCGAGGCGACCTCCTCGGCGGAGGACACGAGGACCATCGACTCCGGCGCCTCGCCCAGCGTCCCCTCGACCTCCTCGTGCCCGGCGTGGCCGATCAGCACGACCGTGTCGCCCCTGGTTGCGAAGCGGCGCGCCTTGGCGTGGACCTTGGCGACCAGGGGACATGTGCCGTCGATGACGTCGAGGTCGCGGCGGGCCGCCTCCTCCCGTACGGCGGGCGAGACGCCGTGCGCGGAGAACACCACCGTCGCACCGTCCGGCACCTCGTCGAGTTCCTCGACGAAGACGGCCCCGCGGCGTGCGAGGTCGTCGACGACATGGACGTTGTGCACGATCTGTTTGCGGACGTGGACCGGGGCGCCGCGGGTTTCGAGCGCCCGTTCCACGATGTCGATGGCCCGTTCGACCCCCGCGCAGAAGGACCGGGGCCCGGCCAGCAGTACGCGACGGGCAACGCCGTCCTTGACTGGCTCGTCTGTCCGTACATCAGCCATGCTCCGGAGAGTAGGGACGCCGTGCGCGTCCGCTCAACGGAGGTTTCTGCTTTCCGGAACGGTTCTTGGATCCGGGCCGCGGCCCGTCGCCCGCCGCCCGGCACAAAGGGACCGATCGAACGGCTTCGCGGGACAGCGGCCCCCGTCGATCTTGAGCGGGCGCCGTGGACGCGGCGACCATGGGGCTTCGGTGCGCTTCGGCGACAGGAGCATCACGGTGGACGGCGGACGGCGGTTGCAGGAGCCATCCCCTGGGGCGGGCGGGACGTACGGCGCGGGCCGGGCGGAACCCGGGCCGCCGGGCGCCCCCCTGCGCAAGGCGCTCACCGTCCTTGAGGCGCTGGCCGAGGCGTCGCGCCCGCTGACACTGTCGGAGCTGGCACGTCTGGTCAACCTGCCGAAGTCGTCGCTCCACCGCATGCTGCGGGTACTGACCGACCTGGGCCTCACCGTCCGGATGGAGTCCAAGTCGTACGAACTGGGCGCGGGCCTCCTGCGGTTGGCCGCCGCGGGCGCCCCCGCGAGGACCCAGCGGCTCGGCTACGCGGTCACCCCGTTCCTGATCGAGCTGTTCCAGCGCACCCGCAGGATCGTCAGCCTCGGCACACTGTCGGGCACGAACGTGCGGCATGTCGGCACCCTCTACGGCCGGGAGCACACCGGCCTCGCCATGGCGCTGCGGCAACCCGTCCCTGCCCACTGCTCGGCGGCGGGCAGGCTCCTCCTCGCGACGGCCATGCGGGACCCGGCGCACTGCACGGAGGCCGGGGCCCCGGGGCTGACGCCCGCCGACACGGACTCGATGCGGCGCGACTTCGAAAGGATCCGCCGTACCGGCCTCTCCTATGCGCGCAGCGCGCACATACCCGGCCTGGTGGAGCTCGCCGCCCTCGTGCGCCTCGGCAGAACCGGCACCGTGGCCGCGGTCGTCGTGGCCGACAACGTGCACAACACGGACCTCCGCGACGCGGGCCAGGCCCTCCTGAACACCGCGACCGCCATAGAACAAGGGCTCACCGACACACCCTGAGCCCCGCCCCGCCGGCCGCCGTCACCCTCGGCGGTCCTTCATTGCCCGGACCGGTGAGCCGACCACTGGCTGAGGGGCGCTGACCGGTGTTTTCGGCTTTGCCCTGGACCTCTCGGACGCGGTACGGGGCGGATGGAGCAGGCAGGCGGAGCGGTTCCCGGCGTCCGGGTGTACGACCATCGCCGACGCGCTCACCGGGGTGGCGACCGACCTGCTGGTCTCGCGAGTTCCCCGACCGAAACGAGCCGACGGGCACCCGGCCCGTTCGGCTGCCGCGGCTCGCGCCCGACGCGGATGACCACTCGCCGCGGTCCGGCCGTGCACCGATGACAGCACGAACCGACTCGCCGACGAGCAGTCGCCCTCTTTGCTCCAGCACGCCGAGGAGATGTTCGAGGCGTTCGCCAAGCACGTGACGCGCTGATCGCCCGTACCGGCCACGCCGAACGGTGTGCGCACCCAGTTGGTGTCCCTGGTCCTGTGGCCCGCCCGGAAAGCCGGGGCGCCGGTGCAGTCGGTTTGCGCGCATCGCGCGGTAGGAGCGTGCCCCCGCGGCTCGCGCGCCCAGGGAATCGTCATCGTGGCAGCTCTCGTGCCCATGCCCCGGGAATGAAAAAGGGGTTTGCGAGTGTGCGTGGGCATGGTGTCCAGGGTTGATCAAGGGTGCCGGTCGGGTGTGGGACGGACTCGTAAGGTGTCCCACTGCGCGAGCTGGACCGCGCCGTTGTGAGGGGCCGGGAAGAGGTAGTACTTTACCGGTAACCGGTTGCCGTATTGAGTGGCGATGCCGATCCACTGCTTCAAGAGGGGTGTGCGCATGCAACTGTCCAGCGACGGGCAGACCTGGCAGAACTGGGCGGGCAATCAGAGCGCTACGGTGAAGGAAGTGCAGCGCCCCGCGAGCCTCGCCGAAGTCGCCAGTGTCGTCGCCCGCACTGCGGAGAGCGGGGAGCGGCTCCGTGTCGCGGGCAGCGGACACTCCTTCACACCTCTGGTGACGACGTCCGGGACCCTCATGGACCTCAGCCGCCTGCCGGCCGAGGTCTCCGTCGACTCGACGACCTCGACCGCGCGCGTCTCCGGGCAGATGCGGCTGTCGGAGGTGGGGCCGGCCCTGTGGGAACGCGGCTTCGCGCTGGCGAACCAGGGCGACGTTGACGTGCAGACCCTTGCCGGCGCCCTGGCGACCGGTACGAAGGGGTCAGGGCCCCGCCACGGAACGATGAGTTCCCGCGTACGAGGGATGGGGCTCATCACCGGTACGGGAGAGCACCACGAGATCACCGGCAGGGACCAGCGGCTCCTGCACGCGGCCCAAGTCTCCCTCGGCTTGCTCGGGGTGGTGACCCACGTGGATCTCTCCGTGGTACCGCGCTACCGACTGCGCGAGGACAACGCCGTGATGAGCGTTGACGAACTCCTGGACGTGTGGGAGGGGGCCAAGGACGCCTACCACCACTTCTCCTTCTGGTGGATGCCGACTTCCTCGTCGTCCGAGATCTACGGGTTGCCCCCGGTGCCCGCCGATCACGCCTATGTGAAGATGCTGACCGCCGAGCCGGCCGGGGACGGAGCCGAGGTGGCGGGCGGTTCAGGGGCGCGCAGCGGCCCGGCGTACCTCATCTACCCGGACACGGAGCTCGGCGACCCCTTCTACGAGCTTGAGTACGTGGTCGACGCCGGCGACGACAAGGAGACCTTCCTGGAGCTTCGCGAGCTCATGCGGCACGGGTTTCCCCAGGAGGCGACGCCGCTCCAGGTCCGTTGGCAGGCGAGGGACGAGGCATACCTGTCACCTCAGTACCGGCGCGACGCGGTTTCGCTGTCCGTCTCGGGGATGCCCGGTACGGACTACGTGCCCTTCCTGCGAGCCGTCGACCGCCGACTGCGCGACCGCAGCGCGCGGCCGCACTGGGGCAAGCTCCACTTCCTGGATCGGGACAGGGTGGAGGAGCTGTACCCCGCGCTGGACGATTTCCGTGCTGTTCGGCGCTCACTCGATCCTCGGAATGTCTTCCTCAACAAGCACCTCAGTGACCTGCTGGTCTGACGACGATCTGCGCGACCGGGCCGCCCTCCCGCAGCGGGCCGCCTGTGGTGTGGTCATGCTCCTTGGGAGGTCGGAAGGAGTGTCATCTCGCTGACCGACAGCCCTGCGGGCTGGCTCACGAGCCAGGTCACAGCCCGGGCCACGTCCCAGGGCGAAAGGGGTGTGACGGCATGCAGTTCCGGTGTACGGGCCGTCATCCGCCTGAGCTTGTCCGGGGGATTGGCTGCTCGCAGGGATGTCGCGGTGAGCCCGGGCTCCACTAGGCAGACCCGCACGGACGTGGGGGCCAGTTCCTGGCGAAGGCTGTCGGTGAAAGCACGTAGCCCTGCTTTCGTGGCCGCGTACATCGCGCGGCCCGGGCTCGGACGGCGGCCCGAGATCGAACCGACGACCACGATGTCGGCGCAGCCGCGCGACCCTTCCGACACCTCGACGAGGTGCGGCAGGGCCGCGCGCACGCACTCGGTGGCAGCGGTCAGGTTGACCGCCGTCATCGTCTGCCAGTCGGCGGCCGAGGCATCGGCGACATCGTCGATCAGCATCGCTCCCGCCGCCGCCACGAGGATGTCGAGGCTCCCGAGTTCCTGGGCCGCGCGGGCGACGGCATCCGCGCAGCCGCCGGGACGGGCGAGGTCGGCCCTGAGGGGCCGTACACCCCCGGCCGGTTCCTGCGCGCCGCGCGCGGCGGCGACCACCTCGGCCCCGTGCTCCGCAAAGGAGCACGCAATTGCCCGGCCGATACCGGAGGAACCACCCGTCACCAGTGCTCCCCGCCCCGCAAGGGCGTGCCTCACCAACCGGCTTTCTTCGACATCCCGGGTCATGCGAAATACGACGGATCGAGGGCCTTGATGTGCCGCTCCAGTTCCTTGCGTCCCTCCGAGCCGATCGCGGGAAGCGGCGCGCGGACGGGACCCACTTCATGTCCGAGCAGTTCGCAGGCGGTCTTGACCGCACTCGTGTACGGGTGGGAGACGAGGCACACGACGAGCGGGAGGGTCTCGCGCGTCAGCCGGGCGACGGTGGCGTCGTCGCCCTCCCGCGCTGCGCGGATCATCTGCGCGTACACCGGCATCATGAAGTTGAAACTACCGGTGACGAGTCCGCGGGTGCCGATCGTCAGGGCTGTGCTCACGAGTACGTCCTCACCGCAGAACGTGCCGATCTCGTCGCCGTGTTCCGATACCAGAGTGCTCAGCAGGGCCGCGTCACCGCTGGAGTCCTTGACATAGCGGATGTTGTCGTGAGTGTTGGCCAGGCCGACGATCAGGTCGGCGTCCATGGCCAGGCCCGTGCCGTTCGGGTAGTTGTAGAGCATGACCGGCAGTTCGGTCGACGCGGCGACCGTCCCGAAGTAGTCCTCGGCGGCCGAGCGCGACAGGGCCTCGTAGAACGGCGGCGTCACCATGACCCCTGCGGCGCCCACCGACGCCGCGTGCTCGGTGTGGCGCAGGGCCTCGGCCGTGGAGAGCCCGCCCGTCTGCGCGAACACCGGGACGCGGCCCGCGGCCTGGTCGACGGCGACGGCCACGACCTGCTGCCGCTCCTCAGGTGCCAGCGCGATGAACTCGCCGGTCCCACCACAAGCGATGATGCCGTCGGCGCCGCCGTCGATGGTGCGGTCGACGAGATCGCGCAACGACTTCTCGGCGACAGCCGATCCGTCGGCAGTAAAAGGTGTGACGATCGCGGAGAACGCGCCGTGAATGCTCATGTGCTGTGTCTCTCTTTCTTGGTTCGTTCTCTTCGGGGCTCTGGCGTGCGTCCGCCGGTCAGCCGGCAGGCGGTGGCGTGAGGGTGATCGTCCTGACCGACGAGTAGAAGTCCAGCGCAGCCAGGCCCTGTTCGCGAGGGCCCGCACTGGATGCCTTCTCGCCCCCGAACGGTGCGTGGAAGTCGACTCCTGTGGTCGGCGCGTTGATTTTGATCATTCCCGTGTCGAAACCGCCCACGGCCGTGAGCAGATGCCCGAGATCTCGTCCGTGCACCGATGTGACGAGCCCCTGGTCCACGTCGTTGGCCAGTCTCACCGCCTCCCCGACCGACGCCGCCGGAAGCACCGATGCGATGGGCCCGAACGTCTCCTCCTGGTTGACGGGGTGCCCGGTGGGTATGCCACGCACCACAACAGGAGAAGCGAAGCTGCCTTCGTCCGGCGCCTCCCACTTCGTCAGCACCTCGCCACCGGAGTCCCGGACCCGCTGCGCGGCGTTGTGCACGGCAGCGACCGCGTTGTCGTCGATCACCGGACCGACCACGGTGGACAGGTCGTCCGGATCGCCGACCGGCAGGCGCCGCACGGCCGCGAGCAGCGCCTCGGTCAGCGGGGCGGGGTCCCCGACCACGATGATCCGGGATGTGGCCGTGCACTTCTGGCCCGCGTACCCCATGGCCGCACCGGCCAGGACACCGGCGGTGTGCTCGACGGGGGCGTCGGGCAGCACGACGGCGGCATTCTGCCCACCCATCTCGGCCTGCACGGGTATGCCTCGCGCGAAGGCCCGCGCCGCCACCTGACGGCCGACGAGCGTCGAACCGGTGAAGGAGACGACGTCCGCCGCGTCGACGACGGCGGTGGCGGTGTCCCGGCCTCCGGGAAGAACCTGGAACAGATCTGCGGGTAGTGCCGGGCGCAGCACCGATTCCAGCAGCCTGGCACAGGCCATGGCAGGCGTCGCCGGCTTCAGCAGCACCGCGTTGCCGGCGGCGAGCGCGGGCAGAGACTTCCAGAGCGGGATCGCGGCGGGGAAGTTCCACGGTGTGATCAGGCCCGCCACACCGTGCGGGCGGTGCTCGGTGTAGAGCATGCCGGATCCGCTCGGAGGGAAGACGTCGCCGGTGCGCAGCAGCGTGGCCTGGGCGTAGTACTCCACGATGGAACGAGCGCGGAGGACCTCACCGCGCGCCTCGGAGCGCGGCTTGCCGACCTCCCGGACGATGAGATCCTCCAGTTCGACCGCTACGCCGGCGAGGGCCCGGGCAGCCGCGCCCAGAGCCGCGGCACGCGTCTGCGCCGTCTGCGCCCACCATTCGCGGGCTGCCTCGCGGGCACGGTCCGCGGCGGCCGCCACCGCCGCAGGCGAGGTCGGTGTCTCCGTTGCCACCACATCGTCCGGCTGTTGGGGGCTTCTGCTGATGAGACTCACTGTCTTGCGGTCCTCTTCTCGGTGTCAGGCCGCGGCGGACAGCGCGGCGAACGCCCGCTCGAAGTCCTTGCGGGCGCGCGCCTCGGACTCGGTGTCCAGCGGCAGCCGGGGCAGGCGCACCGGGCCGCCGTACCGGCCCGCCATGTCCATCGCGAGCTTGATCGCCTGGATGAAGGTGTGTCGCGAGTCCCACGCGAAAGCGTCGTGCACCTGCTGGTAGAGCGGCAGGGCCTGGGCGAGGTCGCCCGCGACGGCCAGGTCGTAGAGCTTGCGGCACTCGCGCGGGAAGGCGTTGGAGAAGCCGCCGATCCAGCCCTTGGCTCCGACGAGGACCAGTTCCAGCAGCACGTCGTCGGCGCCTGCGATCACATCGATCTGCGGCGCGAGGCTCTGGATCTGGTGGGCGCGGCGGACATCCCCCGAGAATTCCTTCACGGCCACGATGTTGTCGAACTCGCCGATCCGCGCGATCAGTTCCGGGGTGAGGTCGACGTTGGTGTCGAACGGGTTGTTGTAGGCGACCACCGGCAGGCCCACCTCGGAGAGTTCCCTGTAGTGCGCGACGACCTCTTCCTCGCTGGCCCGGTAGGCGTTGGGCGGCAGGGACAGCACGCCGTGGGCGCCGGACTCCAGGGCCTGCTCGGCCCAGCGGCGGGATTCCGCGGCACCGTAGGCACCGGTGCCGGGAATGACGGAGAAGCCCTCCGGTGCCGCCTCGACCGCGGCGCGCACGACATCGGCGCGCTCCTGCGGTGTGAGCACCTGGTACTCGCCGAGGGACCCGTTCGGGCTGACGCCGTCGCAGCCGTTGGCGGCGAGCCACGCCACGTGCTCCTGCACCTTGTCGTAGTCGATCGAGAGATCGTCCTGCTTGAGCGGCAGCGCCGCGGCCACCACAATTCCGTGCCACACAGCCATGGGAGTGCTCCTAATCGTCCGTCATGATCGGTAGTGCTCTGCGGGGTGGTACGGGGCGCTGCCGCGCCCCGTACGGGAGGGTCAGTTCAAGGCGAACCAGGTGGTCTTGAGCTCGGTGTACTGGTCGAACGCCTCGATGCCCTTGTCGTGGCCGCCGAAGCCGGACGTCTTGAAGCCCCCGAAGGGGGTGGTGACGTCGCCCTCGCTGTAGCAGTTCACCGAGACGGTGCCCGCCCTCAGCGCGCCCGCCACTCGGTGGGCGGCGTTGAGGTCGTCCGTGAACACCGAGGCGGCCAGGCCGTAGGGGGAGTCGTTGGCGATGCGGATCGCCTCCTCCTCGGTGTCGAAGGCGAGCACAGAGAGGACCGGGCCGAAGATCTCCTCGCGGGCGATCGACATCTCCGGGGTGACATCGGTGAAGATCGTGGGCTCGACGAACCAGCCGCCGCTGTCCTGGCGCACCTGCCTGCCGCCGATGGCGACCGTGGCGCCGGCCTCGATGCCCGCCTGGATGTAGCCCGTCACCTTGCGCAGGTGCGCCTCCTCGATCAGGGCGCCGATCTTGGTGTCCGGATGCTGCGGATCACCGACGGTCCAGCCGGCGGCCTGGGCGACCAGTTCGGACACCAGGTCGTCGCGCAGGCTGCGGTGGACCAGGATGCGCGAGCCGCAGGTGCAGTTCTCGCCCATGTTCCAGAACGCCGCGCCGGCGAGCTCCTCCGCGATACCGGCGAGCTTGCCGCCCTGGTCTGCGAGGACGAGCTGCGGGCTCTTGCCGCCGCATTCCAGAACGATCTTCTTCAGGTTGCTGTCCGCGGAGTAGCGCAGGAAGTGCCGCCCCACCTCCGTCGAGCCGGTGAAAGCCACGACGTCGACGTCGGGATGCAGGCCGAGTGCCTTGCCCGTCACATGCCCGAGACCCGGGACCACGTTGAAGACGCCGGCGGGCAGGCCCGCCTCGGCGGCGAGTTCCGCGGTACGCAGGGTGGAGAACGGGGACAGCTCAGCGGGCTTGATGACCACCGAGTTGCCGGCCGCGAGAGCCGGGCCGATCTTCCAGGAGAGCGTGGCCATCGGGAAGTTCCAAGGCAGCACGCCGGCCACGACCCCGACGGGTTCTCGGGTGATGAGGCCCAGATTCCCCGAGCCGGTGGGGGAGATGTGCCCGAAGACCTTGTCGATGCTCTCGGCGTACCAGCGGATGGTGCCGATCGCGTCGGGCAGGTCGAGTGTGCGAGTGTCGGTGATCGGCTTGCCCGCGTCGATCGAGTCCAGCAGGGCGAGCTCGTCCACGTGCTCGTCGAGCAGGTCGGCGAAGCGCAGCAGTACGGCCTTGCGTTCGGCGGGGGCGGCCCGGCTCCACACACCACTGTCGAACGCGGCACGCGCCGACGCCACTGCCGCGTCTACGTCGGCCTGGCCACAGGCCGCGACCTGGGCGATCACTTGGCCGGTCGCGGGGTTGACCGAGTCGAAGGTCTCTCCCGTGAGCGGGGCGGTGAGCTTGCCGTCGATGAAGGGCTGGGTGATGAAAGTCGGCTGGCGGTCGGACACGGTACTCCTGCTTGTCTCGTTCGGTACGGGGGCGGGTGGTCGTCCCGGGAGGACGGTTGGTCAGAGGGGCGCGAAGCCGTCGCCGAGAGCGTCGAACGGATCGGCGACGATCCGGGAGAACCCCGTCACGTGCGCGGTGCCCGTCAGGACCGGTGTGACGGCGAGCCGTCCGCCGCCATCGTCCACTCGGGCCGCCCTGACCGCGAAACGGCTGTCGATGATGCTGCGTGTGGTCAACGTCGCCCCGGGGTCGATCTCGCCGCGCGCGAGCCGCAGTGCCAGCAGTGCGCTGGAGCCCGTCCCACAGGGTGAGCGGTCCAGTGCGCCGGGTGGCGCGGAGACCACAACCCGGCACGAGGGAGAGTCCTCGTCGTCGAGTCGTTCGTAGAACAGGACCTGGTACACGTTGAGGCTGTCGCCCGTGAGCGGGTCACGCGGCGGGCTGTCAGCCAGGGCCGCGGCCAGCTCGCGGGAGAGGGCGACGATCTCCGGAGCGGACTCGGGCCGTAGGGACAGTCCGAGTTCGGCCGCGTCCACCGCGGCGTAGTGGTCTCCGCCCCAGCTCAGGTCCACACGTACGCGCTTCCCGCCCAATTCCTGGTACCAGCTGTCCACGAACCAGGAGGGGACATTGGTCAACTCGACGGCGCCGGCTGCTCCGTCGCCCCGCAGGACAGCGGCCTGCACCAGACCCGCGGGGGTCCTGATCCGGATGGTGCGGCGGCCGTCGGCAGCGACCGTGCCTGGTACCAGGCCGAACTCGTCGACCACGGTGGCGAGTCCGATCATGCAGTGCCCGCACATGGGCGGGTAAGAACCGGGTTCCAGGATGACGGCGCCCAGATCGTGGTCGGGGCCGGTGCTCGGCAGTGGCACGACCGCGCAGGTGAGTCCGCCGCCCCGGGGTTCGTGCACCAGGCGGCGCCGCACCCAGTCGGCGGAGTCCCGCAGCCATGCCTGTGCGGCGGGGACTTCGCGGACCTCCTCCGGGAACACAAGCCCTCCGACGACGATCCGGGTCGGATTCCCCGCGGTGTGGCTGTCGATGACGTCGAGTGAGGCGCCGGCGTGGGTCGAGGTCCACTCCGTGCTGAACGTCGTCAGACCGGCCTTCCGTATCATGCCGAGATCCCTAGGTAGTGGGTAACGGGTAACATCTTACGTGAGTCGGGGGTTCAGGGGAAGAGGGCGAAGGTCCTGTGTGCTCGTCAGTCCCCGTAGGTGGGAGGTGTGTCGCCGCGACGGTAGACGGTGGGCTTCTTGATCGCGCCGTACTCGGTTCCCCAGCGCTTGTGAATGGCCCGGTAGGTGCCGTCCTTGATCAGTGTGCGGTAGGCCGCGGCGATGGCCTCGGCCAGCCCCGCGTCACCGGGATCGCGGCTGACCGCGGTCGCGGTGGGACCGCCTCCCACTGATCCGGTGGCCTTGATGGCCACCCCGTCCTGTTTGAGTGCGACGCCCACCTCGTGTCCTGTCAGAACGGCGTCCACCCGGAGGCTGGTCAAGGCGAGCACGGCGCCGCTCATCACCGAGTAGGTCTGCACCTGCGGTGCGGGAGCACCCGCGGCTGCGCACTTCGTCCTGGCGGACTCCATGGCCGGCGGACCGGAGGAGCCGCTGAGTACGGCGATCCGCTTGCCGCACACGTCCGCGAGCGATCGCGGCCGGTAGCTGCTGGCCTCGTCCACGACGAAGGAGTCGTGGTTGCTCCACTCGGTGACGAAGTCGGCCACCTTGAGCCGGTCGGGGTAGACGAAGTACTCGCCCATGCCGATGTCGTAACGGCGCGCCTGCAGACCGGTGAGGATGGAGGAGAAGTCGACGTCGGAGACCTGGGCCTTGAGCCCCATCACCTGTGCGACCGCCGTGACCATCTCGGGAAGCATGCCGGTCTGCCGCCCGGCGACAGTGTAGGAGAAGGGCTTGTAGTTGTTCACCGTCGCGACCCGCAGCACACCTCTTTTCCGGACCGCGGCGGGGACCAGAGCCCGGACCGCGGCGTCGGTCCGCTCGCGCGGAGGCGGAGAAGCGGGTGTCCTGGTGGCCTCGTCGGCGTTCGAACACCCGGCTGCGAGGATCGCGGCCAGGGCTGTGAGCGCGATCGCGCGCAGCGCCCCCGCGCGCAGCCCGGTCATGGCAGCCTCCTGGTGACCGTGTGCTGCTGTTGCGAAGCGGTGCTGGGGGACCCGGGGGCGGGTAGACCGAGGAGGTCGCGTGCCAGTGCGTCGTTCTGCCGGAAGAAGCCCGCGTTCTGGCGTGGCCTGGGGAAGGCGTGTGCCCAGCCCGCGCCGATGACCCAGGGGCCGGCGGCCCACCGGCCGGGATGGGCGCGGCCCTCGGCGCCGATCAGCCGCCCGCGGTGGTCCACGAGGATCCTGCCGCTGCTGACGCCGCTGATGCTGTCGCTCACCTCGTGCCGTTCCGTGAGCGAGCGCAGCAGGGGATCGACGGTCCTGGTGATGTCCGCCGGTGGCAGCCGGGCGTCGATGAGGCACCGAGTGGCGATATCCCGCCCCGAGGTGTCACTGGTGGCCCGGAAGAGCCCGGTCCGCTGGTCGGCGGTGACCCGTAGCCCGCTGCCGAGGAACACCACGACCCCCGCGTCGGCCATCGCCGCGAGCTGGGCGAGGCGTTCCGGTGGAGGACCGCTCGTGACATGGCTGAACAGGCCGTGGACCCAGCCGTCGATGTCTCTCACGATCGTCGACGGGGACAGCTGCCGTGCACGCACCATCTGCCCGCAGACGTCGTACAGGGAGAAGAAGGCGAGCGCCACAGCCGAATCCACACTGCATCGCGGGTCGTCGATCCGTGCCAGAAGTCGCACTACGAAATCGGTGACCTGCTGATGTGTCTCCTGAAGGCCCGTGGCGCCCGAGCCGGCGAGCGGTGTTGCGAGCGTCGCCATGTCGAAGCGGTCCTGCGGCGCCGGTATCGCCTGTTCGAGGAGCTCCGCCAGCTCCCCGCTGCCGTAGTCCAGAGGGGCCAACCTCTCGAAGAACTCGGCCCATTCCATGGTCACCAGGTCCGGGTGGCCGTGGAACAACTCGTGGCAGTGGGCGTAGAGAACCTCCTTGCAGGCCAACGGCCACAGGTCGGTCACGAAGTCCACCGACCGCGGATCGGGATACCGCTGGAGGACGGTTGAGACATCGAAGAAGCACGGTAGTGGAGGACGCTCGGCGCGCAGGGGCGAGGTGAGCTTCGGGTGATAGGGGACGCCACGCCGTGAGCCGGCGTGGATGATGGGTTCGCGACCCGAGGGGTGGTAGCGCAACCGGCCGTCGGGCCCGGAGGTGAAAACACCGCCCCGGCTCTCGCCGAGGAGCACCATCCAGTCGATGAACGCCAGCCCCAGGCCACTGACGATGATGTTCTCTCCCTCGGGCACCCGGTCCACGTCGCAGTCCGCGGTGTAGGCGGGAGGCATGTAGACAAGGCCGTGGGCGTCCGCGAACTCCCCGAAGGAGCGCTCCCGGGAGTCGAGTTCGTCGTCGAGATGGCCCTGCGCGAGCACCACTCTGTCGACGGCGGCGGTCCGTCCCGAGGCCGTTCTGACGAGTTGGGCGGGTCCCGGGTCCGGCCGTGGGAGATCGACGATGTCGACGACGAGGTCCTGGTGGGGAACGACCACGATGCGCTCGGGCGCAGTGGCAACGATGTGTTCGTAGGCCCACTTCAGGTACTCGCTCTGCAACGCGCGCGAGACGAACGTGTCACCGGTCGCCGCGGCCACCTCCTCGGCGAGCCCGGGATCCGCGAGCAGGGCGTCGCGGTGCTCCGCCATCCACTCGGCGAGTGTCGGGCCCGGACGCAGCCGGCCCGCGAGACGGCATGTCTCGTCGGCGAACACGGTGACGCCCGACGCGGGCACGTTCATCCACAGCAACGACGGCTGGTCGCGCCGCCACACCCGTCCTCCGCCGATGGGGTAGGGGTCGAAGAGGTGCACCACCACCTTGCCCTCTCCTGGGGGGAGTTCGGCGACGTTGGCACACAGTCTGTCCAGGACTCCCAGGCAACGGGGGCCCCCTCCGACGATGGCGATGGCCAAGTCGGTGGTTTGCGCAGCCGTCGGCTCCAGTGTCTCGGTCATGTCCTGTCCTTGGCGTGGTGCCTGTGGTGGGTGGCGTCGGTGGCGTAGCCGACGCCGAATCCGTGGGGGTAGGG
>NZ_BAABEP010000047.1:0-52130 GCF_039540215.1 Streptomyces tremellae
TTTGTCTTCCTAAGACCGCTTGGCCTCCGACTTGCCCGCGACGGCGCCCTCGGCGCCCGCGGCGAGCGCGCCCGCGATACCGGCCACCTCGCCCGCCGCGTACACACCGGGGCTCGTGGTGCGCTGCGTGTCGTCGACCGTGGCGAACACCTCGGCGGGGGTGCGGCCACGCACCGCGCACCCCGCGGCGACCAGCAGTTCGAGGCGAGGGGTGAACCCGTGGCCGACGCACACCGCGTCGACCGCCGTCATCCGCTCGCTGCCCGGGACGACCGACCAGTCGTCCCGCACCCGCGCGCTCACGACCTCCTCGACCCGGCCGTCGCCGCGCGCCTCGACCACCGCCCTGCCCAGCAGATACGGCACCCGGGCGCGCGCCAACGCGGCCGTGTAGGAGACCAGTTCACCGGTCTTACCGGTCGCAGCCGCCAGCTCCCAGGGCCTGCGCAGCCAGCCCCGCGCCGCCGGGCCGCCCCTGCGGGCCTCCAGCACCTCGGCGACCTGTGCGCCCGCCTGGAGCAGCGAGACCGCGACCGGCAGCAGGAAGGGGCCCGTGCCCGCGACCGCGACCCGCTCGCCGACCGCGACCCGCTCGCCCTTGGCGAGGGCCTGCGCGGCGCCCGCCGTGAAGACCCCGGGCAACTCCCAGCCGGGGAACGGCAGTACGCGGTCGTGGGCGCCGGGCGCGACCACCAGCGCGTCGGGGGCGAGAACGCTGCGGCGGCGTGGCGTACCGCCGAGTACGTGCAGCAGCGGCGCGCCCTCGGGGTCCTCGCGCTCGACGGCCCACACCGTGGTGCCCGCGAGCCAGACACACCGCGGATGGCCGAGCACCCGGTGCGCACGGCGCCGGAAGGCGTCCCAACCGTGGTGCAGCACTTCGGGGTTGGATGCCTCGTACGCCTCAGGCAGCATGCGGTGGTACTGGCCGCCCGGCTGCTCGGCCGAGTCCACCAGCGTGACCCGGGCGCCCGCGGCGAGCGCCGCGTCCGCGGCCGAGAGACCGGCGGGTCCTGCCCCCACGACCACCACATGACGACGGCTCACGGCCCCTCCTCCCGGGCGCCTGCCGCGCCGTGCGCCTGCCGCGACTGCGTGACCACCGTGTCGCCGTCGTGCGCCCGGCGCCCGCAGGCCCGCACGTCACGCTCGCCGTTGACGGTGACGAGGCAGTCGAAACACACTCCGATCCCGCAGAACACACCGCGCCGTGCGCCCGAGGGCCCGGCCCGCCAGGAGCGCCGCCCGGCGGCCAGCAGCACACCCCCGATGGTCTGGCCCGCGACGCCCGGCACGGCCTGCCCGTCGACGGTTACCGTCAACGGCCGTTCGGTGCGGCGCACCGGGTCGGACCCGGCGGGTACGAGCCTGCCGCTCATGCTTCCTCCTCCTCGGCGCGGCCTCCGGCCTGCGCGGCGTGGTGCGGGTCGTTCGCGGACGCCTCCGTGCCGAGCACGGCCGGGCGGTCCACCCGGAACGGCGCGGCGTCGACCCCGGGCTCCTCGCCGGCGAGCAGCGCGCGCACCAGCCGCGCCGTGGCCACGGAGAGGCCGATGCCCGCGCCCTCGTGGCCGCCCGCGTGCCACAGTCCCGCGAGCCGCGGGTCCGGGCCGATCACCGGCAGATGGTCGGGGACGTACGGGCGGAAGCCGCCGTACGCGCGCATCACCGGCACCCCGGCGAGCGAGGGGAACAGCCTCAGCGCCTTCGCCGCGATCGCGGAGAGCACCTCGGGCCTGGTCCGCGCGTCGAAGCCGACGCGCCGGCGGGAGGAGCCGAGCAGCACACTGCCCGCGAGGGTCGCCTCCACCACCGCGGAGGTCTGCAGGTCGCCCGCGCCGCTGCCGACCGCGCCCACGTAGTCGGCGTCGTACACCTTGTGGAACACCGTCGGCGGCAGCGGCGTCGTCACCAGCACCTCGCCGCGCCGCGGCCTGATGTCGACGGGGGCGCCGAGCCTGGCGGCCAGCTCGCCCGCCCACGGGCCGCCCGCGTTGACGAAGACGTCGGCCTCCAGCGTGCCGTGCGTCGTGCGCACGGCGGTGAGCCGGCCGCCGCGCACCACGCCGCCGAGCACCTCGCGGCCGGTGCGCAGGGCCGCACCGGCCGCGAGGGCGCCTGAGAGGAGGGCCGTGGCCGCGCCCGCGGGCTGCACCTGGGCGTCCTCCGGATAGGAGACGGCGGCCGTGTGGTCGCGCGTGACATACGGTTCCGCGGCGCGCAGCGCGTCCGCGTCGAGGGGCTCGGCGCGCACCCCCGCGGCGCGCTGGGCCTCGGCGAACGGCATGAGCCCCGCGGCGCCCGCCTCGGTGGTGGCGACCACGATCCCGCCCTTGGGCTGCCACTCGGCCTGCTCCGCGGCGCCCCCGAGGCCGGCCAGCACCTCCGGCCACAGCCGCCGCGACCAGCGGGCGAGCTCAAGCTCCGGACCTGGGCCCTTGTCGGAGACCAGGATGTTGCCCTCGCCGTGCGACGTGGTCGCGGCGGCGGCGCCACCGCGGTCGACCACCAGCACGTCGAACCCCGCGAGGGACAGCTCACGGGCGCAGGCGGAACCGACGATGCCGGCGCCGAGGATCACCACGCGCGTTCGGTCCACCCGTCCTCCTCGTTCTGTAAAGCGAACGACATGAGACTAGGTCGCCCGCCGGGAGGTGTCAACGGTCGCCCGCCCGACGCCCGTACGCGTGCGCGCGCGCCCGGACCGGCCCCGGCCTCCGCCCGGTCCGGCGGCGGTCTCCGGCGCCTCAGTGCGGCGCGTTGCGCGGGTCCTGCGCGTCCCGCAGCCCCGAGGGGTAGTGCAGCAGGAGCACCGAGCGCACCGGCCCTTCCGGTGCCGTGTAGCAGTGCGGCAGCGAGGCGTCGAAGGACACGTAGTCGCCAGGGCCGAGCTCCACCCGGTGCCCGTCCACCTCCACCGCCAGGGTGCCGCTCTGCACCACCGTGTGCTCGGTCCCCGCGTGCCCCAGCGAGGGCTGGCGCGCCTTCTCGCGTACCTGCTGGTCGTAGAGCTCCATGATCACGCCGCCGGTCTCGATCCGCTGGAGCGGGCGCAGGTCCACGCCCTCGCCGCTGAGCACGTCCGCCTCGGCGGCGCGCACCACCGTCACCGTGTCGGCGTGGCGCGTGTCCAGCAGGTCGGAGATGGGCATCTCCAGGGCGCGCGACAGGCTGAAGACCGTCTCGATCGTCGGGTTGCCCGTCGCCGACTCCAGCTGGGACAGGGTCGCCTTGCCGATCTTCGACAGCCGGGAAAGCTCCGAGAGCGACAGGCCGCGGCGCGTGCGCTCCCGCCGCAGATTGGCGGCCAGGACATCCCTGACGGAACTGTTGGCGGGCTTCACTCGGTACTCCTAGAGCGGTCGGGCGCGTTCGCTTCAGCGTACGGGCGGCGGAAAAGTCCCGTTCGGCATAGTGAACGAACGGCGGGGTGGCGCGATACGTACCTGGGCTCGGAGTGTAAGGGCCCCGGCCGTACCGCCTGCCCCCGGCCCGGGAAGGGGGCAGAGTGGGAGGGCGGCACCCGCCGGAGGACACCCACTCTCGCCAGGGGAGCGCACGGATGACGGTGAAGCGGATGGGGCTCGTGGTCCACCACGGCCGCAGGGAGGCCGCCGAGGTCGCGGCGGCCGTCCACACCTGGGGCGCGCTGCACGACGTGCAGTGCACCGAGATCGACGTGTGGGACCGGGACAAGCCCCGGCACGGGGAGAAGGCCGAGCAGGCCGCGGCCGGCCATCCCGACCTCGTCGTCACCCTGGGCGGCGACGGCACGTTCCTGCGCGGCGCCAGGATCGCCGCGAAGGGCGACGCGGCCGTCCTCGGCATCGACCTCGGCACGGTCGGCTTCCTGACGGAGGTGCCGGCACAGGACACGGTGGCCGCGCTGGACGCCGTCGACCAGGGCCGCGCCATCGTCGAGCGGCGGATGACGCTCGCCCTGCGCGCGTCGAGGCCGCTGCGCATCCCGTCCCGCATGGAGGCGTTCCTGCGCTACGGGCGCGAGCCCGCGCTCCCGCCGCCGGACGTGCGCGAGGACGTGAACGGCATCGACGACTGGGGTGTCGCCCTCGACACCATGGCGCTCAACGACATCGTGCTGGAGAAGCTCGCCCGCGACCGCCAGGTCAGCATCGGTGTCTACCTCGCGGGCCGGCTGTTCGCCTCGTACTCCGCGGACGGCGTCATCGTCGCGACCCCGACCGGGTCCACGGCGTACAGCTTCGCCGCCGGCGGGCCCGTGCTCTCCCCGCACATGGACGCCGTGGTGTTCACGCCCGTCGCCCCGCACATGAGCTTCGACCGCACGGTCGTCGCCGCTCCCGACGAGCCGGTGGCGCTGCGGGTCCTGCCGCACTCGGGCGCCGCCGCCCTCAGCATCGACGGCCAGCTGCGCGGCGTGCTCGACCCCGGCGACTGGATCGCCGTGTACGCGGCCAGGTACCGGCTGCCGCTGATCCGGCTCGCGCCCGTCGACTTCTACCAGCGGCTGCGCCACCGCTTCCGGATCGAGGACGCCCCGGCCACCGATGTCGACGCGCGGGTCTCCCCGCTGGCGAGGCCGCCGGGCCCCGTTCCCGACGACCTCGCCCACCTGCGCCTGCCGCCGGAGAGCGCGCGGCGCGAGGGGCCGGAGAGCTGACCGGGCTCAGTGGCCGGTGCGGTGCGAGAAGTCGTCCGCGCACTGGCGCCGGTCGGAGGAGCTGTGCGCGTGCTTGACGCAGTCGCTGTAGCTCTTGAAGCTGTCCGAGTTGAGGAAGGAGACGCCGAGCGCGAGGATCAGGCCGCCCGCGATCAGGCCGAGCACGCCGAGGACCAGTCCGGTGACCGCCATGCCGCGCCGGGGCGCGCCGTCCGTGCGGGCCCTGCGCGCGCCGAGGGCGCCGAGCACGATCGCGACCAGCCCGAGCACGATGCCGCCGAAGACCGTCCAGAAGAGCACGACCGCGGCGATGCCGAGCACCAGCGCGGCCACCGCGAGGCCGTTGCCGCGTGCGGGCCTCGGCGGGTCGGCGTACGGCGGTGCCTGCGGCACCCCGTGCGGACCGCCGGAGGCGCCCGCCGAGTCCCACTGGCCCGGCCGGCCGGGGCCGCCTGCGGGGTCGGACGGATCCCGGGACTCGGAAGGACCGGACGGTGACGTCATCGGGCACCACTCGCTTTCACGCGTCGGAGGGACGGATCGTCGCTGCGAGTCTGCCCCCGGACACCGGCCGCAGTCCGCCCGTGCGCTCAGTGCGCCCAGCCGAGGAGTTCTCCCACCGGCCAGGTGGTGACGACGCGTTCCGCAGGCACCCCGCACTCCTCGGCCCGCGCGCAGCCGAAGCCCTGCCAGTCGAGCTGGCCCGGCGCGTGCGCGTCGGTGTCAACGGCGAACAGGGTGCCGGCTCCGAGCGCCGCGCGCAGCAGCCGTCGCGGTGGATCGAGGCGCTCGGGGCGGCAGTTGATCTCGACGGCGGTGCCGGACGCGGCGCACGCGGCGAACACCGCCGCCGCGTCGAACTCCGACTCGGGGCGCCCACGCCCCGACAGCAGCCGTCCCGTGCAGTGCCCGAGCACGTCGGTGTGCGGGTCGCGCACGGCGGCCACCATGCGTCGCGTCATGGCCGCGCGGTCCATCCGCAGCTTCGAGTGGACCGAGGCCACCACCACGTCGAGCCGTGCGAGGAGTTCCGGGTCCTGGTCGAGTGTCCCGTCGTCGAGGATGTCGCACTCGATCCCGGTCAGCAGCCGGAACGGCGCCCACCGCGCGTTGAGTTCTGCGACGGCGTCGAGCTGCTCCCGCAGCCGGCCCGCGGAGAGCCCGCGCGCCACCGTGAGCCTGGGGGAGTGGTCGGTGAGCACCGCCCACTCGTGGCCGAGCGCGATCGCCGTGCGGCCCATCGCCTCGATCGGGCTGCCGCCGTCCGACCAGTCGGAGTGCAGATGGCAGTCGCCGCGCAGCGCGGCGCGCAGCCGCTCGCCGCCGGCCGGGGACCGGTCAGCCGCCTCGGCCTCCAACCGGGCCAGATAGCCGGGGACCGCGCCGTCCGCCGCCTCCCGCACGACCTCAGCCGTGCGCGGCCCGACGCCCGCGAGCCGCGTCAGCGTGCCCGCCGCGAGCCTGCGCGCGAGCTCGCCCTCCGGCAGCGCGGACACCACCGACGACGCGGTGCGGAACGCCCGCACCCGGTACGTCTCGGCGCCCGCGCGCTCCAGCAGGAACGCGATCCTGTCGAGTGCCGTCACCGGGTCCATGGACGCCATTGTCGGCGCGGCGCCCGGGGTCCGCACCCGGCGGGGCCGCCCGGATGTGCGAGGGCCCCGCGGCGCGCACGCCACGGGGCCCTGTCTGCCCTGCCTGTCCCGATGAGCCGCCGCGTCCCCCGCCGCGCCGCTCCGTACCGTACGAAGCAGCCGGGACGCCCCGGGAGGGGCGGCCGGCGGCTTCCTGCCTGTGGCCGCGGTCCGGCGGTCCCGCCGCCGCCGGGTGCCGGCGGCGGAAGACCCGGCCGTGGACCGGTGCGGCCGGTGGAGCGGGGCAGTCCCGGTCATCGCTGAACCGGTCGCGCGGCGCCGCCCACCGGGACAGGCGTCAGTGCTGGGCGGCCCTGCGCCTGCGCGAGGCCCACATGATGCCCGCGCCCGCCAGCACGACGACCACGGCGCCACCGGCGATGATCGGCGTGGAGCTCGAAGAACCGGTCTCCGCGAGGTTGTCGCCCGACGGGCTCGGCGAGGCGGCCGGGACGGCCGGCGCCGAGGAGGACGCGGGGGCGGACGGCGACGCGGGGGCCGAGCTCGCCGGCGCGCTGGCCGGAGCCGACGGCGAGGCCGGCGCGCTGGACGGCGGCGTCGACGGCGGGGCCGAGTGGCCCGGGCAGACCGGCGCCGTCTCGGTCTGGTCGACGTCGTACTGCTTGCCGTCGCCCGCGGTCACCACGAGGTGGACGGCCAGGGGCGAGCTGTGGTCGGGCAGCGTGATGTCCTTGTGGAACGCGCTGCCGAAGACCTGGTCGACGTCGAGCGACGCGTCACCCTCGACCGTGACCTTCACGTGGTTGGTGACGCCGCCGTTGTAGGCGGACAGGTCGACTGACGCACTGGTGCAGTCGACCACGAGGCGCGGCGTGTGCGCGGACGCAGAGCCGGCCGCGAGGCCCACGCCCAGCACGCCCGCAGCCGCGACCGATATCAGGGCACCGGGGCGCCTGAGCGATCCGAAACGAGTCACAGATTTCCTCCGCGGAATGACTGCGCCGCCGAGGGTGGCGGTCGCGCGCGCACAGTACCGCCCTCCCCGCGCATACCTTCAACCGCGGCGGCCCTACCGGCCCCTGACGCACCGGATGTCCCGGCTTGAGCAGGGCGGAAACGGCCCTGAACCCCGCCCGCCAGGGGTGAAATGAACCGAACTCTCCCTCGTCAGACCCCGTTTGTCACAACTAAACGATAGGTGAGTAAAGAACGAGTCAAGGGTCGGGGTGACGGCCTGGACCGCCCCGCGCGGACGGGGGCCGGCCGTCCCGGTGTGCCGGGACCGCCTACTTGACGCACCGTCAGGAACCGCTTTCCCCGCGGCTCCCGGGCCGCTCGCGGCCCACCGCGCGGCGCGCCTCCCACCGGTCGCGGGCGCGCCGCCACGACCGTCTCACCCGGGACCGCGCCTCGGTCAGCCGCGGATAGCGCTCCCGCTGCTCGCGCGCCGACCTGTCCAGCCCCTCCATCAGCCGCTGCGACCGGTTCTCCAGGTCCAGCTCGTCGAGGATCCGGTCCAGCTCCGTGAGCAGCGCCCCGTGCAACTGCCACTGCCGCGGGTGCTCCTGGACCACCGAGAGCAGCAGCTGCGCCGCGTGCTCGCGCTCCTGGCGCGCCTGCGCGAGATCCTCCGCGAGACGGGTCTCCGCACGCTCCGCGCTCGCGCTCACCGACGACGTCACCAGCACGGCGAAGCTGACGATCGCGTCCGCGACCCGCGCGATCGCGTTCTCCAGCGCGGCGCCGGTCTCCTGGGGGAACAGCGGCTCGTCCGTGCGCTCCCTCGCCAGGTCCGTCAGCGACCTGGCGAGCACCCGCACCACCACCGCGCAGATCTCCAGCGTGTCCAGGCCGGTGCGCAGCACCACCCGGTGCAGCAGGCCCTCCCGTACGCGCGGATTGAGCCGGAGGCTCTCCTCGGCCTGCCGCAGCTCCGCGTCCACGTCGGTGATCTCCTGGTCGATGCGGCGCGCCTCGTACAGCCTGGCGGCGGCCGTCTCCACCGTCGTACGGTCCGTCAGCCCGTCGCTGACCCGCAGCAGCAGCTGCCGCATCCGGCGCGCGAGGCCCTCGATGGACTCGCCCGCCGTGTCCACCCACACCGGCGGGATGAACAGGAAGTTGAACAGGAGCCCCACACCCGCGCCGATCAGTGTGTCGAGGACCCGCGTCCACGCCGTCGACTCCACCTGCACCTGGGTCACACCGAGGACGAGCATCGCGCTGATCGCCACCTCGACGACGAAGTCGCCCGCGCGCACCAGCCGCCCCACGATCAACGCGAGCAGGATGATCGACGCGAGGCTCCACCAGGCGAGGCCCACCAGGGAGCTGAACCCCACGGCCACCAGCACGCCCGTCACCACGGCGTTGACCCGGGTCAGGCTGAGCCTGATGGTCGAGTACAGCGTCACCTGCGTCACCAGCAGCGCGGTCAGCGGCGCCGTCAGCGGAGCTGCCTCGTTGGACAGCCGCTCCGCCACGACGAACGAGATGGTCGCCGCCGCCGTCGACCGCAGGATCTGCACGGCCACGGGCTGCCTGCGCAACCTGAGCAGGCGCGCGAACCCGGCCCTCACACTCTTCCGCACGTCGGACACCTCACGTCCCTTCCCTCTCGGCCGCTTCCCGGAACGGCGGGGGCCGCCGGCCTCGGGTACCGTCACCCGAATGCGAGCCCCGGACGACCCCGCATACCCCCGTGCCGCGGCCCCCGCCGCCGCCACCGTGGCGGACCTGGACGCCCGTGTGCCCCGCTGCGCGGCCTGCCCGCGCCTGGTCGGGTGGCGGGAGGAGAAGGCCCGCGACGACCTGCCCGCCTACCGCGGCCAGGAGTACTGGGCGCGACCCGTGCCCGGCTTCGGCCCGCCCGACGCCCCCCTGCTGATCGTGGGCCTCGCCCCCGCCGCACACGGCGCGAACCGCACCGGGCGCATGTTCACCGGCGACCGCTCCGGCGACGTGCTCTGCGCCGCGCTGTACGACCTCGGACTCGCGTCGCGTCCCGACCCGGTGGCCGCCGACGACGGCCTCACCCTGCGCGGGGTGCGCATGAGCTCGCCCGTGCGGTGCGCGCCTCCGCAGAACCGGCCCACGCCGGGGGAGCGCGACACCTGCCGCCCGTGGCTCGCCAGGGAGCTCGAACTCCTCGCCCCCGCCCTGCGGTCCGTCGTCGTCCTCGGCGCGTTCGGCTGGCAGGCGCTGCTCCCGGTGCTCGCCGCCGCGGGCTGGGCCGTGCCCCGGCCGCGCCCCGCCTTCGGCCACGGCGTACGGATCACCCTGGACGGGCCCGCCGGCAGCCGGCCCCTCGACCTCTTCGGCTGTTACCACGTGAGCCAGCGCAACGTCTTCACCGGCCGCCTCACGCCCGCCATGCTGCGCGAGGTGCTCGACGGGGCCGCCCGTACGGCCGGCATCCGGTAGCCACCGCCGAGCACGGTGGCGGGACCTGGGCATTCAGCGGCTCGCGGGGGGTACTCGGACCCGGATGTGACGCCGAGCGCGCCCGGACGGGGCGCGCGGAACCGGGGGGACCCGTGGACATGCCCGAAGCCGGGCGCCGTACCGGCACCGAAGGACCGCTCACCACGCTCATGCTGTCGGCCGTGGTGGGCGCGCTGGTGGCCGCCGTGGTGAGCGGTGCGGTCCTGCGCCGCCGCGCTACCGGGCCGAGGGGGGTCCGCACCAGGCTCGCCCCGACCCGCGCCGAGCGCGACGCCCGGCTGCGGACGGCCCGCCACCACGCCGGGTCCTGAGGCCATGGCACACCGGCACACCGGCCCGGCGCGGGCGCACGGCTGGTGCCGCGTGCCCGCGCCGGGCGGCAGGATCAGGCCAGGGGCGGCGGGCCCTGGGGTTTCTCCCCGTGCTCGTCGCGCGGTTTGACCTCCTCGCCGTGGCCGCCGAGCTCGTGCGGGAGGAGCCGTCCGCCGTCGTCGGGGAAGTTCTCGTTGGCGTCGGCCGAGCCCTCCACATGGCTCTGGTGCTCAGGCCTGCGGGGGTGGTCGTTCGGCCCCGGGTGGCGGTTGAACTCGGACCTGCGACGGAACCCCAGCCAGAAGCCCCCGACCAGGATGACCACCACGACCAGTCCGATCACGAACGCCCAGACGCCTGCCGAATTGCCCGCGGCGAGCACGATGTCCTGCGCGTGAAGTGTGTGCGGTGCGTTCATGGCAGCCGGGTACCCGGTCGGCGCCAGTTGATGACCATGGCTCGGCCGCGAGCGGCGTTTTCTTCACCCGGCCGAGCGAAAAGCGCGCCGGGGGCGTGTTTGCACCCCGTCCGCCGAGGCACTCGAAGGAGGCCGGAACCGCCCGCCGAACCAGGAAGGGGCTGGGCCATGGGTCTCATACCCATGTTGTGCGGCGTTCTCTTCCCGCCCGCGATGCTCGGAGTCGTCGTCGCGATGGGACGCTTCGAGGACGCGATGATGCGTGAACCGAGGAGCCGCCCGGCCCATGCCGCGCGAGCCGCCGTGGGCGAGGGGCCGGTGCCACCACGGTCCCCCTGGTACCGCAGGACCCTCCCGTACGCTCCGCACCGCGCCCCGGCCACCGCCGCCCGCCGCGCCCGTTGACCGGCGTTTGCCCACCGGGGGCGGGGGCACGCGGTCGCCGTGCGCGCCCGGCCGCCGGCCGGACTCCCGCGTACGGCCGGTGGTGACGGCCCCGGAGACGGCGGGGCGGAGACGGGGCGGGCGATGGAGCACCAGGGGACCGAAGCCGCGGACGCGCGCCGCCGCACACCGAGGCACGACGCCACCGCCACCGCCGCTCCCGAGTCCTGCGGCACCCGCACACCGGCGGACACCCGCGACGGCGGTCGCGGCGCACCGGCCGGCGAGGAGGGCGGGAAGGCGGCCGACGCCGCGGGGGCCGGGCGCGGTGAAGCGGCCGCAGCCGCCCGCGGACTCGGCTCGCAGGCCGCCGAAGAGACGGGCGGCGGGCGGGACGAGGCGGACGGGTCGACGCGGCTCACGGTGCTGGTGGCGCTCGGTGCCAACCTGGTCATCGCCGTCGCCAAGGCGGCCGGGGGCCTGCTCTCCGGTTCCCCCGCGCTGCTCTCCGAGGCGGCGCACTCCGTCGCCGACTCGCTGAACGAGATCTTCCTCCTGGCCTCGCTGCGGCGCAGCCGCAAGGCGCCCGACGGCGACCACCCCTTCGGCTACGGCAAGGAGCGCTACTTCTGGGCGCTCCTCGCGGCGGTCGGCATCTTCGTGATGGGCGGCTGCTTCTCCTTCTTCCAGGGCGTCGAGGCCCTCGGGTCCGACGAGAACGAGGGCTCCACCGGCTATCTCGTCGGCCTGATCGTGCTCGCCGTCGCGCTGCTCGCCGAGGGCACCTCGCTCACCAGGGCGGTCCTCCAGTTGCGCGCGGCGAAGAAGGGCGCGGCCGAGGACCCCACGCTGCGCACGGTGCTCGCCGAGGACTCGACCGCCGTACTCGGCGTCATCCTCGCGATGGGAGGCATGGTGCTGCACTGGGTCACCGGCGAGATCGTCTGGGAGGCGAGCGCCTCCTTCGCGATCGGCGCCCTCCTGGTCTACATCGCCTACCGGCTCGGCTCCGAGGCCCGCGCCCAGCTGATCGGCGAGGCCGTCGACGAGCAGACCCGCGGGCGGATCAGGAGCCTGATCGAGGAGCAGGCGGAGATCGACAACGTCGCCGCCCTGCTCACCATGAAGCTCGGCCTCGACTCCGCGCTGGTGGCGGCCCGCGTCGACCTCGTGCCCGGCATGGACAGCGAGCGGGTCGAGCTGGTCTGCGAGCGCATCAAGAGCAGCATCACCCGGACCTGGCCGGAGGCCGACCAGGTGTTCCTCGACATCACCGAGGCCCCGGCGGGCGGCCGGCGCGGCTGAGAGGGACGTACCCAGCCGGGCGCGCCGCGCACCCGGAGTGGTACGGGTCCCGCGGCTACCTGACCGGGAAGGGCACCCCGCGCTCCGCCTCCGGCCGCGGCCCGAGGATGCGCCGCCCGGCCTCCTCGATGGGCACGTCGTTGATGCTGGCCTCCCGGCGCGCCATCAGCCCCCGCTCGTCGAACTCCCACAGCTCGTTGCCGTACGAGCGCCACCACTGGCCGCCGGCGTCGCGGCACTCGTACTGGAAGCGCACCGCGATGCGGTTGCCGGTGAACGCCCACAGCTCCTTGCGCAGGGCGTAGTCCAGCTCGCGGTTCCACTTGTCCGTGAGCAGCGCCACGATCGCCTCGCGGCCCGTGACGAACCGGTCGCGATTGCGCCACACCGAGTCCTCGGTGTAGGCGAGCGACACCTTCTCCGGGTCGCGGGTGTTCCAGGCGTCCTCCGCCGCCTGGACCTTCTGCCGGGCGGTCTCCTCCGTGAACGGGGGGAGCGGGGGTCGAGTACTCATGCGGACACACACCTTCCGACATGCGGAGAACGTGCGTTCTCCGCTCCGCTGATACGGTAGGTATCCACCGGATGCCCGGTCAAGCGCGGACGAGGAGTGGGACGGCACCATGGATGGCACGACCGCCCGTCAGCAGGCGCTGGACGCGGCGGAGCGGCTGTTCTACGGGCGCGGGATCCAGACCGTGGGCATGGACGAGATACGGACCGCGTCCGGCGTCTCGCTCAAGCGGCTCTACCAGCTGTTCCCGGCCAAGGACCAGCTCGTCCAGGCGTATCTGGAGCGGCGCGACGTGGCCTGGCGCCGCAGGCTCGCGGACCGCGTGGACCGCGAGAGCGACCCCGTCGAGCGCGTCCTCGCCGTCTTCGACCACCTCGGCGCCTGGTTCCGCGAGCCCGACTTCCGCGGCTGCGCCTGGATCAACTCGTACGGGGAACTCGGCGCGACCAGTGCGGCTGTCGCCGCCCTCGCGCGGGCCCACAAGGCGGCGTTCCGCGCCTATCTCGTGCGGTTGGCCGACGCCGCGGGCCTGCCGGGCGACCTCGCCGACCATCTGCTGCTGCTCGCCGAGGGCGCCATGGTCACCGCCGCCATCTTCGGCACGCCGGAACCCGCCGCGCAGGCCCGCTCGGCGGCTGCCCTGCTCGTCGCCGCGCACGCCGGGGCCGCGGCGGGCCGCACCGCCGGCGAACGCGTCTGAGGCCTCCCGCGCCGTCCGTCCCGCCCGTTCCCGGCCCGCCTGCCGCACTATGGAACACAGGGGCATACCAGCCTGTAAGGGGGCAGAAGGGGCGGTGGGTGGCCGCCCGCACACCAGGTGACGGGACACAGGTGATGGCCGCAACGACGGAAGACCGGACGGCACGGGCGGCACGGCTCGCCGACGCGGCGACCGCGGTGGTCGACGACGGGGGCACGGTGATCGCCTGGACGGCGACCGCCCGCGAACTGCTCGGCCACCGCGCGCCCGACGTGGTCGGCCGTCCGCTCACGGCGCTGGTCGCGGGCGCGGGCGAGGGCGGCGGGGGAGCCGCGTGGACGCGGGCCTGGCGCACCAGGGCCAGGGCCCGCGAGCCCTGGTCCGGCCGGCTCGACCTGCGCCGCAAGGACGGCACCGTGCTCCGGGCCGCGATCGAGGCCGTGCCGCTCACCGGCGAGGGCCGCACCGACTGGCTGGTCTCGGCGCGCGACCCCTCGGGCGCGTCCGCCTGGCCGCCCGCTCGCTCCCCTGTCTCGGTGGCGCTCCTCGCCCGCGCCCCGGTCGGCCTGTCCATCTGGGACACCGACCTGCGCTGCATCTGGCTGAACGGCACGGCCGAGCGGCAGGACGGCTTCCTGCGCAGGGAGCGCCTCGGCCGTCTGATGACCGAGGTGCAGCCGGGCGCGGCGGGCCGGGCGATCGCCGAGGCGATGCGGCAGGTGCTCAGGACCGGTGAGCCGGTGATCGAGCGGGAGTACACCTGGCGGGTGCCGGGCGAGTCGGAGGACCGCGTGCTGTCCGCCTCGTACTTCCGCCTCGACGGCGCCGACGGGCGGCCCCTCGGCGTCTGCAACATGGCGACCGACATCGGCAAGTCCCTCGCCCGCCAGCACCTCCTCACCCTCGGCCGGGTCAGCGGCAGCATCGGCACCACGCTCGACGTGCGCAGGACGGCCCAGGAACTCGCCGACGCCGCCGTGCCGCTGCTCGCCGACTACGTCACCGTCGACCTCGGCGACACCGTGCCGCTCGGCGAGGAGCCGCTGAAGCGGCTGCCGGCCTCTGAGGCGAGCATCCCCGTCTTCCGCAGGGCCGGGGTCGCCTCGGTGCACGAGGGCGCCCCCGAGTCGGTCTGGCGGATCGGCGAGGCGGTGTTCGTCCCGCCGTCGTCCCCGTTCACCCGAGTGCTGACGACCGGCAGGACCCACTTCGAACCGGTCCTGGACACCTCGCTGGACACCTGGTTCGCCCGGGACCCGCGGCGCGCGAGAGTGGCCGCGGCGACGGGTATGCACTCCCTGATCATCGTGCCGCTCCAGGCGCGCGGCACCATCCTCGGCGTGGCGGTGTTCGTACGCTCGGAGAACCGCAACCCGTTCTCCAGGGACGACCAGCTCCTGATCGAGGAACTGGTGGGGCGGGCCGCGCTCAGCCTCGACAACGCCCGCCGCTACACGCGGGAGCGCGAGGCGGCCGTCGCCCTCCAGCGCAATCTCCTGCCGCACGCCCTGTACGGGGGCCCGGGGGTCGAACTCGCCTCCCGCTACCTGCCCGCCGACGTGCACGAGGGCGTCGGCGGCGACTGGTTCGACGTGCTCCCCCTGCCGCGCGCCCGGGTCGGCCTGATGATCGGCGACGTGGTGGGCCACGGTATCAACGCGGCAGCCCTCATGGGGCAGTTGCGTACCGCCATGGGCACCCTGGCCGACCTGGACCTGCCCCCCGCCGAGCTGCTCGCACGCCTGGAGCGGCGCGTCCTGCAGATGTCGGACGAGCGCGACCTGGCGGGCGGCCCAGGCCCCGTCATGAGCTGTACCTGCGCCTACGCGGTGTACGACCCGGTCTCCCGGCGCTGCGAGCTGGCGTCGGCAGGACACCCGCCGCCCGCCCTCAGGGCCCCGGGCGGCGAGGTGACCTTCGCGGACGTACCGACAGGGCCGCCCATCGGCCTCGGTACCGCCGCCTACGAGTCGGCCACCGTCGAGCTGGACGAGGGCAGCGTGGTCGCGCTCTACACGGACGGGCTGATCGAGACCCGCACCGCCGACATCGACGCGGGGCTCGACCGGTTCGCCGCCGCGCTCTCCTGCCCGGCGCCCACCCTCCAGGCGCTGTGCTCGCACATCACGGACACCCTCACGCCCCGCAGGGCCCGCGGGGTCCTGCCGGGCCCTGACGGACGGGGCTCCGCCGAGGACGACGTCGCCCTCCTGTTGGCAGGCACCCGCGTCATGGGCCCCCGCGAGGCGGCGGGATCCGAGCAGCGCTGAGCCCGCGGGGCCCCGCGGGCCGGCCGCGCCGCGGGATTCCGCCCGGAGATCACCGGAGGCATGCTGGTCGCGCGCGGTCGCCCCCGCGCACCGGGCCGCCCAGCCCGCGTGATCACGTTTCCGACAGGAGCCGCGCCCGAATGAGGATCATCGCAGCCGACACCGTCGTCACCGGCCCAGGCCGCAACTTCGTCACCCTCCGCATCACCACCGACGACGGCCTCACCGGCGTCGGCGACGCCACCCTCAACGGACGCGAACTCGCCGTCGCCTCGTACCTGCGCGACCACGTCGCCCCGCTGCTCACCGGGCGCGACGCGGGCCGCATCGAGGACACCTGGCAGTACCTGTACCGGGGCGCCTACTGGCGGCGCGGCCCGGTGACGATGGCCGCCGTCGCAGCCGTCGACACCGCCCTGTGGGACATCAAGGCGAAGGCCGCGGGCATGCCGCTCTACCAGCTGCTCGGCGGGGCCTCCCGCACCGGCGCCCTCGCCTACGGGCACGCCTCGGGGCGCGACATACCCGAGATCCTCGACTCCGTGCGCGCGGTGCGCGCCGAGGGCTACCGCGCCGTACGCGTCCAGTCCGGCGTACCCGGCCTCGACTCCGTCTACGGCGTGGACGACCCCACGCGCACCGCGGGAACCGCGTCCGGCGGCCACCCGAGGCCCCACGAGGAGACCTGGGACACCGCCGCGTACCTGCGCCACATCCCGCGCGTCTTCGAGGCCGTGCGCGCCGAGTTCGGCCCCGAGCTGCCGCTGCTGCACGACGGCCACCACCGGCTCACCCCCATCCAGGCCGCGCGCCTCGGCAAGGACCTGGAGCCCTACGACCTGTTCTGGCTCGAAGACGCCACCCCCGCGGAGGACCCCACGGCGCTGCGCCTCGTGCGCGGGCACACCACCACCCCGCTCGCCCTCGGCGAGGTCTTCAACTCCGTGTACGACTACGGGCCGCTGCTCTCGGAGCGGCTCATCGACTTCGTGCGCTCCGCCGTCACCCACGCGGGCGGTGTGACCGGGCTGCGCAAGCTCCTCGACCTCGCCGCCGTGCACGGCGCCAGGTCGGGTATCCACGGCCCCGCCGACATCTCGCCCGTGGGCATGGCGGCGGCGGTCCACCTCGACCTCGCCGTGCACAACTTCGGCATCCAGGAGTACACCCGGCACACGGCCGAGACCCTGGAGGTCTTCCGGCCCTCGTACACCTTCGAAGGCGGCGCGCTGCACCCCTCGGAGCAGCCGGGGCTCGGCGTCGACCTCGACGCGGAGGCCGCCGCGCGCTTCCCGTACGAGCCCGCCTACCTGCCCGTCAACCGGCTGCTCGACGGGACCCTGCACGACTGGTGACGCGCGCCGCCGCGCCGCGCGTACCTGCTCCGCGCGGCGCTGCCGTGCCCGTCCGGGCACCGCCGTTTCGCCGGAAGAGGCCGTACGGGCGGACCACGCGTGCGATGCTCGTCACGGAAGGTGGCGGACCGTCCACACGGGGAACGAAGGAAAGTGACGCCATGCCCGCCCTCTGGCTCCAGGTGCTGCGCTCGCTCTCACGGCCCGGCACGGCCCCCGACGACGACATCCTCGCGCGCGCCGCCGCGGACATCGCCCTGCGGGACGACCCGCGGCCCCCGGCCAGCGCCGACGTGGTCCTGGAGATCGCCAGGTCCGAGTTCGCCGCCGTGCTGGGCCGCCCCCAGGCGCAGGCCGCCCTCGACCGGGCCCGCAGAGCCGCCCGCGGCCGTGGGCACGGGGACCGCGGCGGCTAGCCTGCTGACCACCATGAACGATTTGACGACGCCCTGGGGCGAGTACGTACTCACCCGCTACCCCGAAGACCCGCGTGACCCGCTGCGCGCCTGGGACGGCGCCGACGCCTACGCCCTCGAACACCTCGCGGAGACAGGCGCGGACCTGACGGGACCCACCGCCGTCCTCGGCGACCGGTGGGGCGCCCTCACCACTGCGCTCGCGGGCGCCAGGATCGAACAGCTCGCCACCGGGCGGCTCGTCCAGATCACCGACTCGTACCTCACCCAGTGCGCGACCCGCGCCAACCTGAGCCGTGCCGGGATCGGCCACGGCGCGGTGCGCCTCGCGTCCACCCTCGCCACCCCGCCCCCGCGCCTCGACGTGCTCGTCGTCCGCGTCCCCAAGAGCCTCGGCCTGCTGGAGGACCAGCTGCACCGGCTCGCCCCCGCGCTGCACCCCGGCACCCTGGTCCTCGGCACCGGACGCACCACCGAGATCCACACCTCGACCCTGAACCTCTTCACCGGGATCCTCGGGCCCACCAGGACGACCCTGGCACGGCGCAAGGCCCGCCTCATCCTCACCACCCCCGCCGCCGACCGGGTCGGGGCGGCCGCCCCCGGCGCCGCGGGCGCCTGGCCCGTCCGCTACGAACTGCCCCGCGACACGGGGCCTCTCGCGGGGCGCGCGGTCGTCGCCCACGCCGGGGTCTTCAGCGCCGAGCGGCTCGACATCGGCACCCGGTTCTTCCTGCGCCATCTGCCCGCACGGCATGGGCCCGACCACGTGGTGGACCTCGGCTGCGGCAACGGCGTCGTCGGCACCGCCGCCGCGCTCGCCAACCCGCACGCCCGCGTCACGTTCGTCGACGAGTCGTACGGCGCCCTCGCCTCGGCGGAGGCCACCTACCGGCTCAACCTCGCATCGCCCCAAGAGCCCGCGACCGCGGCCGACTTCGTGCTCGGCGACGGGCTCGCCGACATGCCGCCCGGCAGTGTGGACCTGGTCCTCAACAACCCGCCGTTCCACAGCCACCAGGCCACCAGCGACAGCACGGCCCGGCGCATGTTCACCGGGGCGCGCAGCGCGCTGCGCCCCGGCGGCGAGCTGTGGGTCGTGGGCAACAGGCACCTCGGATACCACGCCAAACTGCGGCGCCTGTTCGGCAATTGCGAGGTCGCGGCGAGCGATCCCAAGTTCGTCGTCCTGCGGTGCGTCAAGAACTGACCAACACTTCCTGTGCCTTCCTCCGTGCCGGGCCGCAGGTGCGATGTGCCATTCCACAACGGCTTGTAAATGCCAGGCCACGCGGCCTATGTTGGCGCGTATGCAGTCGTACACAATCGGTCAGGCGGCCAGGCTGCTCGGGGTGAGTCCCGACACGGCGCGCCGCTGGGCCGACGCAGGCAGGGTCGCCACGCACCGTGACGACAGCGGCCGCCGCCTCATCGGTGGCCGCGACCTCGCCGCCTTCTCCGTCGAACTGGCCCAGGGCGACGGCGAGGAGGACGAGGCGTCCGACACGTCGGTGCGCAACGCGTTCCCCGGCATCGTCACCGCGGTCAGGCTGGGCGACGTGGCCGCCCAGGTGGAGATCCAGGCGGGCCCGCACCGCCTGGTGTCGCTGCTCACCCGGGAAGCCGTCGAGGAACTCGGCCTGGAGGTCGGCATGCGGGCGACCGCCCGCGTCAAGGCCACCAACGTGCACGTCGACCGCGCCTGAGCCGCCGTCGTACGACCGGCGTCGCCCGTCCCCGGCGCCCCGCCCCCATCCCCCCGCGGGCCCGGTGGCCCGCACCGCCGAAGGAGTCACCCGCCCATGGATCGTGTCATCCGCCGCCGTGCCGCGGCCGCCGCCGTGGCCGCACTCGTGCTGCCGCTCGCCGCGGCCTGCGGCAGCAGCGACGACAACGGGAAGAAGGCCGACTCGGGCGCGTCCGCGTCCGCGTCGGGCAAGGCACCCGCGGCCGACCTGACCGTGCTGGCCGCCGCGTCCCTGACGGACGTGTTCAAGACCGCGGGCGACACATACATGAAGGAGAACCCCGGCACGAAGGTGAAGTTCTCCTTCGCCGGGTCGCAGGACCTGGTCGCCCAGGTCAAGCAGGGCGCCCCCGCCGACGTGCTGGTCACCGCCGACACCAAGACCATGGACAGCGCGAAGTCCGAGGTCGGCCCGCAGACGGTCATCGCCAAGAACCGCCTGGTGATCGTCACCCAGAAGGGCAACCCCGACCACGTGGGCTCCCTCAAGGACCTCGCGAACCCCAAGCTCTCCGTCGTGCTCGCCGCGCCCTCGGTGCCCGTCGGCAACTACGCCGCCCAGGTCCTGAAGAAGCAGCACGTCACGGTCCACCCGAAGTCCGAGGAGACCGACGTACGCTCCGTCCTGACGAAGGTCGAGACCAGCGCGGACGCGGGCATCGTCTACAAGACCGACGCGGCCACCGCGCCCGGCAAGGTCGACACCGTCACCATCCCCGACAGCCAGAACGCCGTAGCGTCCTACCCGGCCGCGGCCATCAAGGACTCCAAGCAGTCCGCCGCCGCGCAGGCCTTCGTGAAGTGGCTGAGCACCCCCGAGGCCCAGTCCATCCTCCAGAAGGCGGGCTTCCAGCAGCCGTAGGCGCCGCAACGCCCGCGCCGCGCCGCCCGGCCCCGCTCGCCGGGCGGCGCGGCGCTGCCCACCCCCCTCAGGCGCAACCCCCACGGCGCACCCAGGTCAGGACCCACCGGATGAACAGGACCACGCGCGCCCGCACGCGCGGCGCGGGCGCCCCGATCGCCCTCGCACTGCCCGCGCTGCTCGCGGTGGCGTTCCTGCTGCTGCCGCTCGTCGCCGTCGTCACCCAGACCGAGTGGGGCGCGCTGTGGCACCACCTCACCAGCCACGACACCGTGCTCGCGCTGAAGCTCTCGCTGGTCGTATCCTTCAGCGCCCTCGGCCTCTCGCTGCTGTTCGGGGTGCCGCTCGCCTGGCTGCTCGCCCGCGTCGACTTCCCCGGCAAGACCCTGGTGCGCTCCCTGGTGCTGCTGCCGATGGTCCTGCCGCCCACCGTGGGCGGCGTGGCGCTGCTGCTCGGGTTCGGCAGGCGCGGACTGATCGGGCCCTTCCTGGAGCACACCTTCGGTATCGTCCTGACCTTCCACACCTCGGGCGCCGTCGTCGCCGCGGCCTTCGTCGCGATGCCGTTCCTCGTCATCAGCCTCGAAGGCACCCTCGCCGGGCTGCGGCCCGCCTACGAGGAGACCGCGGCCTCGCTCGGCGCCTCGCCCCTCCGGGTCTTCCTCACCGTCACCCTGCCGATGGTCGCCCCCGGCCTCGCCGCGGGCTCCGCCCTCACCTGGGCCCGCGCGCTCGGCGAGTTCGGTGCCACCATCACCTTCGCGGGCAACCTCCCCGGCACCACCCAGACCCTGCCGCTCCAGGTCTACCTGCTGCTCCAGGACTCGCCAGAGGCCGCGACCTCCGTCTCGCTGCTGCTGCTCGTCATCGCCATGGTCGTCCTCGTCGGCCTGCGTGGCCGCTGGGCCGGCGTGGGCGGCGGCGGCCGGGGCCCGGCCGAGGCCCGGCAGGCCGACGAACCCGCCGAGGCGCACACCGCGCCGCCGCCCGCCGCGGACGCGCCGCCCCCGCCGGCCGAACGGTGGGACCTGCACGCCGACGTCACCGGCTTCAACCGCCTCACGCTCGCAGCGGACGGCGGCACCACCATCGCCGTCGTCGGGCCCAACGGGGCGGGCAAGACCACCCTGCTGCGCGCCCTGCTCGGCCTCACCCCCAGGGCCCACGCCGCACTGCGCCTCGGCGGGCAGGACGTCACCCGGCTGCCCCCGCACAAGCGGGGCGTCGCCTGGGTGCCGCAGAGCGGCGCCCTGTTCCCGCACCTGAACGCGCTCGCCAACACCGCCTACGGGCTGCGCGCGCACGGCGTCGCCCGCGCCGAGGCCCGCCGCGCCGCGCGGGAGTGGCTCGACCGGCTCGGCGTCGGCCACCTCGCCCACCGCAGGCCCCACGAACTCTCCGGCGGACAGGCCCAGCGCGTCGCCCTGGCCCGCGCGCTCGCCGCCAGGCCCCGCCTGCTGCTCCTCGACGAGCCGCTCGCCGCACTCGACCAGACCACCCGCGCCCACGTCAGACACACGCTCAGGGGCCACCTCGGAGGCTTCGGCGGGGTCTGCCTCCTCGTCACCCACGACCCGGTCGAGGCCGTGTCGCTCGCCGACCGCGTCCTCGTGCTCGACGCCGGCAGGACCCTCCAGGACGCCGAGCCCGCCGAGGTCAGCCGCCACCCCCGCTCGCCCTGGGTGGCCCGGATGCTCGGCCGCAACGCCTGGTCCTGCACCAGCGGGGGCGGCGCCCTCGACGTCGCGCCCCACGGCCGCCTCGTCGTCGCCGAGCCGCCCCCCGAGGGCGCCGCCGCGCTCGCCGTCATCAGCCCCGAGGCCGTCGCCCTGCACCGCGCACGGCCCGAGGGCAGCCCGCGCAACGTGTGGCCGGGCACCGTACGGGAGATCACCGCGAGCGGCAGCAGGCTGCGCGTCCTCGTCACCTCAGACGAGGTGCCCGACCTGGTCGCCGAGATCACCCCGGCCGCCGCGGCGGAACTCGCCCTCGCCGACGGAACACGGGTATGGACCAGCGTGAAGGCCACCGAGGTCACCCTCGTGGCACTCTGAACCAGGCCACCGGACAGGCACCGGTGGGGGAGCGGGGAGAGGGCCGTGCTGCTGCGCCAACTGGAGTACCTGGTCGCCCTCGCGAGGGAGCGCCACTTCGCCCGCGCCGCCGAGGCGTGCTACGTCTCACAGCCCTCCCTGTCCGCCGCCATCCGCAAGCTGGAGCGCGAACTCGACGTGCCCATCGTGCGCAGGGGCCGCCGCTTCGAGGGGCTCACCCCCGAAGGCGAGCGGGTGCTGCTGTGGGCCCACCGCATCCTCGCGGAGCGCGACGCGCTGCGGCACGAGCTCTCCGCCCTGCGCGGCGGTCTCGTCGGCACCCTGCGGCTCGGCGCCATCCCCACCGCGCTGACCGTCGCGTCCCTGCTCACCACGCCCTTCTGCGAACGGCACCCGCGCGCCCGGGTCGTCATCGACTCGCTGCCGTCCCGCGACATCACCCACCGCCTGGCCGAGTTCGAACTCGACATCGCCCTCACCTACCTCGACGACGACAGCCTCGGCAGGGTGCGCAGGACCCCGCTGTACGAGGAGCGCTACCTCCTCCTCACCCCGAAGGACGGGCCGCTCACCGCCGAGAGCGGCGCCCAGTGGTCGGAGATCGCGCGGCTCCCGCTGTGCCTGCTCACCCCGCAGATGCGCAACCGGCGCATCATGGACGAGTACTTCGCGGCCGACGGCGTCGGCGCGGTGACCCCCTCGGTCGAGACCGACTCCGTCGCAGGGCTGTACGCGCACCTGTCCACGGGCCACTGGTCCAGTGTCATCTCCCACGCCTGGCTGCACATGTTCGGCGTGCCCGAGGGCATGCGCGTCCTGCCGCTCGCCCGCCCGCACCACGGGCCGCGCGTCGGCCTCGTCGTCGCGGACCGCCACCCCGAGCCCCTGCTCGCCCGCGCCCTGCTGGAGACCGCACGGCAGGCCGGGGTCCGCGAGGCGCTCGACCAGCTGCTCGACGTGTACCTGCAACGCCCCTGAAAGAAGGACAAGTCCAAGGGTGAGGGCGGCCGCCTGCGGTGATAGCCGCCGACTATGCCCGTACAGGTACTTTCACTTTGACCCGGGCCGCGCGCCGCCGCCACCGTGGAGACACGTTCCCGCAACGAACGGACGACGCGACCCCCGGATGAGGAGCCTGCCATGGCGAAGGTGCTGTGCGTGCTGTACGACGACCCGGTCGACGGATATCCGACCACCTACGCCAGGGACGACATCCCGGTCATCACCCGCTACCCCGGGGGCCAGACCGCACCCACCCCCGAGGCCGTCGACTTCACGCCCGGTCAGCTCCTCGGCAGCGTCTCCGGCGCCCTCGGCCTGCGGGACTGGCTGGAGGCGAACGGCCACACCCTCGTGGTCACCTCGGACAAGGACGGCGAAAACTCGGTCTTCGAGCGGGAGCTGCCCGACGCGGACATCGTCATCTCCCAGCCGTTCTGGCCCGCCTACCTCACCGCGGAGCGCATCGCGAAGGCGCGGAACCTCAAGCTGGTGGTCACCGCGGGCATCGGCTCCGACCACACCGACCTGGACGCGGCCGTCGCGCACGGCCTCACCGTCGCCGAGGTCACCTTCTCCAACAGCATCAGCGTCGCCGAGCACGTCGTCATGATGATCCTCTCGCTCGTGCGCAACTACCTCCCCTCACACCAGTGGGTGCTGGACGGCGGCTGGAACATCGCGGACTGCGTCGCGCGCTCCTACGACCTGGAGGGCATGCACGTCGGAACGGTCGCCGCGGGGCGCATCGGCCTCGCCGTGCTGCGCCGCCTCGCGCCGTTCGACGTCGTGCTCCACTACACCGACCGGCACCGGCTGCCCGAGGAGGTCGAGCGCGGGCTCAACCTGACCTGGCACGCCAGCGCCCAGGACATGGTCCCGCACTGCGACGTCGTCACCGTCAACGCGCCCCTGCACCCGGAGACCGAGGGCCTGTTCGACGACAAGCTCATCTCCACGATGAAGCGCGGCACCTACCTCATCAACACCGCACGCGCGAAGATCGCCGACCGGGACGCCGTGGACCGCGCGCTGCGCAGCGGGCAGCTCGCGGGCTACGCGGGCGACGTATGGTTCCCCCAGCCCGCCCCCGCCGACCACCCCTGGCGCACCATGCCCCACCACGGCATGACCCCGCACATCTCCGGCTCCTCACTCTCCGCGCAGGCCCGCTACGCGGCCGGCACCCGTGAGATCCTTGAGTGCTTCCTCGCGGGCAGGCCGGTGCGCGAGGAGTACCTCATCGTCGACAAGGGGGCGCTCGCGGGCACCGGAGCCCACTCGTACTCCGTCAACAAGTGACCCGGGTGCGCTGAGGCGCCGCGCCGCCCTCCCCGGGCGCCCGTCGCCACCGCCCCGGCCGCCGTCCACGGCCGGGGCGGTCTCGGCGCGCTGACGTGGATTCGGCAGACTGGGGGCCGTGCCCCCTCTTCCCCGACAGTCCCAGCGCCCCGCCGCAGGCCGCGGCGGCGCGAGCGCGGGCGGCCACGAAGGACACATGATCGTGTGCGGTGACGACGGGCTGGCCAGGCGGCTCGCGAACGAACTCCACGAGCTCTACGGCGAACGCGTCGTCCTCGTCATGCCGTCCACCGCCACCGTCGAGTCGCGGCGCGCGTGGTTCGCCGCCCGCAGGGGCGACCCCACCCTCCGGGTCATCGAGGCGGCCGAGCCCCGCGAGGACGTCCTGGCCGAGGCGGGCATCGCGGACGCCGCCGCCCTCGCCCTCGCCTACGAGGACGACGAGGCGAACATCAGGGCCGCCCTCGCGGCCCGCCGCGCCAACCCCGGCCTGCGGCTGGTCATCAGGCTCTACAACCGCAGGCTCGGCGAGCAGCTCGCCGACCTCCTCGACCAGGCGGGCGCCGCCGCGGACGGCGGCCAGGGCCCGCAGGCGGCCGCCGCGGGCTCCCTCACCACCGTGCTCTCCGACATCGCCACCGCCGCTCCCGCGCTCGCCGCGACCGCCGTCGCCGGCACCAGCAGGGCCATCGTCGCGGGCGGCGTCCTGCTGCGCGCCGTGGAGCGGGGCGCCCCCACCGAGGGCGGCGCCCCACAGCCCCCGCTCGCCACACTGGCCCTGCTGTCCACCGGCACCACCGGCGCGGGCGCGCCCTACCGCGGCGGCGACAGCCCGGAACTCCTGCCGGACGACGCGGCGGTGGCCTCGGCCGCGGAGCGCGGCCGGGTCGTGCTCGAACAGGTCGCGTCGGCGGGGGAGGGCACCACCCGGCCGGCCGGCCGCGGCGCGCCGCTCGCCGCGATCTTCTCCCGGCAGGTGCGCTGGTCCTTCGCGGGCATCAGCGCCGCCGTCGCCGCCCTGGCGTTCGCCACCTGGGGCCTCACCGGCACCACCCCGCAGGGCGCCCTCTACCTCGTACTCCTCGACCTGTTCGCCATCGACGACCCGGCGCTCGGCTCCTCCCTAAGCCGCCAACTCCTCCAGCTCCTCGCCGGGTTCGCCGGCCTTCTGCTGCTGCCGCTGGTCACGGCCGCCGTGCTTGAGGTGTTCGGCACCTACCGCACGGCCTCGTCGCTGCGCCGCCCGAGCCGCGGCCTTTCCGGCCATGTCGTACTCCTCGGGCTCGGCAAGGTCGGCGGGCGGGTCCTGCGCGAACTGCGGGCCCTTGACATCCCTGTGGTCTGCGTGGAGGCCGACCCGAACGCGCGCGGCATCCCGGTGGCCAGGGGCCTGCGGGTGCCGACCGTCATCGGCGACGTCACCCAGGAAGGGGTCCTGGAGGCCGCGGGCATCGAGCGTGCCGCCGCGCTCCTCGCCCTCACCAGCAAGGACACCACCAACCTTGAGGCCGTGCTGGGCGCCCGCTCCCTCGTGCCGAACCTGCGGGTCGCGCTGCGCCTGTACGACGACGATTTCGCGACGGCCGTCTACCGCACGATGCGCACCGCCTATCCGGCGGCGCTGACCCGCAGCCGCAGTGTGTCCGCGCTCGCCGCCCCGGCCTTCGCGGTGGCGATGCTGGGCCGGCAGATCGTCGGCGCGATCCCGGTCGAGCGGGGCGTCCTGCTCATCGCGACCCTGGAGGTCGAGGGCCACCCGCAGCTCGAAGGGCGCGCCGTGGACGACGTGTTCACCCCCGGCGCCTACCGGGTGGTGGCGGTGGAGCGGCCGGCCGAGCGCAGGGGACCCGGCGCTCCCGTGCCGCCCGGCGACTACGTCCTTGCAGCAGGCGACCGGGCCGTGGTGGCGGTGACCCAGCGCGGACTCGCCGAGCTCGTCGGCCGCCGGGCCGCGTCCCGGTAAGGCCGCGTCCTCCCGCTCGTCACCGAACTCGCTTACTCTCTTGGCTGTTTGGCACCACCGGCATGCCCCATCCATGCACCCCTAAGGACGTACCCCCATGGCCAGATCCGTCCGTGCCGCCACCGTCGCAGGCGCCGCCGCCCTCGTCGCCCTGCTGGGCTCCCCGGCCTCGGCGGCCGACGTGCAGCAGCTGCCGTACTCCCGGTCGACGGCCGTCGGCATCCACAACACCTACGACCCGGCGGCCTTCCCGTACCTCGCGGACGGGCTCGACACCGGGGCCGGGCTGATCGAGCTCGACACCTGGACCAACCTCGCCGGCCCCGCCTTCCGGGTCTCCCACGACCCCGTGGGCAACAGCGACAACTGCACGGGCGCCACCACCGTCGCGGGCCTGACCTCCGGCTCCACCGACAAGGACCTGGCCGGCTGCCTCACCGACCTGAAGACGTGGAGCGACGCGCACCCCGACCACGCGCCGGTCGTCGTCAAGGTGGAGATGAAGGACGGCTTCCTCGCGAACCAGGGCCGCGGCCCCGACGAGTTCGACGCGCTCGTCAACAGCAAGCTGGGCGGCTCCGTCTTCCGCCCCGCCGACCTGACGGGGGGCACGTACCCCACCCTCGACGCGGCCGCGACCGCCGGCGCCTGGCCGACCAGGGCGCAGCTGCGCGGCAAGTTCGTCTTCGAGCTGATACCGGGCACGGTCGAGGAGCAGAACCCCTTCGACCACCTGTGGACCGACCAGGAGTACGCGACCCACCTGCGCGACCTCCAGGCCGCCGGCAACCTGGCGCAGGCCGCCGCCTTCCCCGCCGTGCACACCGTCAACACGCCGGGCGACCCCCGCACCCGCTACGCCGACACCACCCTGCGCCCCTGGTTCGTGTTCTTCGACACCGACGCCAACGGCTTCGTGACCAACGGCATCGACCTCGACTGGTACGACGAGAACCACTACTTCGTGGTGCTGACCGACGCCCAGAACGTCGCCCCCGCCATCGACGGCACCAACCCCACGGAGCAGGAGGCCAGGGACCGGCTCGGCCTGCTCGCCCAGGACCACGCGAGCATCGTCTCCGCCGACTGGCGCTCCCTGCCGTCGGTCGACTCGGCCGTCGTGCCGCGCGGCTGGGCCCAGTAGCGCCGCCGCCTGCCGCCCGTCCGTCCGCACCCCCGCGGGACGGACGGGCGGGCGGCAGCCGGGGCCGGTCAGTCCCGGCCCGCAAGCACCGTCTCCACCGTGTCCGCGTCCTGGGGCCGCTTGTCGGGCCGGTGGCGCAGCACCCGGGCGAACCGCAGCGCCACCCCCGCCGGGTAGCGGGTGGAGCGCTGGAGCCCGTCGTACGCGATCTCCACCACCAGCTCGGGACGCACCCGCACGGTGAACCCGTCGTCGTCGACGGCCAGTTCGCGCAGCCGCTCGGTCTGCCACGCCAGCATCGCGTCCGTGAGGCCCTTGAAGGTCTTGCCGAGCATCGCGAACGTGCCGTCCGGCCGCAGCGCCCCCAGATGCAGGTTGGACAGCGTGCCCGTGCGCCGCCCGTGGCCCCACTCGGCAGCCAGCACCACCAGGTCGAGTGTGTGCACCGGCTTCACCTTGAGCCACCCGGCGCCCCGCCTGCCCGCCCCGTACACCGTGTCGAGGCCCTTGGCCACCACGCCCTCGTGCCCGCGCCCCAGCGTCTCCCGCAGGAACGCCTCACCCGCGGCGCGCCCCGCCTCCCCGTCGTCCACCACCACCCGCCGCACCCGCAGCTCCTCGGGCACCAGCCGGGCCAGCGCCGCGTGCCGCCGCGTGTAGGGCAGGTCCAGCAGGCCGGCGCCGTCCTCGGCGAGCACGTCGAAGAAGACCGCGGAGAGCGGCACGGCGGCCGCTGCCGTCGCCACGTCCGTGCGCGAGCCGACCCGCCCAGCGACCTCCTGGAAGGGCCGGGGCCTGCCGTCCGCGCCCAGCGCGATGACCTCGCCGTCCAGTACGAACCGGTCCCCTGCGAGGGCCCGCGCCGCAGCGGCGACCTCCGGCAGCCGGTCCGTGATCTCGTCGAGCGTGCGGGTGAAGACCCGCACGGCCTCGCCGTCCCGGTGCACCTGCACCCGGATGCCGTCGAGCTTCTCCTCCACCGCGCACCCGCCGAGCCGCTGTGCCGCGTCCGCCACCGAGGGCGCCGACTGCGCCAGCATCGGCAGCACCGGCGAACCCACCGTCAGCCGGAAGGCGGCCAGCGCGCCGGGCCCCTCGGCGAGCAGCCGCTCCGCCACCCGCGACACCGACCCCGCGAGCATCACCGCCCTGCGCACCGCGGCGGGCTGTGCCCCGGCCGCGATCGCCAGCGCCTCCACCGCGACCGCGTCGAGTGCGCCCTGCCGCACCTCGCCCGCTACCACACCGGTCAGGAACCGCTGCTCCCGCTCCGTCGCCCTGCCCAGCAGCTCACCCACGAGACGCCTGCGCTGCGCCTGCGCCCCCGGCCCGGAGACCGCGGCGAGCGCCGTGAACGCCGCGTCCACCTCCCGTACCGTCAGCGACGCCTCCGCGGCGGGCGGCGGCGGGTCCTTCAGCGCGCTCCAGCCCACCCCGATCCGGCCCTGCGGCAGCCGCCCCGAGAGATACGCGATCACCACCGGCACGTCCTCGGGCTCCGCGTCACGGAACACCTCGGCGATCAGCGCGATCTTGCGGGAGCGGGCCGAGGTCTCGGCCACCTCCCCCGACACACGGGCGAGCGGAGCCAGCAGCATGACGCCATGGTGCACCCGGCCCCGCGCACCCGCCCTGTGAAGGGGGCCGGGCGGGTCGTAGGCTGGCCGCCACGGTGCGCCGGAGCCCGGCCCGGGACCATCATCCTCGGGGCGGCGGGTACGGGCCGGGCCCGCTGCCGGGTCCGGCCCGTACCCGCCGCACGCGCGCGCGGCCATACTGGACGGGCCGGGAGGCGACCAGCGAAGCGACGGGGGCGACAGCGGGCCATGGCCGACACCAGGCTGATCCAGAGCCGGTACCGACTGCTCGAACTGATCGGGCGCGGCGGGATGGGCGAGGTGTGGGAGGCGCGCGACGAGGCCCTCGGCCGCCGCGTCGCCGTCAAGTGCCTCAAACCGATCGGACCCGAGCAGAACGAGGCCGTCACGCGCGTGATGCGGGAGAGGTTCAGGCGCGAGGCGCGGGTGGCCGCCCAGCTCCAGCACCGCGGCGTCACCGTCGTGCACGACTTCGGCGAGTACGAGGGCGTGCTCTACCTCGTGATGGAGCTGCTCGCCGGCCGCAACCTCGGCCAGCTCCTCACCGACCACGGTGGCCCGCTGCCCGTCGCCGACGTCGTCGACATCACCGACCAGGTCGCCGACGCCCTCGCCTACACGCACGACCAGGGCATCGTGCACCGCGACCTGAAGCCCGCGAACATCATGCGGCTCACCGACGGCACGGTGAAGATCTGCGACTTCGGCATCGCGCGCCTCGGCCACGACGTCGGGCTGACCTCCAAGCTCACCAACACCGGCATGGCGATGGGCACTCCGCACTACATGTCGCCCGAGCAGATCTCGGGCGGCGACACGGACCGCCGCAGCGACCTCTACTCCTTCGGCTGCGTACTCTACGAACTGGCCACCGGGGCACCCCCGTTCGACAAGAGCCACGCCTGGGCCATCATGGTCGGCCACCGCATGACGGAGCCGGTACCGCCCCGCGAGCACCGGCCCGAGCTGCCCGCCCACCTCGACGCGCTCATCCTCGACCTCCTCGCCAAGAAGCCCGAGGACCGGCCCGCGGAGGCCGCGGAGCTGCGCCGCAGACTGGCGGGCGGCGGCCCCGCCGCGCCCCGCGCGGGCGTCTCGTTCGTCCGGGCGCCCGTGCCGCAGCCCGCCGACAACTGGACGGGCGAGCGGGCCGCGCAGGCCGCGCCGGGCGGTGCGGACGACGGTCCCGACGACCGGCCGAGCGGCCCCCAGCCGCTGCCCGCCCGGATGACGGACCCCGCGCTCGCCACGCCCCCGGCCGTCACTCCCGCCTCGGGCACCCCCGTCTCCACCCCGGTCGGGGCCGCCGCGCAGCCGGGCGACCGCCGCTGCCCGCCTGGACCCGCGGCATGACGGCGGGCCACCGGCCCGCGGGCGCCGCCCCGCCGCGGCCCTCGCCCGGACCAGCCGACGCGCTCACCGGCACCTGGACCCGCGCCCTGCCGGGCGGCCCGCAGGCCCCCGCCACCGCGCAGACCCCGAAGCGGCGCCCGACCCCCACGCCCGAGCGGCTCGCCGCCCTCGCCGACCGGCACAGGTCGGGCCTCGGCCTCGGCAGACTCGGCCGCTGGGCCGAGGCGGAGGAGGTGCACCGGGCGGTCGCCGCGGAACGCGAGACCTACCTCGGACCCGGCCACCCCGACACTCTCGACAGCCGGTACGAGACGGCCTACGCGCTCAGCAGGACCGGCAGGCCCGCCGAGGCGCTCGACCTGTTCACCCGGGTCGCCGAGGGCCGGGAGCGCACCCTGGGGCCCGACCACCCCGACGTGCTCGCGGCCCGGCAGGAGACCGCGTACGTGCTCGGCAGGCTCGGGCGTCACGCCGAGGCGCACGCCGTGTACGCCTCGGTGCTCGCCTCCCGCGAGCGCACCATGGGCCCCGACCACCCCGACACCCTGCGCTGCCGGCACAACCTCGCCTTCAGCCTCAGCAGGCTCGGCCGCGTCGAGGACTCCCTCGCCATGGCGCGGCAGGTCGCCGCGGCCCGCGCCAGGGTCCTCGGCGACGCCCACCCCGACACCCTCGTCACCCGCTACGAGGTCGCCTACGCGCTCGGCCGGCTCGGCCGCTGGCAGGAGGCGCTCGACCTGTACCGCGAGGTCGCCCTCGCCCGAGCCCAGGTCCTCGGCGCCGACCACCGCGACACGCTCGCGGCCCGCTACGAGATCGCCATCTGCCTCGGCCGGCTCGGCCGCAGCGAGGACGCCCTCGGGCAGTTCCGCGCCCTGATCGCCGACCGGTCGAGGAGCGGCGGCCCCGCCGATCCCGAGACCCTGCGCGCCCGGCACGGCTACGGCGTGAACCTCGGACGGCTCGGCCGCTGGGAGGAGGCGCTCGCGGAGGCCCGCGACATCGCCGCCGTACGGGGCCGGGTCCTCGGACCCGACCACTCCGACACGCTCGTCAGCCGCCGGGAGGTCGCCGTGGCGCTCGGCTGGCTCGGCCGCTGGTCCGAGGCGCTCACCGAGTACCGGAAGGTCTCGGCCGCCCGCGCCAGGGTGCTCGGCGAGGCCCACCCCGACACCCTGACCGCGCTCGGCGACGAGGTGCACTGCCTGGAGCAGCTCGGCAGCGCCGAGGAGGCGGAGCGGCTGCGGTGGCGGATCGCGGCGCTGCGCGAGGGGCCGGGCTCCGCCACGGCGTGAGACGCCACCCGCCGCGGGCCTTGGCCGCGCGACGGCCGCGTGTTACGAAGTGCCATGCCCGCACTCACCACGTACGACGCCGTGATCGTGGGCGGCGGCCACAACGGACTGGTCGCCGCCGCCTACCTCGCCGGGGCAGGACGCTCCGTCCTGGTGCTCGAACGCCGCCGGGCGACCGGGGGAGCGGCCGTCTCCGCCCGGCCGTTCGCCGGCGTGGACGCCCGCCTCTCCCGCTACTCGTACCTCGTCTCCCTGCTGCCTGACAAGATCGTCGGCGACCTCGGACTGCGGTTCTCGGTGCGGCGCAGGAGCGTGTCCTCGTACACACCGCACGGGGACGGCGGACTGCTCGTGGGGAAGGGGCGCACCCGCGCCTCGCTCGCCGGACTCACCGGCGGCGACGCCGAGTACGTCGCCTGGGAGCAGTTCTACGGCACCACGGCGCGGGTCGCGGAGCGGGTCTTCCCCACGCTGACCGAGCCCCTGCCCACCCGTGCGGAGCTGCGGGAGCGGGTGGACGACGAGGGCGCCTGGCGGATGTTGTTCGAGGAGCCGATCGGCGCCGCCGTCGAACGGCGCTTCGCGCACGACCTGGTGCGCGGCGTGGTGCTCACCGACGCCCTGATCGGCACCTTCGCCGACGCGCACGACCCCTCCCTGCTCCAGAACCGCTGCTTCCTCTACCACGTCATCGGCGGCGGCACCGGCAGCTGGGACGTCCCGGTCGGCGGCATGGGCGCCCTGACGGACGCCCTCGCCTCCGCCGCCCGCGCGGCGGGCGCGGAGATCCGCACCCGGCACGAGGCGGTACGCGTCGAGACCGGTGCGGCGGGCGCCGAGGTGACCTACCGCACGGGCGACCGCGAAGACACCGTCGGCGCCCGGCACGTGCTGGTGAACGCCTCTCCCCGGGAACTCGCCGCGCTCGTGGGCGACGCGCCGCCGCCCCCGGCGGAGGGCGCGCAGTTCAAGGTCAACATGGTGCTCAGCAGGCTGCCCCGGCTCAGGGACGCCTCCGTGGACCCGCGTGACGCGTTCGCGGGCACCCTGCACGTCGCCGAGGGGTACGAGGCGCTGGGGGCCGCGTACCGGGAGGCGTCGGCGGGGCGCCTGCCGTCCGCGCCACCCTCGGAGATCTACTGCCACACGCTGACCGACCCGTCGATCCTGGGTCCCGAGGAGGCCACCGCGGGTCTCCAGACGCTGACCCTCTTCGGCCTGCACACCCCCGCGCGGCTGTTCGCACGGGACAACGAAGCGGCCAGGGAGCGGCTGCTGGCCGCGACCCTCGCGCAGCTGGACGAGCGGCTGGCCGAGCCGCTGGCCGACTGTCTCGCGCGCGACGCGGAGGGCCGCCCCTGCGTGGAGGCGAAGACCCCGCTTGACCTGGAGCGTGAACTCGGTCTGCCCGGCGGCCACATCTTCCACCGGGACCTGTCCTTCCCCTGGGCGGACCGCTCGGACGGGCCGGGCGGTCCGGACGCGGTGCCGGGCCGCTGGGGCGTGGAGACGGCGCATCCGCGCGTGCTGCTGTGCGGCGCGGGGGCGGTGCGCGGCGGCGGGGTCAGCGGCGTCCCAGGGCACAACGCGGCGATGGCGGTGCTCGGCCGGTGAGAGGGGACGCGGCCCGCGCCGCGCGCCCTCGCACCGGCCGCCGTGGCGCCCGACGGTGTGTCAGGTGGCGGAGCGCGTCCAGCCGTCCGCGGCCACGCGCCCGGCGTCGGCGCGGCGCCGCTCGTCGAAGGCGGTGCCCGCGCCGTCCGTGACGCGCTGGCCCGCCACGTACACGCCGCGCCCCACGTACAGCTTGTCGGTCGTGTACCGCCACCTGAGCCGTACGGCGCGGCCCCGGTGGGCCGAGAGGTCGGCGCTGACGCCGTGCCAGACGCGGCCCGACCAGCCGGTCACCGAGCCGTCCCGGTGGTCGAGGGCCGGGCCGCCGCCCGTGGTGACGAAGGGGACGGCGGTCCAGGTGCCGCCCGCGTCCGACGACGCCTCCAGGTACACGGCGTCGGAGGCGGGCTCGGTGTCCCACCACAGCGACGCCTCGTAGCGCGGGTGCGCGGACGACAGCGCCAGGTCGGGGAGGGTGAGCGTGGCGCTGGTGGCGCTCGCCATCCCGGAGAACCAGGCGGTGCGGCCCTCGGGAGGCGTGACCGCCACGGCCCGCGCCATCCGGTTTCCCGTCGCCACCCGCGGCGCGCTGCCGGAGCGCCAGGTGCGCACCGGGTGCACGGAGTTGCCGAGCACGATCAGGAACGAGTCGGTCGTCGGGTCGATGACGATGCTCGTACCGGTGAAGCCGGTGTGCCCCGCGGTCGTCGGCGTCGCCATGGCGCCCATGTACCAGTGCTGGTACAGCTCCCAGCCGAGGCCGTGGTCGTCGCCGGGGAACGCGGTGTTGAAGTTGGTGAACATCAGCTTCACCGACTCGGGCCGCAGGACGCGCGCGGTGCCGTACGCGCCGCCGTTGAGGAGCGTACGGGCGAGTACGGCCAGGTCGCCCGCGCGCGAGAACACCCCGGCGTGGCCCGCGACGCCGTCGAAGGCGTACGCGTTCTCGTCGTGCACCTCGCCCCAGACGAGGCCCCGGGAGAGCGCGGACCACGGCGGTCGCTGCACCTCCGTCGCGGCGATCCGCGGCTTCCAGGAGGCGGGCGGGTTGTAGCGGGTGGCGGTCATGCCGAGCGGCTCGGTGATCCCCTCGCGCACCAGCAGGTCGAGCGGGTGTCCTGTGATCTTCTCCAGCACCAGCTGGAGGGAGATCATATTGAGGTCGGAGTAGAGGTAGACGGTGCCCGGCCGGTGGATCGGTGCCTCGTCCCACAGCATGGTGAGCCGGGCCGCGCGGTCCTGCGCGTCGTAGAACGGCAGGTCGGCCTGGAGCCCCGAGACGTGCGTGAGCAGCATGCGCACGGTGATGTCCTGCTTGCCGCCGCCCGCGTACTCGGGGAGGTAGCTCGCGACCGTCGCGTCGACGTCGAGGCGCCCGCGCTCGATCTGCTGGACGGCGACGACCGAGGTGAACAGCTTGGAGAGGGAGGCCAGGTCGTAGACGGTGTCCTCGGCCGCGTCGATCTGCCGGTCGGCGGGGAACTCCGGGGCGGTGTCGGTGGCGGCGTCGTAGTCCGCGTACCTGACGGCCCTGCCGATGGCGCGGTGCAGCGCGATCGTGCCGCCCCGGCCCGCGAGCAGCACCGCGCCCGCGTAGTACGGGTGCTGCGGCGACGGGCCGAGGTAACTCTCCGCGTCGCTCACCAGCAGGTCGAGCTCGTCGGCGAGGAGGCCCGCCTCGCGCGGGGTGCCGCGCCGCAGCGTGGTGGCGCCCGGTGCGCGCCGCCCGACGGGCGCGGCGGCCTGCGCGGCGCCCGCGAACGGCAGCGGGCCGAGCGCGAGGGCGCCGCCGAGCGCGAGGGCCGTGCCGCCGAACAGGCGCCTGCTCACCGCTCTGCCCGCGCCGGCACCCGCATGATCCTCCGTCAGGTCTTCTGCCATCGGACGCCTTCCCCTGAAAGTATCTTTCGGTCCTCACCGAGCAGCTGAAACTTTCTTGCGGGAGAGCGGACATGTCAACCCTCGGGCGGCGAGTCCCGCCGGACCGGACGGAACGCGCCGGACCATTCGGGCGCAGGCGGGCCGGGAGGGGGTTGCCCGGGTAACGGGTGACGGGCTCCGGTGCGGGCGCGGCGGCAAGCGGCGGGTGGCCGCCGTCTCAGGGCTGCGCGGCCGTCGGGCCGCGCGGGGGCGTGCGGTGGCGGCGCGTGCTCCAGGAGCGCGAGGCCGTTGGGTCCGCGGGGCGGTGAGGTGGCCTCGTGCCGGTGACCGCGAACGCCGATCGTGAGGGACTCTTGTATCCATGCATAGATGCAAGGGTGGTACGGTGGGGATCATGCCCGCATCCACGCGCACGGCGCGGACCTCGGCGTCCGACACCGCCTACGCGCTCACCAAGGACCTCATCCTCACCGGCCGGCTCCCCGGCGGCAGCCTCATCAGCGAGGGCGAGATCGCCCAGCGCGCCCACCTGAGCAGGACCCCGGTACGGGAGGCGTTCCTGCGCCTGCAGAGCGAGGACCTGCTCGAACTCCACCCCAAGCGCGGCGCCGTCGTCGTTCCCGTCACCCCCGGCGAGGCCGAGGACGTGCTCGAACTGCGCCAGGCCCTGGAGAGCGCCGCGGCCGCCCGCCTCGCACGGCGCGGCCTCGACCCGCGTCACGAGGCGTGCCTGCGGGACCTGGTCGACGGTCAGCGCGCCCGAGCCGCGGCGCGGGACGTCGAGGGGTTCGCCGAGGTCGACGAGGAGTTCCACCGCGCGGTGGTCGACGCCTCAGGCAACGCCCTGTCCAGCAGGTTCTACGGCACCCTCACCGACCGCCAGCGCCGGATGAGCGTCTCCGCGCTCGCGCCGCGCCCCGAACGCCTCGGGGCGCTGGCCGAGGAGCACGCCCAACTGCTCGGGCTGCTGCTCGACGGGGACGCGTCCGCCTTCGCGACCGCGCTCGCCGCGCACCTGACCGGCACCCACCAGGCCGGCCGGGACGGGGGAGCGGCATGACCGGCGCCGGACGCGCGCGCACCGTGGCCGGGGCGATGTTCGTCTGCGGCTGGGGCGGCAACCAGTTCACCCCCCTCCTGCTGATGTACCGCCGCGTCGGCGGCTACTCCGTGCTCAGCGTCGACGCGTTCCTCGGCGCGTACGTCGTCGGCCTGATACCCGGCCTGCTCCTCGCCGGCCCCCTCTCGGACCGCTGGGGCAGGCGCCGCGTCATGGTCGCGGGCACCGCGGTCTCCGCCGTCGCCAGCGCCGTCCTCGCCTTCGGCGCCGACGGACCGCTGCCGATCTACGCGGGGCGGTTGCTCACCGGTGTCGCCGTCGGCATCGCGATGTCCGTCGGCAGCAGCTGGGTCAAGGAACTGTCCGCGGGCGCCGCCGACCCGGCCACCGGAGCCCGGCTCGCCTCGCTCTGGCTGACCGCGGGGTTCGGGCTCGGCGCGGGGGTCGCGGGCGTCCTCGCCCAGTGGGGCCCCTGGCCGATGGTCCTGCCGTACGTCGTGCACGTGGCGCTCACCCTGCCCGCCCTGGCCCTGCTGCCGCGGGTGCCGGAGACCCGTGCCGCCGAGGGGCCGCGCGGCAGCCTGCTCGGCGACCTGCGGGTGCCCGCGTACGGCCGCAGCCGCTTCCGGCTGCTCGTGCTGCCGATGGCGCCCTGGGTCTTCGGCGCGGCCGGGCTCGCCTACGCGGTGATGCCCCAGCTGGTGGACGACCGGCTCGGCCCCTGGGGCCTCGTCTACGCGACCGCGCTGACCGTCCTCTACCTCGGCACGGGCGTGGCGGTGCAGCCGCTCGCCAAGCGCCTCGACCGCGCGGCGGGCGGGCCGAACCCCGGTGTCGTCGCCATGGCCGTGCTCCTCGCGGGTGCCGTCGTATGCGCCGTCGACGCCGAGCTGCGCTCGCCCTGGCTCGCCCTTGCCGCGGCCGTCGTCCTCGGTGCCGGATACGGCGTCGCCCTGGTCACCGGTCTGCTTGAGGTGCAGCGCATCGCCTCGGCGGACGACCTCGCGGGCCTGACCGGCGTGTACTACACCCTCACGTACGCCGGGTTCCTGCTGCCGACCGTGCTCGCGCTGATCTCCTCGTGGGTGTCCTACCCGGTGCTGCTCACGGCTGTCGCGGTGATCGCGGCCGGCTGCCTGGCCGTCGTCTCGGCCGGCGCGCGCCGCCGCGTCTCCCGGGCGGAGGCGGAGGCTCCCGTACCGGTACGGGTCTGACGCCGGTGCCGCCGTCCGCGGGAGACCTCCCGCGGACGGCGGCACCCCGGGGCGGGGCACCCCGCCCCGCTCCGACGCGCGCGCTGCGCCGGCCTCTGGCAGCGTGTCGGACATGACGACGCGCATCACCCTGCGGACCGTGCTGTCCCGCTGGACCGTCGCCGTGCCGGTCGTCGCCGTGATCGCCCTGGTCCTGAGCTGGGGCCGCAAGGGACTGCCCGGCTTCGCCGTGGCCCTCGTCGCGCTCTGCCTCGCGGGCGCGGTCCTGGCCGCGGTCCACCATGCGGAGGTGGTCGCCCACCGGGTGGGTGAGCCGTTCGGCTCGCTCGTGCTCGCCGTCGCCGTCACCCTCATCGAGGTGGCCCTCATCGTCACCCTGATGATCGACGGGGGCGCCAAGAGCCACTCCCTGGCCCGCGACACCGTCTTCGCCGCCGTCATGATCACCACCAACGGCATCGTCGGCGTCTGCCTGCTCATCGGCGCGCTGCGCCGGCGCGTCGCCGTGTTCAGCGCCGAGGGGGCGAGCACCGCGCTCGCCACCGTGGGCACCCTCGCGACCCTCGGCCTTGTCCTGCCGACCTTCACCACCAGCACGCCGGGGCCGCGCTTCTCCGGCACGCAGCTCGTCTTCGCCGCGCTCACGGCGCTCGCCCTCTACGGGCTTTTCGTGAGCGTGCAGACCGTGCGCCACCGCGAGTACTTCCTCCCGGTCGACGACACGGGACGCCCGCGTGAGGACTTCCGCGCGGGCGGTGACGGCGATGCACCGGAGGAGGAGCCCGGCGGGGGCGCGGGGGAGGACGACGACGGCGAGCGGCATGTGCGGCCCAGCGGCCGCGCCGCGCTGCTCAGCCTCCTCCTGCTGCTCGTGGCGCTGGTCGCCGTCGTCGGCGACGCGAAGGCGGTCTCCCCGACCATCGAGTCAGGTGTGGAGTCCGCCGGGCTGCCGCAGGCCGTCGTCGGGGTGGTCATCGCCCTGCTCGTGCTGCTGCCCGAGACGCTCGCCGCGGTGCGGGCCGCCCGCCGCGACCACGTGCAGACCAGCCTCAACCTCGCGTACGGCTCCGCCATCGCCAGCATCGGCCTGACCATCCCGGCGATCACGCTCGCCACCGTCTGGATCAAGGGGCCGCTCGTCCTCGGCCTGAGCCCCACCCACATGGTGCTGCTCGCGCTGACCCTGATCGTCAGCGGCCTCACCGTGCTGCCGGGCCGCGCGACCCTGCTCCAGGGCGGGGTGCACCTGGTGCTCTGCGCGGCGTTCGTCTTCCTCGCGGTCAGCCCCTGACCCCGCGCCCGCTGCCTGGCCCCGCGCCCGCTGCCTGGCCCCGCGCCCGGCCGCGGCTCAGGGGCGCGGCTCCCGCAGATCGACGATCCGGCGGATCTTGCCCACCGAGCGCTCCAGCGACTCCGGCTCCACGATCTCCACCGCCACGGACACCCCCACGCGGTCCTTGACCGCCGCCGCGATCGACCGCGCCGCCTCGGCCCGCAGACCGGGATCCGCGCCGGGGCGCGCCTCGGCCCGCACCGTCAGCGCGTCGAGCCGGCCCTCCCGGGTCAGCCGCAGCTGGAAGTGCGGCGCCACGCCGGGCGTGCGCAGCACGATCTCCTCGATCTGTGTCGGGAAGAGGTTGACGCCCCGCAGGATCACCATGTCGTCGGAGCGCCCCGTCACCTTCGCCATCCGCCGGAAGACGCGCGCGTCGCCAGGCAGCAGCCGGGTGAGGTCCCTGGTCCGGTAGCGGACCACCGGCACGGCCTCCTTCGTCAGCGAGGTCAGGACCAGCTCCCCCTCCTCGCCCTCCGGCAGCACCTCCCCGGTGAACGGGTCCACGACCTCCGGGTAGAAGTGGTCCTCCCAGATCGTGAGCGACCCCTTGGCCTCCACGCACTCCTGGGCGATCCCCGGGCCCATCACCTCGGAGAGGCCGTAGATGTCGACCGCGTCCAGCCCGAACCGCTCCTCGATCTCGTGCCGCATCTCCTCCGTCCACGGCTCGGCGCCGAAGACGCCGACCTTCAGCGACGTCGAGCGCGGGTCCACGCCCTGCCGCTCGAACTCGTCGAGCAGGGTCAGCATGTACGAGGGCGTCACCATGATGACCTCGGGCTCGAAGTCCCTGATCAGCTGCACCTGGCGCGCGGTCATGCCGCCCGAGGCGGGGATCACCGTGCAGCCCAGCCGCTCCGCCCCGTAGTGCGCGCCGAGGCCGCCCGTGAACAGGCCGTACCCGTAGGCCACGTGCACCCTGTGGCCGGGCCGTGCGCCCGCCGCCCGCAGGGAGCGCGCCACCATGTCCGCCCAGGTGTCCAGGTCGCGCTCGGTGTACCCGACGACCGTCGGCAGGCCCGTCGTACCGCTGGAGGCGTGGATGCGGCGGATCGCGGACCGGTCGACCGCGAACATGCCGAACGGGTAGTTCTCCCGCAGGTCCGTCTTGGCGGTCAGCGGGAAGCGGCCCAGATCCGCGAGCGAGCGGCAGTCCTCGGGGCGCAGGCCCGCCTTGTCGAAGGCCCGCCGGTAGAAGCCGACGTGCTCGTAGGCGTGCCGGAGCGTGGCCCGCAGCCGCTCCAGCTGGAGCGCGCCGAGTTCCGCGCGGCTCAGCCGCTCCCCGGGGTCGAGCAGAAGTTCCACGGCGTACTCCCTCCTGTCGACCGATCATTCGGTAGAGCGGTCCGGAACCACGTTATCCAGCCACCGCGGCCGACCGTCAAGAGCCGTGCGACCGCCGCCGTCCGCGCCCTGTCGGGGCGGTGCGGGCGTCGCTACGCTGGCCAGGGGACGAACAGCGGGAGGAGCACGCAGTGGCCGAGAGCACCACCGGGGTCCACAGGACAGGTGCGGAACGGGACGCGCAGGACCTCGATCTGACCGGCGCGGACTGGCGTTCCGGCAGCCAGGGAGCGGGAGACGTGCAGATCGCCTTCGTCGAGGGCTTCGTGGCGATGCGCAACGCGCGCCGTCCCGAGAACCCCTCGCTGATCTTCAGCCCGGCGGAGTGGCGGGCGTTCGTCATCAACGCGCGCGACGGCGAGTTCGACCTCACCTGACCCGGCCGCGCACCGCCCCTGGCGCGCGCGGAAGGACGCCGCGCGCCGCGCGCACCCCGCTCGGGGCGGTGCGGCGAAACCCTTACGATGGGGTGATGTCCTTCCTCCGCCGCCGCAGCGCAGCCACGCCCGCGGGCCCCGACTTCGACGTCCTGGCCATGGACCCCGGCGACTGGCCGGGCAATCTCGGAGCCGGTCTGCTGCCCGCTCCCGACGGCAGCTGCCAGGGCGTCTTCCTCCGGTACGACCTGTTCGGCGGCCGCGGTCCCGCGATGATCATCGGCAACCTGCCGGAGGGCTCGCCCGCCCGCGAGCTCGGCGAGGGCCAGGTCCCCTTCGAGGTGGCGCAGCTGCTGCTCGCGCTGGAGAACGACGATCCCGTCGAGGTCACGGGCAGCGACGAGACCCCGGTGATGCAGGGGGACAACCTGCTGATCGTACGCCGCCTCAAGCTCTCCGAGAGCCGCATCTCCTGCGTGCAGTTCGACCGCAGCGACAACGTCCTCGTGACCATCGCCAGCTGGGACCGGCCCATCACGGACGACCTCTACGCGCTGCTCAAGCCGCTGCCCGCCGAGCTGTTCCAGCAGGACTGACCCCTGCGGGCGCGACTGCGGCACCGAAGTCCCCCTCGGGGGCGGCGCGTCGGCCGTGCTCCTCGCTCAGGGTCCCCGACCCGCGCACGGCGCGCCGCACCGCGCGGCGGCGGGCCGGGCGCACTCGCCCGGCGACCCGCCCCGTGCGCGCTCAGCGCGTACCGACCGCCGCGCGCACCGCGCGCCGCGCCAGGGCGCAGTCGTCGTGCAGACGGCGCAGCAGCAGCCGCTGCTCCTCGCCCGGCGCGAGGCCGCTCTGCGTCGCCGCGGCGGCGCCCGTCGCCGGCGCCTCCCGCAGGGTCCGCTGCACCGCCGTCTCGTACATCCGGATCTCGCGGGTGAGGACCAGCATCAGGTTGACGAGGAAGGCGTCGCGCGCGGCGGGCCCCGCCTGCTGCGCGAGCTTGCTGATCTCGCGCCGCCCCTGCGCGTCGTCGCCGAGGACCGCCCACAACGTTGCCAGGTCGTAGCCGGGCAGGTACCAGCCCGCGTGCTCCCAGTCGACCAGCACGGGACCGGTCGGGGACATCAGGATGTTCGAGAGCAGGGCGTCGCCGTGGCAGAACTGGCGCGCGGTGCCGCGCTCGGCGGCGATGCCGTGCAGCAGCTTCTGGAGGTCGCCGAGGTCCCGGTCGGTGAAGAGGCCGAGCTCGTGGTAGCGGGAGAGGCGTGCCGCGTAGTCGAGCGGGGCGTCGAAGCGGCCCGCGGGCGGCTGCCAGGCGTTGAGCCGGGTGATCGCGCCGAGCACCGAGCGCACGTCCGCGCGTGCCGGTGCCTGCAGCGGATGCCTTGCCAGGCCCGCGGGGCGGCCGGGGACGCGTTCGAGTACCAGCGCGCCGCCGTCCGGGTCCGCCGCCACCAGCCGGGGCGCCCGCACCGGCGGACGGTGCCTCACGAAGGCGCGGTACGACGCTATTTCGTGGCGGAACCGTTCCGCCCACAGCGGCGACTGGTCGAGCAGGCACTTGGCGACGACGGTGGCCCGCCCCGCGGAGCCCACCAGCAGGACCGAGCGGCCGCTGCGGCGCAGCACCTGCGCGGGGTGGAACTCGGGACAGATCCGCAGCACCGAGGCGACCGCCGTCCGCAGCTGCGCGCCCTGCGCCCCCGAGAGGTCGAGTCTCCCGCTGACCTGATGCGTGACCGCGCCCGCGGGGCGCCGCCCCTGGCCGGGAGCGGCGTAGGGCCCCGCGCCCGGCATGATGGTGCGCGTCGGGCGTGACGGGGCGGACACGGAGGCCGATGCTGTGTACATGGGCGAGACAGATCCCTTCGTGTGCCGACGAGTTGCGCGCGCCCTCCGCCGCTGCGCCCCGGCACCCTGGGGAGTACCAGGGGCCGCAGGGGCGGGGTGGCGCCTTCCTACCTGACACCGGCGCGCGGGTGGCACACCATCTGGCGGACCCTGGCGAACCCTGGCGAATAGTCGCGACGCATCTGCCAGGGGGCTACTGTCAAGTCAGCCGAGATCCTGGGGGCTTGATTGTGAGTGGAGAACCCAACACCCGCCTGTCGGACCTGTTCGGCCTGGCCGGCTGGTCGAAGGGCGAGCTCGCGAGGCTGGTGAACAAGCAGGCGGCGGCCATGGGCCACCCGCAGCTGTCCACCGACACCTCGCGGGTGCGGCGGTGGATCGACATGGGGGAGACCCCGCGCGATCCGGTCCCGCGGGTGCTCGCGGCTCTGTTCACCGAGCGGCTCGGCCGTGTCGTGACCATCGAGGACCTCGGGTTCGTACGCACCCGGCGCCCGGGGAAGCGGCGGGACGCCGGGAGCAGGGAGAAGAACCCCGACGAACTGCCGTGGGCGCCTGAGCAGACGGCGGCGGTCCTCACCGAATTCACGGGAATGGACCTCATGCTCAACCGACGCGGCTTGATGGGCGCGGGCGCCGCGCTCACCGCAGGCTCCGCACTCAGCGGCGCCATGTACGACTGGCTGCACGCCGACCCCGTACTGGCCGCCGACGCCCCCGCGGCCACCCTCGCACCGCACGCCGAAGCGGCCGGGTTCGACCGCTACGAGGCCGCACCCGTCGGCTCCCAGGAGATCGACGCGCTGGAGCGGTCCGTCGAGGTCTTCCGCGCCTGGGACGCCGCACGCGGCGGCGGCCTCCAGCGCAAGGCCGTGGTGGGCCAGCTGAACGAGGTGGGCGGCATGCTCGCCTACCGCCACCCGGAGCCCATCCAGCGGAGGCTGTGGGGTGTCGCGGCGAACCTCGCGGTGCTCGCCGGCTGGATGTCCCACGACGTGGGGCTCGAACCCACCGCGCAGAAGTACTTCGTCATCGCCACGCACGCCGCGCGCGAGGGCGGCGACCGGCCGCGCGCCGGTGAGGCGCTGTCCAGGGCCGCGCGCCAGATGGTCCACCTCGGCAGGCCCGACGACGCGCTGGACCTGATGAAGCTCGCCGCCTCCGGGTCCGGCGGCCGCGCGCTGCCGAGGACGCGGGCCATGCTGCGGACCGTCGAGGCGTGGGCCGAGGCGGCCCTGGGCGACGGCCGGGCGATGCGCCGCACCCTGGGCGAGGCCGAGGAGCTGTTCGTCGCCGACCGCGGCGAGGGCGAGGACGCGCCCAGTTGGATGGAGATGTTCGACGAGGCGGACCTGCACGGCATGGAGGCGCTCGCCTTCCGGACGCTCGCCGACCACGACCCGGCGGCGGCGGCGACGGCGCGCGGGCACGCCCTCAAGGCGCTCGACCTGCGGGCCAAGAGCCGCAAGAGGTCCACGATCTTCGACTACCTGTCGATGGCGTCCGCGTGCTTCATCGGCGGGGACCCGGAGGAGGCGGACCGCTACGCCCGCCTCGCGCTGGTGTCGATCGGGGAGACCTCCTCCCACCGCACCTGGCACAGGCTGCGCGAGATGTACCGGCTCACCGGCAGGTACGCGGGCCACTCCGCCACCGACGACCTGCGCGACGAGATCGAGACCGCCCTGCCGAAGGCCCCGCAGCGGGCCCGCGGAGCGAGCGTGTAGCCGGGGCCGCGCGGCGCCCCGCCGGGCTCAGGAAACCCGCGCGACCAGCACGCACGCGTCGTCCGTGCGCGGGCCGTCGAACGCGGCCGCGAGTACGGCAGCGCACTCCCGCGCCGAGCGGGCGGCCGACAGCCGGGGCGCCAGCGCGAGCAGTCGGGGGTGCGCGTCGGCGGCGAGCGCCGGTGTGTACAGCACCAGCACGTCGCCCGGCAGCAGTTCGGCGTCCTCCTGCGCGTACGAGCCACCCGCGGCGGCGCCCCGCAGGACCCCTTCGGGACGGGCCAGCGGGGAGCCGGCGCCGTCCCGGAAGCGGACCGGCGCGGGAAGCCCTGCCTGCGCCCAGGAGAACGTGCCGGCCTCCTGCCGGTGCCTCGCGCAGAGCGCGCTGCCGAGCGAGGGCTGCTCCTGCGCCTCGACAAGCCGGTCGAGATGGCCGAGCGCGGGTCCCGGCCCGATGCCCGCGACGGCCAGGCCGCGCAGCGCACCGCGGACCATCGCCACGGAGGAGGTTGTCGCCGCCCCGTGCCCGGCGAGGTCGCCCACGGCCAGCAGGGTGTCACCGTCCGGCAGTTCGAAAACGTCGTACCAGTCGCCGCCGAGGAGCGGCCCGCCCCCGCCCTGCGGGCAGTAGGCGGCGACATCGAGTGGCGCCGGCCCCCCGGCCCGCGGCCCCGCGCCGCCGGGGTCCTGCAGCACCGCGTCGGGGAGCGCCAGGACGCGCCCGCGCGGCCCGGCCGGCCCCGCGTCCCTGGGGACGAGGGCACGGGAGGCCCTGACCACGCGCTCGCCGCGGCGCAGGTCGCTCACGTCCCGCACGACCGCCCACATCGACGCGGCGCGGCCCGCGGCGTCGAGTACCGGCTCGCCCATCATGTGCACCGTACGGACCCGGCCGCAGGCGTGCACCACGCGGAACTCGCCGTCCACGGGGCGCCCGTCGACCAGACACCCCGTCACCATCGAGGCGAGCAGGGCCCGGTCCTCCGCGAACACCAGCGACGGCAGTTCGTCCAGCGACATGGGCCCGGCCGCGCGGGGGCGGTCGAGGATGCCGTACAGCTCGTCGGACCAGCTGACCTCGTCCGTGAGGAGGTTCCACTCCGCGCTGCCGACGCGGCCGGTCAGCGGCCCGGTGCGCGCCGCGGCGCCCGGGTCCGCCTCACGCGCCTGCCCGGCACACGGGGGTGCGCCGGTCGGCCGACCGGCCCGCAGCTGGTCCAAGTGCGCGCCGAGATCGTCGAGTTGGTGGACGGCCAGGTCGCAGAGTGCCCGCTGCCAGCGCCACAGTGTGTCGTCTTCCGCCGCCGCGTCCCGCCGCACCGCGTCGACCTCGCCGCGCAGCCTGCGGGCCTGCGTGATGAGCGCGTCCACGGGACCGCGCCCGGACGGCGGGGTCGGAGGGTCCGCGAAGAGGGAGGACGGCATCGGGCTACTCCGGGTACGGGGCGCGCCGTCGGACGCGTCCGGGTGCTTGACCCCCTGACTCTCGCACAGCGGCAGGTGTCCCGTAAGCCATTTGGCAACACTCGATACGTGCGTGCGTGTGGCATATGCCCAAGGCGGTCCGCGGGGGCGCGCCCCCTGCTAGGCGGCCTCCAGGGCCGCCTTGAGGTTGCGCAGCGTGGTGGCGATGTTGCGCCGCTGGAAGTCGGCGAACGTGTGGCCGCCCGTCGCGATCCGGTCGAACACGCGGGCCACCGGATCGGGCCAACCGCGCCGGTCGTCGGTCCAGGTCTCGGTGACCCGGGTTCCGCCGGGCACCGCCTCGAAGCGGTACTCCCAGGTGGCGATGGGCCCGCGCAGCCGCGGGGAGCGGAGCCCGATCGCGCCGACCCGGAAGGCGAAGCGCTCGCCCGGGTCGGCCGCGAGGACCGTGCAGCGGGTCGTCCACGACGAACGGCCGCGCCGGTTGCGTCCGTCGAAGACCATGCCGACCTCGGCCGGACGCTGCCCGCCGTGCACCCGGGCACCCCGGTTCTCCGGGCTCCAGCGGTCCATCTGCCAGACACTGCTGACCTCTTCGTAGACCGCCAGCGGCGGCCTCGCGACGACGACGCTGTCCGAAACGGTGAAGGTGCGCGGCATGGCGGCTCCGATCTGGTTACCAACGGGTAGGGCCGTGCCCCGACCGTACCGCGCCCTCGTGTGCCGCACGGGCCCCTGAGAGGATGGCCGGGTGATCGATACCGCCGCTGCCCCGCACCACGACGTCGAGGGCCCGGAAGGCGCGCCCGCCCTGATCCTCGGGCCCTCGCTCGGCACTTCGCTCGACCTGTGGGTGCCCCAGCTCGCCGCCCTCGGCCGGGCCCACCGGGTGGTGCGCTACGACCTGCCGGGCCACGGCGGCACCCCGTCCGCCGCCCTGCCGCACCCGGAGCCGGGAGAGACCTCCGTGGCGGACCTCGCGGACCTGGTGCTCGGCCTCGCCGACCGGTACGGCATCGGCGCCTTCCACTACGCGGGGGTCTCGCTCGGCGGCGCCGTGGGCACGTACCTGGCGATCCACCACCCCGAGCGCGTCTCCTCGCTGGCGCTCGTGTGCACCTCCGCGCACTTCGGCGGTGCCGAGCCGTGGCGCGCACGCGCGGCGCTGGTGAGGGAGCAGGGGGTGGCGTCCCTCGTCGCCACCGCCCCCGGCCGCTGGTTCGCCGACCCGGAGACGGCCACCACACCGCGCGGCGCCGCCCTGCTCGCGGACCACGCGGCGGCGGACCCCGCGGGGTACGCGGCCTGCTGCGACGCGCTCGCCGCCTTCGACGTGCGCGACGCCCTCGGCTCGATCGCCGCGCCCACGCAGGTGATCGCGGGGGCGGGCGACGTCGCGACCCCGGTCTCGCACGGCCGCGAGCTCGCGGACGCCGTCCCGGGGGCCAGGCTCGACGTGGTGGAGGGCGGCCACCTCGCGTCGGCCGAGCGGCCCGCCGAGGTCACGGCGCTCCTGACGGCGCATCTGGAGCGGGCGGGGAACGGCTGAGCTGGTCCATACCAGCGTCTTGACGTGCACATGCGCCATGCCTTAAATCAAGAACTGAAATAAGCGCCGACGGCCGGACCCCCAGAGGGCCGGCCGTCGGCCGGCTCTGTACGTCGCACGCCCTTCTCGCCCGTCCCCACCAGAAGCGATGTGATGACCTGTGCGAACCCGATGGATGCGAAGACTCGCGCTGTCCGCCGCGGCCCTCCTGTGCTGCTCCGGCGCCGTCGCCGCGCTCCCCACCGCCGCCACCGCGGCCACCGCGGCACCGCACGCCGCCGCGACGTTCACCGACGACTTCGACGGCCCGGCGGGAGCGGGCCCGGACGGCAGCAAGTGGAACACCGAGACCGGTGACAACGTCAACAACCACGAGCGCGAGTACTACACCCCGGGCAACGCCAACGCGAAGCTGGACGGCCAGGGCCACCTGGTGATCGAGGCGCGCAAGGAGAACCCCGGCAACTACCAGTGCTGGTACGGCCGGTGCGAGTACACCTCGGCCCGCCTCAACACCTCGGGCAAGTTCTCCGCGCAGTACGGCCACGTCGAGACCCGGATGAAGATCCCGCGCGGCCAGGGCATGTGGCCCGCCTTCTGGATGCTCGGCGACGACATCGGCAGCGTCGGCTGGCCCAACAGCGGCGAGATCGACATCATGGAGAACGTCGGCTTCGAGCCCGGCTCCGTGCACGGCACCATCCACGGCCCCGGCTACTCCGGGTCCGACGGCATCGGCGCCGGCTACACCCTCCCCGGCGGCCAGGCGTTCGCCGACGCCTTCCACACCTTCGCCGTCGACTGGTCGCCGAACTCCGTCACCTGGTCCGTGGACGGCCACGCCTACGAGACCCGTACACCCGCCGACCTCGGCGGCAAGAGCTGGGCGTTCAACAAGCCGTTCTTCCTGATCCTCAACCTCGCCGTCGGCGGCTACTGGCCCGGCGACCCTGACGGCTCCACCCCCTTCCCCTCCCAGCTCGTCGTGGACTACGTCCACGTCACCACGAGCAACACCACACCGCCGCCCGCCGGCACCCACACCATCACCGGCGTCGGCGGCACGTGCATGGACGTCGCCGCCGCGAGCAACGCCAACGGCACCCCCGTACAGCTCTACGCCTGCAACGGCTCCAACGCCCAGGCATGGACGGTCGGTTCGGACGGCACCCTGCAGGCGCTCGGCAAGTGCCTCGACGCCACGGGCAACGGCACAGCGGACGGCACGCAGCTCCAGCTGTGGGACTGCACCGGCGGCCCCAACCAGAAGTTCACGCCCAACGCCGCACACGACATCACCAACCCGCAGGCGAACAAGTGCGTGGACGCCACAGGCCAGAGCTCGGCCAACGGCACCCGGCTCCAGCTGTGGACCTGCACCGGCACCGCCAACCAGAAGTGGACGGTGAACTGATGGCACCCTCCCGCGCGGCCCGGCACACCGCCGCGGCCGCCGGGCCGAGGAGCCGGCCGCTGCGCGCGCTGCTCGCCGCGCTCGCCGGCGCGGCCGCGCTGTGCGCCTCGGTCCTCGTCGTCCCGCACGGCGCGGCGGCCGCCGCGCCCGCCCGCGCGGACGCCGTGCCCAACGGCTGGCTGAACGTCGTCGGCAAGGGCAGCGGCAAGTGCGTGGACGCCGCTGCCGCGGCCACCGCCAACGGCACCGCCGTCCAGCAGTACGCCTGCAACGGCACCACCGCCCAGAACTGGCAGTTCACCGCGACCAGCGGCGGCTACTACCAGATCGGCAACCGCAACGCCCCCGCGCAGGCCTGGGACGTCACCGATGTCTCCACCGCCGACAACGCGAGGATCCAGCTGTGGAACTACACGGGCGGCGACAATCAGCAGTGGCTGCCCGTCGCCGAGTCCACCGGCTCGTACCACTTCGTCAACCGCAACAGCGGCAAGTGCCTCGACGTGCCCGCCGCCTCCACCGCCGACAGCGTCCAGCTCGGCCAGTACACCTGCAACGGCACCGCGGCCCAGTCGTTCACCCTGCAGCCGGCCGACCCGCCGCCGCCCCCCGGCACCCCCGACCTCGGCCCGAACGTCACGGTCTTCGACCCCTCGATGTCCGCGTCGAGCATCCAGTCCAAGCTGACCTCGGTCTTCAACCAGCAGGAGACCAACCAGTTCGGCACCCAGCGGCAGGCGTTCCTCTTCCGCCCCGGCAACTACAGCGCCGACGTCAACGTCGGCTTCTACACCCAGGTGGCCGGCCTCGGCCTCAGCCCCGACGACGTCAACATCACCGGCGCGGTGCACGCGGAGGCCGACTGGTTCCCGCCGAACAACGCCACCCAGAACTTCTGGCGCGACGCCGAGAACCTCTCCGTCACCCCCACGGGCGGCACCGACCGCTGGGCCGTCTCGCAGGCCGCCCCGTACCGCCGCATGCACGTGCGCGGCAACCTCGCGCTCGACGACGGCGGCTGGGCCAGCGGCGGCTTCATGGCCGACAGCACGATCGACGGCCAGGTCAGGTCGGGCACCCAGCAGCAGTGGCTGTCCCGCAACGACACCTGGGGGAGCTGGAGCGGGTCCAACTGGAACATGGTCTTCGTCGGCGACCGCAACGCGCCGGCCAACTCCTTCCCCAACCCGCCCTACACGACCGTCAACCAGACACCGAAGGTGGCGGAGAAGCCGTTCCTCTACGTGGACGGAGCAGGCGACTGGAACGTCTTCGTACCGGCCCAGCGCACGGCCGCCACCGGCACCACCTGGGAGAACGGCAACCCGCCCGGCACGTCCCTGCCCCTGAGCCAGTTCTTCGTCGTCAAGCCGGGCGCCACCGCGGCCGACATGAACAACGCACTGGCCCAGGGCAAGAACCTGCTCGTGACGCCCGGCGTCTACCACCTCGGCCAGACGCTTGACATCACCCGCGCCGGCACCGTCGTCCTCGGGCTCGGCCTCGCCACCCTCGTACCCGACAACGGCATCGAAGCGGTCAGGACCGCCGACGTCGGCGGCGTCAGACTGGCGGGCCTGCTCATCGACGCGGGCGCCGCCAACTCCGCCCGCCTGATGGAGATCGGGCCCGACGGCTCGAACGCGAACCACGCCTCCGACCCGACCGAGCTGAGCGACGTGTTCTTCCGCATCGGCGGCGCGGGCGTCGGCAGGGCCACCACCACCCTGGTCATCAACAGCCGCGACGTCATCGGCGACCACATGTGGCTCTGGCGCGCCGACCACGGCAACGGCGTCGGCTGGAACACCAACACCGCCGACACCGGGCTCGTCGTCAACGGCGCGGACGTCACCATGTACGGCCTGTTCGTGGAGCACTACGAGAAGGACCAGGTGGTCTGGAACGCCAACGGCGGCCGCACGTACTTCTTCCAGAACGAGATGCCCTACGACCCGCCGAACCAGGCCTCCTGGATGGACGGCAGCCAACAGGGCTACCCCGCCTACAAGGTGGCCGACGGCGTCACCAGCCACGAGGCGTGGGGCCTCGGCAGCTACTGCTTCTTCAGCACCAACCCGTCCGTCACCGCGGAGCACTCCTTCGAGGTGCCGCACACGACGGGCGTCACGTTCCACGACATGGTCTCAGTGTCCCTCGGCGGCACGGGCACCATCAGGCACGTCATCAACGACCGCGGGGGACCAGCCGACTCCTCCTCCAACGTGGCCAACCTGGTCAGCTACCCCTGACCCGGCCGCACCCCGCACGACCGCTCAGGACGCCGGGCCCCGCACCGCGGGCCCGGCGTCCGCCGGTTCGACCTCCAGATGGCGCCGCCGCCGCGGCCCCCGGTAGAGCAGCGCCTCCCAGCCGTGGCGTTCCAGCACCCCGGCGCACCGACGCAGCCCGTCCTCCTCGCCGAGCGCCGCGCCCGAGCCGGCCGGGCCGAGCCACTCCACCACCGCCGTGCCGGGGCGCTTCCCGTCCCGTACCGCGTAGCCCGCGGCCGTCCGCGCGCCCCGCGCGTCCACGGCGGACGGCGGGAGGCCCGCAGCCTCCAGTACCAGCGCCACCGCACGCACAGGACGCGACCGCTCCCAGGCGGCGGGCGTGGCCGCCGCACCGCCGGGGCCCGAGCCGGTCAGGCGGCGGATCTGGAGCAGCCCGTCGTACGCCACCGCCACCTCGGCGCGGCGCGCGCCGGCATCGGCCGGGCCGGGCGCGTGCCCGGTGGCCGGGGTGAAGCCGCCCTGTCCCGCACGCTCGTGAGCCACACCGCATCCAAACACGGCAGGCCGCGCCGCGTCACCGCGCGGCCCCGTCGAACCCGGGGCGCCTCCCCCTCGTGTGAGAGGAGGAGAGGGCTCGGGGCCCCGGCCGGAAGCGGGTGAGGACGTGGGGAGCGGAGCCGGCGCACGCCCGGGTGCGCGGTCAGCGCCCGCCGCGGGCCCGCAGATTGCCCAGCGCGTAGTGCTGGCGCGACTTGACGGTGCCGACGGGCACGCCGAGTATCCCGGCGGTCTCCTGCACGGTCCTGCCGCACAGATAGGTGTGCACGAGCACCTCGCGGTGCTCCGCCGAGAGCCGGCGCAGCAGGTGCAGGGCGTCCACGGACGCGAGCACCGCGTCGGCGTGGTCCCGCTGGGTGACGTCAGGGTTGTCGGCGCCGACCGTCTCGTACCGCGACGACGCGCTGCGCATCCGGTCGATCACGAGGTTGCGGGTCACCGTCAGCAGCCAGCCGCGCACCGATCCCTCGGTGCTGTACAGGCGCTCCGTGTGGTTCCAGGCCCGGATCAGCGTCTCCTGGACGATGTCCTCGGCGAGGTGCCGGTCGCTCAGCAGCCGCTCCGCGTACGAGAGGAGCGCCTTGGCGTGGTCGGCAACCAGAACGTGCAGGAGGTGTTCCCGGCGGGCGGTGGGGGAGGCGTCGGGAGCGGCGATCGTCGTCATGGTCTCTGTTTCCTGAAGGGGGGGAGGTCGTGCGGGTGCCACGCTCGCGGAGCTGTGCCGCCCGCCGCCCGGCCAGGGGACGCGCGGGCAGGGGGCCCCGACGAGTCGAGCGTAGGAAGAGGCCGGTGACGAAGGAGTGACGGATTTCTGTACGCCCCCGTGCCGGCCCGGCACCGGCCTCCGCCCGATCCCGCGCGGCGGCGCGCCGAC
>NZ_BAABEP010000048.1:0-51310 GCF_039540215.1 Streptomyces tremellae
CAGGCCGCGGCCGCCGTCGCCTTCGCGTACAGCGCGCTCGGCAAGCCGTACGTGTGGGGCGCGACCGGCCCGAACGCCTTCGACTGCTCAGGTCTGACGCAGGCCGCCTGGCGGGCGGCGGGCGTGTCGCTGCCGCGCACCACCTACACCCAGATCAACGTGGGGCGCCGCGTCGCGAAGTCCCAGCTCGCCCCGGGTGACCTGGTGTTCTTCTACTCCGGGATCAGCCATGTCGGGCTGTACGTCGGCGGCGGCAAGATGATCCACGCCCCGCACCCGGGCGCGCCGGTTCGGGTGGCACCGGTCGACGAGATGCCGTTCGCGGGCGCCGCCCGTCCGGCGTAGCCCGGGAGGCCGGTGCCCGGCGCCCGGGTCAGGATGGGCGCGGACACGCCGTCCGCGCGCCGGGCACCCGTCGGCGGGCGGCGCGTGCGAGCACCCGCACAGCCGCACAGCCGCACAGGGGGCCGGCCAGAAGGGACGACCGCCGTGAGACGAGCCACCGCCGTGCGAGTCGCCGGTGCCTGTCTGGCCGCCGGCTCCTTCCTCCTGCTGGCCCCGGTGGGCCCCACCCCGCGCGGCTGCGGCGACCTCGCTTCGGGCCGCCTGTGCATCGAGGGCCCGATCGGCGGCACCGGTGGCTTCACCACCCGGTACGTGCAGTACGACGGGCGTCCCGAGACCCGCGTACGCCTCGGCTACCAGCGCAGGGACCGCCGCCTCACGGCCTTCACCGACTGGTTCGGCACCAGTGCCACCACCCACGGCCGCGCCCAGCTCTCCGGCCACCTGGCCACGGCCCCCGACGAGTGCATCCGCGGCGTCCTCCTCGACGCCGCGGGCCGCGCCCACGCCACCCCCTGGCGCTGCGCCCCGGCGGCCTGACACGGGGCTGGAGGCGCGCCGTGCGGGCGGCGGGGCGCGGTGACGGCACAACCGTGTCCCGCCTCAGGTGTGTGCCCGGACGACCTCCCGCCTCGGCACCTGAACGGCCAGGGTTGGGCACAGCCGTGAACCAGGCCAACCGGGGGGAAGCCATGGAAGCTCACGTGGTGCACAGCCATCGCATACGAGAGGGAGCCCACGCCCGTTCGGGCGACGATTTCAGTGCGGTGCTGTTCGCGTCGCTGCGCCGCAGTGACCAGCGCCTGCGGGCGCGGCAATACCTGACGGGGCTGCTGACCGCGACGGGGCGCAGGTCGATCAGGAACATCGCCGCACTTGTCGGCGGCGACGCGGACGAGCAGGGCCTGCACCACTTCATCAGCAGCTCCACCTGGGACTGGCGGCCCATGCGCGCCGCGCTCGCCGGCCACGTCACCCGCACGCTGGCGCCCCAGGCGTGGCTGGTACGGCCCATATTCATCCCCAAGGCCGGCGAGCACTCGGTGGGCGTGGACAGGCAGCTCGTACCGGGATGCGGGCAGGTACTCAACGGCCAGTTGGCCTTCGGAACATGGGCCGCCACCGACGGAGCCGGCGTTCCGGTCCACTGGCGGCTGCATCTTCCCGAGTCGTGGCTCACGGACGGCCGCAGGCGTCGCAGGGCCGAGATACCCGAGAGCGCCGAGGCCGAGACCCCGGACGAATGCGCCATCACGGCCGCGCTGGCCGTGCTCGACCAGGCCCAGGTGCCGGGGCGCCCGGTCCTGCTCGACACGCACGTGCTGGGGCTCGACGCGCTCGTCAGACGCTTCGCCAAGGCACGTGTCCCGCTGCTGACCAGAGTGCACAGGAACACCCGGCTGCTGGTCGCGGACCCGGCGATGCCCGGCTACCGGGCCGGAGCGCTTCCGGCCCGCCACATCGTGGAGTCCGTGCGAAGCCTTCGGCGTCCGCTGGAGGCAGTCAGTGGGCCGACGCGGCGCACGGTGCTTGCGACGGCCGTCCGAGTGCGGCTGGCCCAGCCGGGCCCGCACCCTGAGCTGCTCCTGATCGGCGGGTGGCACGAACACGGGAAGTCGGCGACGGACCTCTGGCTCGCGGTTCCCGCGGCGGCGCCCGCGAGCGAGCTCGTGCGATGGACACGGCTCGCCGAGCGGGTCGCACGCGACGAGCGGCAGATCGCCGCGCACGTGGGGGTCAGGGACTTCGAGGGCCGCTCGTTCCGGGGCTGGCACCGGCACATGACCCTGGCCTCGGCGGCCCATACGGTCCTGGCGCTCCACGGCACGAACGGCCCCCGCTCCTACGGATGCAGGCTGTCCGCCTGACCGCCGGGCCCCCAGCCCTTTCGGCTGCCGGGGTCCTCGGCTCCCCCCTGACCGCCGGGGGCCGCTTGCCGGTGCCGCAGCGTCCGGCGGGTGCGGTGCAGGCGCAAAGCGAGTTGGATCTCCAGGGCGCGCTCAGGGTTCTGCCAGTCGGCTCCGAGGAGTTCCGTGATCCGTTCCAGCCGTCTGGACACGGTGTTCGGGTGCACATGGAGGTCCGACGCCGCGCGCGTCGGACTCGCGGAGGACGCGAAGTAGGCGTCGAGTGTGCGGGCCAGCTCGGTGAACCGGTGGGTGTCGTAGTCCAGCACGGGCCCGATCACCGACTCGACGTAGTCGTCGACGCCGTGTGTCTCGGAGAGCAGGACGCCGAGGAAGCCCATTTGCTGCGGAGTGGCGACACATCCCGTGTTGCCCAGCTCGGTGAGTGCCTCAAGGCAGCTGAGGGCCTCACGGTGGGCCCGGGAGACGCGGTCGGGTCCCGAGACGGGCCCCGCGGCCCCCACCGTGACGGGGGAGCCGACGAGCGGCGTGAGTTCCGCGGCTGCGGACGTGGCCGCGGCGAGGGCGTCCTCGCCGGGAACCAGCAGCGTCAGGCACCCGTCACGGCGCTTCGCAAGTCCCGACAGCCGGTGCGCGTACGACGAGGCCCAGGCGTCGGCACGCCCCTGGGGGCCTCCCTCGGGCCGAGCGACGATGACGACGTGCGGCTCGTCGACGGCGATGCCGAGCCTGTGCGCCCGCGAGACCAACTGCCGGGGCCGCGGCCCGATGTCCCCCAGCAGTTCCTCGAACAGTTCGTCGCGGATGCGGTCGTGGGCCACGGTCGCGGTGCGCTGCAGCAACAGGATGAGGGCGACCGCGCGGGCGGCGAGCTGAAGCAGCCGCACGCCGAAGCCGTCCGTGAGGGGTTCGTCGGGAATCAGCAGGGCGGCGCCGAGGTTCTCGCCGCCCGCTGTGACGGGGGCGACCCAGCCTCCCGCCGACATGGGCACCGGCCTGCCCGCGGCGTGCGCGTCGTAGGTCCATCTCAGGATGTCGTCCTCGTCGAGGTCGGGCGGCGTGCCCGTCACGACGACGGTGCGTCCGACGCAGTCGCGTACGACCAGCGTCCCCGAGAGTTCCGCGGCGGCCGCTTCGGCGAGGGTCCCCGGGTCGCAGCCGTCGAGCACCAGGTCGATCAGGCGGATGTAGGCGGCCTCGCCGCGGCGCTGCTCGTCGAGGCTGCTCCTGGCCCTGGACGTGTCGAGTTCCAGCTCGGTCACCTCGGCGCGGGTCTCCTCCAGCAGCCGCGCGCGCTCGATGGCGACACCCGCCAGCCTGCCGAGCGAGCGCAGGAGGCTGATCTCGTCGGGGGTGAAGTGCCGTACCTTCCGGTCGGCGGCGTAGAGGGTGCCGAACACCCTTGTGCCGTGGCCGAGCGGCACCGCGAGGATGGCGTGCAGCCCTTCCGCCCGCACGACGTCGTCGATCTCGGCCGAGTGCGGGAGGTCTCCGTCGGCCAGATAGTCGGGGCTCCAGGCCGGGGCCCTGGTCTGCTGGACCAGGCCGCCGAGGCCGAACTCCGCCGCGGTACGCAGGCCGACGCTGCGGGAGGTGGTCTCGCCCTCCGCCGCGCGGATGGTGGAGGCCCGACGCGCGTCGTCCGCGTCCCGCAGCCCGATGTAGGCCATGTCGATGTTGAGCAGTCTGCGCGCCCGCCGGGTGGTTTCGTGCAGCAGCGTCTCCATGTCGTGGACCAGGGTGAGGTCGTGGGCGGTGTCCACGAGCGCGGCGAGCCCGGCCTCGCGTTGCTGCGCGTGGCCGATCAGGGCACGGGCGCTGGAGGCGAGGCGGACGGCCCGATCGAGTTCCGCCAGCGCTCTGTCGGACACCTTGCCGCGTCGCGCGGTGGCCAGCAGTTCCTCGAACCGCGCGGGTGGCGCCCCTTCTGCGATCAGTTCCAGTACGGACATCACGTCCGGTGGAGCCTTTTCCGATACTCCCGTCATGTGGTCCCCCGTAGCTTTCCTGCTTCTCCTGGGTGATCAGGAAGTCGGTCCTCAGGAAGTCCAAGCAGCCTAGGCTGGGCGACTCGGCGGCGGCAACTGGCATCTGACGTGCGTATTTTGGGTGAATCCCGCCCCGCCCTGTGGCCTGGCCACCCTCTCCGCCGACCGACTGTGTGGCCGGCCCACCTGCCGTTCGCGCGGAGCTCCGCGAAAGAATCGGCCACCCAGTGTGCGCACGGGAACGCGTTCGGTGCACGCCGGCTGCGGCCGTGGACCCCACAGGAGCAGGGCAAAACAGGAGGGAACGTCGAGGCAGGATGTCCCACGTCAGGAGCTACCTACGTTCGCTCGGACGCAGCCGTGACTCCATGCGGCCTGAGCACCGTCCCGCGGCCTTCTCCCTGCGCGGCAGGCAATGGGACCTCCTCGAAACGGTGTTCGCGCCCCTCCACGCGGGGACCACCGAGATCGTCCTGGACCTGCTGGGCCTCACGGAGACCGAGCCACAGCCCTGGAGCGGCACGTTCCTTGAGATCGGCTGCGGCACCGGCGTGGTCGCGGTGACAGCGGCGCTCGCGGGCTGCGAGCGGGTCGTCGCCTCGGACATCAACGCCGAGGCCGTCGCGAACACGGCTCTGAACGCTCGGCGGCACGGGGTCGCGGACCGGGTGAGAGCGGTGCACAGCGACCTGTTCGCGGGGCTGCCCGACGGAGAGTTGTTCGACACCGTCATGTGGAGCTCCCCCTATGTGCGCGCACCGGACGGGTACCGCTTCACCACCCCGCTGGAACGGGCCTACGTGGACCCCGGTTACGCGGCGCACGAGCGGTACGTGGCCGAGGCACCGCGACGGCTGGCCCCCGGGGGCCGCGCCCTGCTCCACTTCAGCAGCAGGGGGGACCTGGCCCGGCTGCGACGGATCGCCGAGCGGGAAGGGCGGCAGTTGGAAGTGCTGAGACGGCATGCCGTCGTGGACAGGGGCGACCCGGTCGAGCACTTCCTGATCGACATCCGCTCGTGACCGGCGCCTCCGGGGCGCCTGGCCGCCGCCCGGACCGCGCCGTGTCCCCGGGACGGGTCGGCGGACCCCGGCACCCGGGGCGGGTCAGCGGACCTCGGCAGCCCTCAGAAGCGCCTGCCACGCCGTGCGTTCCCGTGCGGCGGCAGCCGACTCCAGGTCGCGGGCGAGCGCGTCGACGTCGACGCCGGCCCGTCCGAGGGCGTCCATCGTGCGGCAGGCCGACTCACGGGCGCCGGAGAGCATGTCGCCGCGGAAGGGCTCGCGGCGTTCCAGCGCTTCGAGCGCGGTCTGCGGGAGGGCGTGCAGGGTCATCCAGGCGACCAGCCCTTCCACCCGGTCGAGTGCGGCCCGCGGGCGTTCTCGCGGGTCGCTCCCGGTCCACAGCAGGCGCTGCGGCCGAGCGCCGCCGGCCACGAGGGAGCGCCAGCGGGAGGTGCCGAGGCTCTCCTCGTAGCGGTGGTAGACGAGGCGCGCGACGGCGGCCCCGGCGCGGCCACGCAGCCCGGCCGCGCCGGGAACCGCGGACCTGTCGAGCAGTTTGTCGACGCGGTCGGTCAAGCGGCCGGTGTCCAGCGACACGAGGGAGGTGACGGCGGACGGTGCGCGGCCGACGGTCAGAGCGCGCTCAAGGCCACGGAAGTAGGTGTCCGCTGCCTGGGCATAGCGATGGGTGGAGAAGACAGCGGTGAAGTGGACGTTGACCTGTTGGGCGAGCAGGTGTCCGGCCGCGGTGAGGCCCCGGCCCACAGCGGGGATCCGGATCAGCACATTGGGGCGATCCACCATCCGCGCGAGCCGCCGGGAGTGGTCGACCATGGCCCTGGCGTCCGCGTCCGGTCGGGGCGCGATACCGAGGGACACCCAGCCGTGCATGCCGGCAGTCGCCCGGAAGACCGGTTCCAGCACGGAGCCGGCCTCTCGGGCGTCCTCGGCGATGAGGGCGTAGGCGCGCTCCTCCGCGGAGACCGCCGCACCGGAGAACCCGTTCAGCTGCTTCCGGTAGACGGCGGTGCTGGTAATGGCGCGGGCGACGGCCGCCGGTCGGGAGACGACTCCTCGGACCAGCCCTGCGGCCACCATCCTCTCCAGGCTGCCGTCCACCAGACGGCCGCGGTGGTAGTCGTCGAGCCAGAGGCCGACCCCCTCGGCGGTGAGCTGGTCCAGGGCACGACTGCTCCCCGCATGCGACCACGTGGTCAAGGACCGCCTCCGCTCCAGCAGTCGAACGAGAGTTGAAGGAATGCCGCGATCCTACGGACGGGCACCTCCCATAAAGCCATCCCTCGATAACAGCGAAGTAACCGAACCATCACGTCGCGGAGACCTGACGAAGTAACGGAACGGACTTGCGTTCCCGCCCGCGACAATTCACGGAAGGCAGCTGGGCGGATCTTTCGGCACCCGTGAGCGACCTGACGGAATAACCCCCTCGGCATTGCGGACCGCGACGGCGGCGTGTGACGCTCCGGCGCACTGGTGAGTGAGGAATTTCTGGAGGGTGGAGGAACCTTGACCGCAGGGCTCGACGGAAGGCACCCGGTGGTCCGCCGCGACGGTGAGGGGGTCGCCCGGCTCTGGGGGAAGGGCTCGGTGGTCACCACGAAGCTCACTGCCGACGAGACGGGCGGGGCGTTGGGGGTCACCCACTTCGACGCCGTGCGAGGGGAACGGGCCCCCCGCCACACGCACACCCGCGAGGACGAGATCTTCATCATCGAGGGCGGGGAGGTCCACCTCACCGTCGGAGACGCCACCGAGACCGTGAGGGGCGCGGGGGTGCTGTTCCTGCCCCGCGGAATACCGCATTCGTATCTGGTGGAGAGCGAAACCGCCCGCTTCTACGTCATCACCACACCCGGCGGGTTCGAGAGATTCTTCTCGGAGACCGGCTATCCGGTCCGGCCTGGGCGCACCGCACCGGTCGGCGAGGCATGGTCGGTCAACCGCACCACGGAATTCGCCGAGCGGCTCGGCCTCGGCGTTGTCTGGGGAAAGTGAACACGCACCGCATGTCCGGAGCGCAGGAAAGACCGTGACGCCCGTACCGACAGAGAGAAAACACGTGCCATGAAGAGACGTAGCGTATTGACCGGCACCGCGGCGGCGATAGCGGCCACGACCCTGGAGGCGGGCCCCGCCGCTTCGGCCGCCACCGCGGCGACCACCGGCCCGGGGCCGGACGCCGTCTCCGTCCTGCCCGGCGACCCGCGCTACCCCGATCTCGTGGTGGGCAACAACTCGCGCTGGGTGGCCCACCCCGAGTCCGTACGGCTGGTCCGGACCACTGAGCAGGTGGTGCGGGCGGTCCAGGAAGCCGTCGACGGCAACAAGCGGATCTCCGTGCGCAGCGGCGGTCACTGCTACGCGGACTTCGTGTTCAACCCGGAGGTCCGGGTGGTCATCGACACCTCGATGCTCGACTCGGTCGCCTACGACGAGAAGATGCAAGCGTTCTCCGTGGGCGCGGGCTCGACCCTGCTGCACGCCTACGAGTCCCTCTTCCGCGGCTGGGGCGTCACCGTCCCGGGTGGCATGTGCTACTCGGTCGGCGCCGGCGGTCACATCAGCGGCGGCGGGTACGGAATGCTCTCGCGGAGGCACGGGCTGACCGTCGACCACCTGTACGCGGTCGAGGTGGTCGTCGTCGACACGCGGGGACGGGCCCGCAGCGTGGTGGCCACGCGGGAGGCCGACGACCCCGACCGCGACCTGTGGTGGGCCCACACGGGCGGCGGGGGCGGCAACTTCGGCGTCGTCACGCGGTACTGGTTCCGCAGCCCCGGCGCCACGGACACCGCCCCCTCCTCGCTGCTGCCACGGCCTCCGAAAGAGGTCCTCGTCAGCGCCTTGGCCCTGCCCTGGAGTGAGCTGGACAAGGACTCCTTCACCGCACTGGTCCGCGCGTTCGGCGAGTGGCACGAGAAGAACGGCGCCCCCGAGTCCACCGGCGCCTCCCTGTGCAGCTTCCTGATGATGAACCACAAGGCGAATGGCAGCATCGGGCTGCTCACCCAGATCGACGCCACCGTCCCCGGCGCCGAGAAGGCGCTCGACGAGTTCATCGCCGACGTCACCGCGTCGATGTCCGACGGGGCCCTGCGCCCCATGTCCGCGCCTGTCGGTGAACTAGGGCCGCTTCCCGACCTGTTCACGCCACAGCGCCTTTCATGGCTGCACTCGGTCAAGCTGCTGGGGACCAGCAACCCGACACTGACCAACCCGACGCTGCGCGGTCACCACAAGTCCGCCTACCTGAGAAAGAACGTCACCGAGGCGCAGGCGCAGGCGATGTACCGGCACCTCACCCGCACCGACCACGAGAACCCCCAGTCCATGGTCGTCCTGCTCTCCTACGGCGGGCGGATCAACACCGTACGGCCGGGCGACACGGCCTCCGCCCAGCGGGACTCGGTCTTCAAGGGTCTTTTCCAGAGCTTCTGGGCGGGCAGCGGTGACGACGCGGCGAACATCGGCTGGACGCGCGACGTCTTCGGCGAGGTCTTCTCGGCCACCGGCGGCTATCCCGTGCCCGGCCCCGCCACGGACGGCTGCTACATCAACTACCCGGACGCCGACATCACCGATACGGGCGTCAACACCACCGGCGTGCCCTGGTACACGCTCTACTACAAGGGCAACTACCCCCGGCTCCAGCAGATCAAGGCCACGTACGACCCTCGCAACACCTTCAGGCACTCACAGTCCATCACCCTTCCGAACCCCACGTGAGGCACGCAGTGCAGCAGCATGACGTCGCCGCCGCGAAGCGGACGACGCCCCCTACGAATGACGAGGCGTCGGGCGGACGCGGGAGAAGGAGCGCCGCGTTCACGCTCCTGGCATCGGTCCAGTTCGTCCTCATCCTTGCCATGAGTGTGCTCAACGTCGTCCTGCCCGACATCCAGCGGGAGTTCGGCCTCGACCGCGCCGAACTCGCCCTTCTCTCGGCGTCCTACGGCATGTCTTTCAGCGGGCTGCTGCTGCTGGGGGGCCGGCTGTCCGACCTCTACGGCAACCGCCGGGTCTTCCTCCTCGGCACCCTGGTGTTCGGGGCGAGTTCGGCGCTCGCAGGGATCTCCACAGGGATGTGGATGCTGCTGGCGGCCCGCTTCGTCCAGGGAGCGGGCGCTGCCCTGGCCGTGCCCGCCGCCATGGCGCTGGTGCGCCTCGTGCATCCGGACTCCGCACGGTACTCCCGTGCCATGGCGGTCTGGGGCGGGCTCGCCGCCTCCGGCGGCACCGCGGGCATGATCCTCTCCGGAGTGGTGGCTTCCTCGAACTCCTGGCGCTGGGCGTTCGCCGTGCCGGTAGCGGTGGCACTGGTGGCCCTCGCCGCCGCGCCGCAGCTGATCCCCCGGGACGCGGCCGGGCGGGGAGGCCGGCTCGACGTCCTCGGCGCGGTACTCGTCACCACGGGGGTCGCCCTGCTCAGCTACGGTCTCGCGGAGGCACCCGAGCGCGGATGGTCCTCCCCCGTGACCCTCGTCGCCCTTGCGGCCGGCTGCGCGCTGCTGGTGGGGTTCGCCGCCGCCGAGAGGCGGGTGGCGCGACCGCTTCTGCCGCTGTCCTTCCTCGCCTCGCCCCGCAGGGCAGTCGCGCTCCTCGCGGTCTTCCTGGGCGCCGCGGGCATCACCACGATCTTCTTCGTGTTCGCGCTGTACTTCCAGGAGGTTCGCGGCTACACGGCGCTCGAGACGTCGGCGGCGTTCCTCCCCTTCGGCCTGGCTCTGGTCATCGGCGGCCTGTGCGTCGGCAGGCTGGTGCAGCGCTTCGGGCCGCGTGTCGTGCTGGTCACGGGACTCGTGCTCGCCGGGCTCGGCTTGGCGGCGCTGAGCCGGATCGGCACGCATACCCCGTACGCAGGTGTCATCCTCGCCGGGTTGCTGCTCTTTCCCGCCGGCGCCGCGCTCGTGTTCGCGGGCTCGACCGTTACCGCGACGACCGACGTGCCCCAGGGACAGGCGGGTCTGGCCGGTGCCGTGGTGAACACGGCCCTGGAGGCGGGGCCGGCCCTCGGCCTGGTCGTGTTGGTGACGCTCGCCACCGGACACGCCACGGCCCTGGAACACGCGGGCAGGAACGCGGCAGCCGCCCAGACCAGCGGTTACGGCTTCGCGTTCGCCGTGGCGGCCGCGGCCTTCGCCGCCGCCGCGGTGTGCACGGCCCTCCTGCTGCGCCCACGCTCCCGCCATGACGGCGGCTGAACCTCCCCTCCCCCCTGCTCGGCTGAACCCGAGTTTCCCTTCCCCCGACAGCACCAAGGAGCACTGCCCATGACCGCCCGTTTCAAGGACAAGGTCGTCATCGTCACCGGAGCCGGCTCCGGCATCGGCCGAGCCAGCGCCAGGGCCTTCGCCCGGGAGGGCGCCACGGTGATCGCAGCCGGGGCCCGCCCGGAGTCCATCGAGGAGACCGTACGGCTCGTCGCCGAGGACGGCGGCACCGCCGACGCCGTCGTCGCCGATGTGACCAGGGTTCAGGACATGGAGAGCCTCGTGCGCACGACGGTGGAGCGCCATGGCGGCCTGCACGTGGCGCACAACAACGCAGGCGTCTTCGGCAAGCCCACGCCGGTCGGCGACCTCGACCTCGCCGCCTGGCAGGCTGTGCTCGACGTCAACCTGAACGGCGTCCTCATCGGCATGCAACAGGAAATCGCCCACATGCGGGCGCACGGCGGCGGCACCATCGTGAACACGGCGTCGAACATCGGCTACCACGGGCGCCGTCCCGGCATGGCCGCCTACGCCGCGTCCAAGGCCGCCGTGAGCACCCTCACCCGGGTCGCGGCCCTGGACCACATCAAGGACAACGTGCGCATCAACGCCGTGAGTCCCGGGGCCACCGACACCAGCATGTCTCTGCGTCCTGGGGAGACGGACGCGGACCGCGCGGCCCGACTCGCGACGACGGTGCCGATCGCCCGGGTCGGGACGACGAGCGAGATCGTCAACGCCGTGCTGTGGCTGGCGTCCGACGAGTCCAGCTTCGTCGTGGGTCACGACCTCGTCGTGGACGGCGGCGTCACCACCTGATCCCGTCCGCCTCCGCGCACTGTCCCGGTTCCGTGGCCACCCGCCGCGGGGCCGGGACTCGTGCTTTCCGGGGTATTGCCGCCTCGGCAGCACGAAAATGACAAATTTCCGGACGGTCAAATTCCACTCGGCCGGACATGACGAAGTAAGGATTTCCTCCTTCACCAAGGAGGCCGGATTGCCCAGAATCGATGAAAGCAACTCACGGGTTCAGCCGAAGGATCTCCCTTCATCCCCACGAGAGGAACAGAGTTGAACAGCGAGCTCGCTCACATCGAATCGCTTCCCGCTCTCCAACAGCCCGATTGGCGGCCTCTTCAGGAGACGGACCGGGCACGGCGGGAACTGGGCGCACTCCCGCCGCTCGTCGACGCCTCGGGCGTGTCCCAGTTGCACGGCCACCTCGGCGCCGTCGCCCGGGGCCAGGCCCACGTGGTCCAGGCCGGCGACTGCGCGGAGGACTGGAGCGAGACCGGCCCGGTGGACGTCGCACGCAAGGCGGCGGTGCTCGACCTCCTCGCAGGCGTCATGCGCGTCAACACGGGCAGGCCCGTGGTGCGCGTGGGCCGCCTCGCGGGCCAGTTCGCCAAGCCGCGCTCGAAGCCCACCGAGACGGTCCTCGGTGTCGAACTGCCCGTTTACCGCGGACACATGGTGAACGACCCCAACCCCGACCCGGAGCTGCGGCGCCCTGATCCCCGGCGCCTGCTCACCGGCTACCGGGCCGCGCGCGAGGTCATGGGGCACCTGGGCTGGGCCGACAGCACACCGCGGGCCCAGGCTCCTGTGTGGACGAGCCACGAGGCCCTGCTCCTCGACTACGAACTGCCCCTGGTACGCCGGCAGGACGACGGCAGCCTGCTGCTCACCTCGACGCACTGGCCCTGGATCGGTGAGCGCACCCGCCAGGTGGCCGGCGCCCATGTCGCCCTTCTGGCCGCGGTGTCGAACCCGGTGGCCTGCAAGGTCGGCCCCACCGTGACGCCAAAGGAACTGCTGCGCCTGTGCGAGCGGCTGGACCCCGGCAGGGTCCCCGGACGCCTGACACTCATCGCACGCATGGGCGTCGGCAGGGCACCGGGAAGGCTGCCTGCCCTGGTCACCGCCGTGCGGACGGCCGGCCACCCGGTGATCTGGATGACCGACCCGATGCACGGCAACACCGAGTGCGGACCCGACGGCCTCAAGACCCGGTACGTGAAGAACCTCGTACGCGAGGTCGAGGAATTCCAGGAGTCCGTATCGCTGGGCGGCGGAGTGCTCGGCGGCCTGCATCTGGAATGCACCCCGGACGAGGTGACGGAATGCATCAATGATTCTTCTCACCTGCACACGGTCGGGGACAAGTACACGAGTTTCTGCGACCCGCGACTCAATCCACGCCAGGCCGTCGAGGTCGCTTCCGCCTGGCGTCGCTGACAAGGAGACCCTTCACCATGCGCAAAGAAATCGCGTTGGTAACCGGAGCCGCAGGCGGCATAGGCGAGGCGGTTGTCCGTGCCCTCGGGGAGAGCGGGATCTCGGTCGCCGCCGCCGACAAGGACGGTGAGCGGCTGAAGTCGGTGGCCGGGAAGCTGGCCGCCGAGGGGCTGCCCGTACGGGCTTATGCCGCCGATGTGACCACGAGCGCCGGTGCCGAGCGCCTCGTGGCGGAGGTCGAGGACACTCTCGGCCCACTGGACCAACTGGTCAACGCGGCAGGCATCCTGAGGCTCGGCAAGGCACGGGACCTCAAGGACGAGGACTGGTCCGCGACGTTCGCGGTGAACACCACCGGGGTGTTCTTCATGTCGCGTGCAGCAGTCAACCGCATGGTGCAGCGGCGCTCGGGGGCCGTCGTCACCGTCGCCTCCAACGCGGCAGGCACGGCACGCGCGGAGATGGCCGCGTACGCGGCGTCCAAGGCCGCGGCGACCATGTTCACGAAGTGCCTCGGCCTCGAGGTCGCCGAGTACGGCATCCGCTGCAACGTGGTGGCCCCGGGCTCCACCGAGACGCCGATGCTCACGTCCATGTGGCACGACGACCACGGGCGCACCGCGACTCTCCAGGGCTCCCTCGACGCCTACCGCGTCGGCATACCACTCCGCAAGCTGGCACGGCCCTCGGACGTGGCGGACGCCGTGGCGTTCCTGCTCTCGGAGAGGGCCTCGCACATCACGATGCACGAACTCACCGTCGACGGCGGCGCGACTCTCGGCGTCTGACGCCGCAGGCAGCGCACACCACTGCGCCCGGACACGGGCGGCGCGCACCTCCGCGTCCGACATCCCATGCGAGACGAGGAAGACCATGCCCCAGATACCCTCCATTCAGCCCTACCCCATGCCCCAGGCCGGGAGCCTGCCCGCCAACACGGCGGCCTGGAAGGCCGATCCGGATCGTGCCGTCCTGCTCGTCCACGACATGCAGCGGTACTTCCTCCAGAAGTTCCCCCTGGACGAGGCACCGGTCACCGATCTGGTGCACAACGCCACCCGCCTGCGCGAACAAGCGGTCGCCTCCGGCATGCCCGTCGCCTACACCGCGCAGCCGGGTGGCATGACCGACGAGGAACGCGGCCTGCTCAAAGACTTCTGGGGGCCCGGCATGCGCGTCGACTCCGCCGACCGGGAGGTCGTGGCGCCGATCGCCCCGGGACCTGCCGACTGGCTGCTCACCAAGTGGCGCTACAGCGCGTTCTTCCGGTCGGACCTGCTGGAGCGGATGCGCGCCGCCGGGCGCGACCAGCTCGTCCTCTGCGGCGTGTACGCGCACATCGGGGTGCTGACCACCGCGGTAGAAGCCTTCACCAACGACATCCAGACCTTCCTGGTCGCCGACGCCGTCGCCGACTTCACCGAGGCTCACCACCGGATGGCCCTCGACTACGCCGCCGAGCGCTGCGCCGTGGTCACTACGGCGAAGTCCGTCGTCGAGGAACTCGGCCGATGAACGACAGGAGACCCGAGGCGGCGGACCTCCTCCGCCTGGTGCTCGGCCCCCGGCCGCCCGCCTTCGCCCTGCTGTACCGCCCGGAGACCGGCGGCCGGGACAGCATCGAGGTGCTGACGGGTACGGCGTCCACCGTGGCGGCCCTCGCCGACGTGCCCCTGAGCGAGACGCCCGGCCCCGGCGCCGCCGCACGGCACGAGCTGCTGGCGATCATTCCCTTCCGCCAGGTCACCGAGCGCGGTTACGCCTGCGTGGACGACGACGAGCCACTGGTGACGATCGCCGTGGAGGATCAGGCCGCCCTCCCGGTGGGCGAGACGCTGCGAGGACTGCCGGACGCAGCCGTCACGCTGGACGGCGGCACCTTCGATCTCGATGACGAGGAGTACGCCGGCATCGTCCGCAAGGTGATGGACGACGAGATCGGCATGGGCGAGGGAGCCAACTTCGTCATCAAGAGATCGTTCGTCGCGGACATCACCGACTACTCGGTCCACAGTGCCCTGGCGTTCTTCCGGCGGCTGCTCGAACGGGAACAGGGGGCTTACTGGACGTTCGTCGTGCACACCGGTGACCGCACCTTCGTCGGCGCCAGCCCTGAACGGCACGTGAGCCTGCACGGCGGCAGGGCAGTCATGAACCCGATCAGCGGCACCTACCGCTACCCGCCCTCCGGTCCCACGCTGCCCGGCGTACTGGACTTCCTCGCCGACCGCAAGGAGGCCGACGAGCTGTACATGGTCGTCGACGAGGAACTCAAGATGATGGCACGGGTGTGCGACCCGGCGCCCCGGGTCGTGGGGCCGTACCTGAAGGAGATGGCACGCCTCGCGCACACCGAGTACTTCATCGAGGGGGCCAGCGACCGCGACCCGCGGACCGTCCTGTGGGAGACGATGTTCGCGCCGACCGTGACGGGCAGCCCGCTGGAGAGCGCGTGCCGGGTGATCAGCCGTTACGAGCCTCGCGGACGGGGCTACTACGGCGGTGTCATCGCCCTCGCAGGAAGGGACGAACAGGGCCGGCGCACGCTGGACTCCTCGATCCTCATCCGCACCGCGGACATCGACATGACGGGCCGGCTGAGCATCGGCGTCGGGGCGACCCTGGTCCGCCACTCCGACCCGCGGTCGGAGGTGGCGGAGACCCGGGCCAAGGCGGCGGGCCTCCTCTCCGCGCTGGGTGCGGAGGGGCCCGCCCGCCTCGCCGAGCACCCACGGGTCCGCGAGGCCCTGGGACACCGCAACGACTCGGTCGCCGGGTTCTGGGTCGGTGGCCGCGCCCGCCGACTCGACCGGCGGCCGGAACTGGCCGGACGCCGGGTGCTCGTAGTGGACGCGGAGGACACCTTCACCTCCATGATCGGCCACCACCTGCGAGCCGTGGGGCTGCGCCCGACGGTCTGCCGTTTCGACGAGCCGTACGCACCGGACGACCACGACCTCGTGGTCATGGGCCCGGGCCCCGGCGATCCGCGTGCCGTCGACACGCTGAAGATCAGCCACCTGCGGGCCGCGGTCCTCGGACTGCTCGACGGGCGCACGCCGTTCGTCGCCGTCTGCCTGAGCCACCAGGTACTCAGCTCACTGCTCGGCCTCGAACTGGTGCGCCGGCCGGTGCCCAACCAGGGGTTGCAGCGGGAGATCGACCTGTTCGGCGCCCGTGAGCGCGTCGGCTTCTACAACACCTTCGCGGCCCACTGCGACCGGGACCGGTTCGAGGTGCCCGGGGTGGGGAGCGTCGAGGTGAGCAGAGACCAGGACACCGGCGAGGTCCACGCGCTGCGGGGGCCCGGCTTCGCCTCGATGCAGTTCCACGCCGAGTCGGTGCTCACCCTGGACGGCGTGCGCATCCTCGGCGACGCCCTGGCGGGGGTGTCGCGCCCATGAGAGTGGTGATCGCGTGGTGGGAACTCGACGGGTCGGGGCAGAGCATCGCGTCGCTGAGGCACTTCCTGCGTGACGAGGCCGTCGACCGGTTCTCCCAGGTACGCGGGTTGCGCCTCAAGGTGTGGATCTCGGACGAGGCCACCAACCGATGGGGCGCCGTCTTCCTGTGGGAGTCGGCGCGGGCCGCCGCAGCGCCGATCCCCGCGAGAGCCGCCGAACTCATCGGCCGCCCGCCGACCGCGCGGTACGCCTTCGACGTGGAGGCGACCGCGGAAGGTCGGTACGACACCGCTCAACTGGCCCGCCTGGGCCTCGCTTTCGGCATCTGAACCGAGTGGTTCCCGCCGGACCGGATCTCACATCGACCAAGGAGCACGATGAAGGTACTCATCGCCGGAGGTGGCATCGGCGGCCTCGCGGCGGCACTGGGCATCGCGCGCCACGGCCACCGGGCCGTCGTGCTGGAACGCAACGGTGCGTTCAGCGAGTTGGGCGCCGGGATCCAACTGGGCCCGAACGCGTTCCACGCCCTCGACCACCTCGGCGTCGGCGCCGAGGTGCGGCGGCAGGCGGTGCACATAGACGAGTTGCGGTTCATGGACGGCACCACGGGAGAGCGGGTCGCGAGCATGCCCCTCACGGGCGCGTACCGCGCGCGGTTCGGCAATCCGTACGCAGTCGTCCACCGCGGGGACCTCTACAAGGCACTCCTCGACGGCTGTCGTGCGCGGCCAGGCATCGAACTCGCCACCAACTCCCAGGTGACCTGGTACGAGCAGGAGCCGGACAGCGTGACGGCGATCACCGACACGGGGCGGCGGTTCACCGGAGAAGTCCTGGTCGGCGCGGACGGCATCCGCTCGGCCGTCCGTGGCCGGGTGGTGGGGGACGGCGCGCCGCGCGTGTCGGGCCACACGATCTACCGCGCGGTCATCCCCATGGACCGCGTCCCCGACGAGCTGCGCTGGAACACAGTCACCCTCTGGGCAGGGCCGAAGTGGCACTTTGTGCACTACCCCATCGCCGGCGGGAAGTTCCTCAACCTGGCGGTCACCCGCGACGACGGCGCCCGGGAGGTGGTGGCCGGCACACCCGCCGCACGGGAGCACGTGCTCTCCGAGTTCCCCGAGCTGGGCGAGACCGCACGACAGCTGCTTGAGCTGGGAACCGACTGGCGGCGATGGGTTTTGTGCGACAGGGATCCGGTCGGCCGCTGGACGGACGGCCGGGTCGCGCTGCTCGGCGACGCCGCACATCCGATGCTGCAGTACGCGGCCCAGGGTGCCTGCATGGCGCTGGAAGACGCTGTCGTCCTCGGCCAGTTGCTCGCCGAGGCCGGAGGGGACGTGCCCCAACGGCTGGAGAAGTACGGGGCCGAGCGCTACGAGCGTACGGCCAGGACGCAGCATGTGGCGCGCGCCATGGGTGAGCAGCTCTACCACCCGGCCGGGGACGCCGCCGCGGCGCGCAACGCCATGTTGTCCTCCTTCACTGCCGAGAAGCTGTACGAGAAGGTCGCGTGGCTGCACGGGGCCCGTGTCGGCGAGTCGGGCGGGCACCGGTGAGCAGGCTGCGCTGGCTCACTGCGGGCGAGTCCCACGGTCGGGCGCTCGTCGCCACGGTGGAAGGTCTGCCTGGCGTGCGCTCCGGCCGTGGCCGAGCCGACGCCGCCCGAGGTGCCCCGCCACCGTCTCCGTCGTGACCGGCACACCCCGGCGCCGCAGGGTGTCGGGCCGATGCCGGAGGACAGCGGGAGGCTGGACGCCGACCCGGTGCGCTGCCTGGACGCCGACGCGTCGAAGTCGATGCTCGCCGAGATCGACGGTGCTCAGCGGACCGGTGACACTCCGGGCGGCGTGGTCGGGGTGCCGGCCCACGGCGTGCCCGTGGGCCTCGGCTCACACGTGCCCGGGGGCATCGTCGCCGAGGCGATGGCGGCCCTGGTCCTCGCGGACGCCGTGGCGGAGAAGTTCGGTGGCGACAGCGTCCCCGAGGCCCGCCGCGACTGCGGTCCTGTCTCGCCGCGCTGCCGGTGTTGAGGGCGGACCGGCCCGTCTCCCCGCCCTCAGCGCGGCCGGCGGCCCCGGGCGTCGGGGAGCGGGGGGAAGGGGGTGTGGGGGGCGGTCTGGTACCAGTACGCGGTGGTGCAGATGTCGTCGCTGCGCTCGAAGAGGCCGTGGTCCCAGGCGCCGATCTGCTGGAGGGTGACGCGCAGACGCTCGGTGAAGACGACCGGGTCGGGCAGGTGCCAGCGGTAGAGGCCGTGCGTGGGGGGCATGGCGACGGCGAAGGGGGACGCCTTCGTCGTGTCGGTGTGCGCGCTGTGCGGGTAGCCGAAGTACGGGGCGCTGAACGGGATCGGCTGCGGCTCCGGGGTGTGCGCCAGTGCGTTCTGGAAGGCCCACGCGCCGCCCGCGTAGTCCTCAAGGCCCGTGCTGCACAGGGTCGGGTACTCCTCGTCGGCGTCGACGAAGAACTTCACCTCGCCCTCGCCCCACCAGTAGCGTTCGAGCGCGGTGAGGGCGATGTACGTGCCGACGTAGTGGCCGCCGCCCCGTACGCCGTCGAGGATGGTGTGGTCGGTGCCGGGCTCGCCGCCGCGGGTGCGGCGCCACTGGGCGTGGAACGTGGCGAGGCCGGCGGGCAGTTCGTCCCCGACCGTGTAGTCGACCTGGAAGAAGACGTGCTCCAGGTCGCCGGGGTGCTGGCTCTCCAGGGTGAGGCGCGCGCCCTCGCGGAACGGCATGGGGAAGTAGCAGTTCATGCCGCCGGTCGGCGCGACGGTGATCGGCAGGGAGGTGACCTGGGCCCGCGCGCCGAAGCCGTTGCAGAAGAAGTCGCCGAGCGGCACCTCGACCGCCGGGTTCACATCCCCGTCCCAGTGGGCCCGCAGCACCAGGTCGCGCAGGACGAAGGGGCCCGCGGGCGTGGTGTCGGCGACGGTGATCCAGATGTGCCTGATCACGCCGGGGCCCTCGATCTCGGCGAGCGTCAGGGTCTCGCCCGCGGGCAGCGGCAGGTACGCGCGGCCCTTGCGGCCGGGCCCGAGCGGCGATGCCTCCCGCGCCGCGGCGCCCGGGGCGCCGGTCGGGTTCTCTGCGTTGATCGACCGGCTGCGTACCGCGGTCGGGGCGGACATCAGACGGTTCCAGGAGACGTACACGGGGCTCGCTTTCGTGGTGCGGTGACGCGTGCAGTGCGCGTGATGCGTGCGTCGGGGTCTTGGGGGCCTTACTTCATCGCGCCCGCCGTCACCCCCCGGGTGAGCGTGCGCTGGAAGAGGAGGAAGAAGAGGAGGGTGGGCAGCAGCGAGAGCAGCGACCCGGCGTTGAGTTCGGTGATGTCGATCGTGTTCTGGCCCTTGAGCGTGGACAGCGCGATGGGCACGGTCTGCGAGCCGGGGTCGGTGAGCATCACCATGGGGATGTAGAACTCGTTCCACGTCCAGATGAAGAAGAAGACGAGCAGCACGCTGAGGGTGGGCCGCATCGCGGGCAGCACGATCCGCCACAGGATGCGGAAGCGGCCCGCGCCGTCCAGGGCCGCCGCCTCCAGCACGGAGCGCGGGAACGTCGAGAGCAGCGACGACAGCAGGTAGGTGCCGTACGCGCCCTGGAGCACGGTGAAGACGATCACCACGGACCAGATGGTGTTGCGCAGGCCGAGCGCCTGCGCGCCGCTGAACAGCGGGTAGAGCAGCGCCTCCTGGGGCAGCATCGTGGCGAACAGCAGCACGCCGGTGATCGCGGTCCTGCCCCGGATGCGGCCGATCCCGATGGCGTAGGCGGCGAGCAGGCCCACGGCGACGCCGAAGACCGCGACGAGCCCCGAGATCAGGACGGAGTTGACGAGCGCGGCGGGGTAGTCGACGTCGGCGATGTACGTGGACCAGGCGCCGAAGGAGAGCGAGGTGGGCCAGGAGAGCGGCCCGCCCCGCGCGTAACCCGCCTCGGTCTTCACCGAGTTGAGGATCAGCAGCAGGAACGGCGAGGCGACAAGCAGCGCCGCGAGCGACATCGCGGCGAGCACGAACCAGCGAGCGGGGCCCTGTTTGCGCCCGGTGCGGAAGCGCTCGGACCTGAACCGGTGCGGCCTCGGGCCCGGTGCCCGGCCGGCCGCGCGCGGCGGCGCGGCCTGGGCGGTGCCCGGGGTGACGGGGGCGGTCATGCTTCGTCCCTTCGCGCGGCGCGGCGCTGCCAGGCCAGCAGCAGCGTCGCCACCACCAGGATGAGCACGCTCATCACGGTCGCGATGGCGGCGCCGTAGCCGACGCGGGAGTACTCGAAGAAGTTGAGATAGGAGTAGTACGAGGGCACGTACGTGGAGTTCTGCGGCCCGCCCTGCGTGAGGATGAGGACCGGCGCGAACACCTTCAGCGCGCCGACCGTGGCGGTGAGCACCACGACGAAGACCTCGGGGCGGATCTGCGGCAGCGTGACGGCGAAGAACCGCCGCCACCAGCCCGCGCCGTCCACCTCCGCGGCCTCGTGGAGTTCGGGGTCGATCCGCTGGAGGGCCGCCATGAAGATCAGCACCGGGTAGCCGATCTGGAGCCAGACGAGCACCAGCATCACGGAGTAGACGGCGATGTGCGGGTCGCCGAGCCAGTCCGGGGTGTCGTGCGCGCCGAGCGCGCGCAGCACGGCGTTGACCGCGCCGTCGCGCTGGGCGAGTATCCAGCTCCAGAGCACGCCCGCGACGGCGATGGGCAGGATCTGCGGCAGGTAGAAGGTGGCGCGCAGCACGCTGACCACGCGGTCGCCGAAGCGCCGCCCGAGGTAGTCGAAGAGTACGGCCGCGATGACGAGCCCGATGACGGTGGGCACGACGACGACCGCGACGACCATGTAGACGCTGTTCTCGAAGGAGCGCCAGAAGGTCGCGTCGGTGAACAGGTCGCGGTAGTTGCCGAGACCGACGAAGTGCATCGGGGCGGCGCCGCCGAGCCAGGAGAACAGGCTGGTGACGACGTTGGCGACGAACGGCGCGAGCACGATGCCCGCGAAGCCGACCGCCATGGGAAGGACGTACCACCAGTAGCCGGAAGGCCCGCGGCGCGGCCGGGGCCTGGGCCGCGGGGGCGGCGCGGTGGTGTCGGGGAGGGTTGCCACGGTGGTTCTCCTGGGGGTGGGGCGTGTGAGGTGGATGGGGCCGGGGGCGGCAGGGCCGCGGGGTACGGAGGGGGCGCGGGAAGGTACAGAGGTGGGCGCGGTACACGGGGCGGGGGCCGGGCCCCCGGACGAGGAACCGGCCCGTCAGCGACCGAGCCGGGCCCGCCCGTCGTCGTAGAAGGCCTGGAGGTCGTGGTCGAAGCGGCTCGCGGAGACGTTTCCGCTCGCCAGGCCCTGGAGTTCGCTCTCCAGGAATTCGAGCAGCCCCGTGACCGGGTAGTCGGGGAAGTAGGCGAAGGCGTCGCGCTTCTTCAACGCGTCGAACTGCGCGGTGAAGCGCCGGGTGCGGGGGTCGGTGATGACGGCCGGGTCGGAGCGCAGCGGCAGCCCGCCCTCGCGGCCCACCGTGTCCTGCGCGGGCTTGGCGAGCACGTCGGTGATGAAGTCGTACGCGAGGTCCTTGTGGCGCGCCCGCGCGGGGACGCTGAGCAGCTGTCCTGTGAGGCCCTCGGTGAGCTGCGCGCCGGGGAAGGCGAAGGTGCCCCAGTCGAAGTCCGCGCTCTGGCCCACGGTGGAGAACACCGGTGAGTTGTCGGCCATGAGGGGGTACTTGCCCGCGAGGAACGCCGTCTCCATCTGGTTCTGTGTGAGCCCGCCGAGCTTCGTGCCGAGGTATCCGGCGCGCAGCCAGCGCACCAGCTCGCGGCCGGCCGTCGACCACGGCGGCTTGGTGAAGTCGGTGCGGCCGCGCAGGAACAGGTAGTTGTCGACCTGAGCGCGGTCGGCGTGCGCGACGACGAACTGGTACCACAGCTGGAGCAGGCCGAACTCGCCCGCGTTGCTGGAGATCGGGACCTGCCCCTTGGCCGTGAAGGCGCGCAGCGCGCTCATCAGCGAGGCGGTGTCGCGCGGTACGGGGACCCCGGCCTTCGCGAACAGGTCCTTGTTGTAGAAGAAGGTGAACTGCTGTCCCGAGGTGGGGACGCCGAACCACCGGCCGGAACCGGCGATGCCGTCCTTGTCGTAGCGCGCGAGGTTCTGCATCGAGCCGGTGACGACGTCGTCCCAGCCGCGGGCGCGCACCTGCGGGGTGAGGTCGGTGAGCAGTCCCTGCGCGGCGAGCTGCCCGCCGTCCGAGCTGCCCTTGTTGATCTCCATGACGTCGGGTACGTCGTCGCCGGTGAGCAGCATCTTGGCGTTCCTGCGGATGGAGTCGAAGCCCTGGGTGACGACCTCGACGCGGATGCCGGGGTGGTCGCGCTCGAAGACGCGTACCGCGGTCCGGAATCCGTCGTACGCTGCCGAGCCCTTGGTCTCGAACTGCCAGACGGTCAGCGTGTGGTCGTCCCCGCCGCGGCCGAGCCCGAGGCTGCCGCGCAGGTCGCTGCCGACGCCGCCGCAGCCGCCGAGCGTGAGGGCGGCGAGCGCCGTGAGCGCCGTGGCGAGGGCGCCGTGCCGCAGGGTGCGCCGGCGGGACGCGGTGCGCCTGGTGAACATCGTTGTTCCTCGTTCCTCTTGCAGGTGCCGGGCGTGTACGGGCCGGGCGCGGGGCGGGGCTTGTACGGGCCGGGCGCGGGGCCGGTGTCGGGGAGTCGGCGGGCCGGCCTGGGTTCAGCGCGTGTCCGGCGGCGGCGCCACCGAGTCGCGTTCGACCAGCGGGCAGGGCATGAGGTGGCCCTCGGGCGGCGCGTCGGCCGCCTCGCCCGTGATGCGCCGCAGCGCGCGGTGCGCCGCCCACGCGCCCATGGCGCCGTGCGGCAGCTGTACGGTCGTGAGCCCGGGGCTGAGCGCGTCGGCCACGTACTCCTGGTTGTCGAAGCCGACGACGGAGAGGTCGCGCGGCACGTCGAGGCCGCGGGCCCGCGCCGCCTGGTAGAAGCCCATGGCGATCTGGTCGCCGAAGCAGAAGACGGCGGTGGGGCGGTCGGGCCGGTCGAGCAGGCGCGCGGCCGGGGCGTCGGCGGCCCTGGTGTTCGCGTCCTCGGCCGCGGCCACGAGCGTCGGGTCGAGCGGGAGGCCGGCCGCGCGCAGCGCCTCCTCGTACCCCTGCCGCCTGAGCCGGGCGGCGACCGGATACGACGGCACGGTGCAGAACCCGATGCGCCGGTGCCCGGCCGCCACCAGCCGCGCGACCCCGGCGCGGGCGCCGGCCGCCTCGTCGGGCACGACGAAGTCGGCGCGGCTCGCCGGGTCGGAGGGGCGCCCGTCGAGGACGACGACGGGCACGCTGCGGGGCACTTCCGGCAGGTCCACGAGGCGGTGGTACGTGGTCGCGAAGACCAGCGCCTCGATGTTGCGCTGGAGCAGGGAGCGCACGGCGGGCCGCTGGAGCTCGTCGTTGCCCGCGGTGTCGATGAGCAGCAGGAGGTAGCCCTCGTCCCAGGCGGCCTGCTGGGCGCCGGCCAGCATGTGGCCGGAGAACGGGACGGTCGCGACGCGGTCGGAGACCAGCCCGATGGTGTGGGTCTGCCCCTTCTTCAGGCTGCGGGCGAGCTGGTTGGGCACGTAGCCGAGCTCACTCGCGGTGCGGCGGATCCGGGCGGCGGTGTCCGCGTTGACACGCCCCTCGTCGCGGTCGTTGAGCACGAGGGAGACGGTGGAGATGGACACACCGACATGGCCTGCTATGTCGCGGAGTGTGAGCATGTCGCACCATTTCGGTCAGTCAATCCTTGGACGGGTGGCGTCAAACGATTGATGACGGTAGGAACGTCAAACGTCTTGACGCAAGGGGTCGTCCGCGACGGGTTACCGTGGGCGGCCGGACGGCGGTTCCGCGACCGCCATGGGCGAGGCGTGGACGGTGGTCCTGTGAGCGCAGTGAGACGCCGTGCGGACGGCGGGTCCGGGGACGGGACGCCGGGCAGACCCGGGGGCGGATCCGGGTACGGGGCCCGGAGCGGGCCCTCGGGCGGATCCGGCGTGGGGTCCGCGAGCGGATCGGGACCCGGCACGGGGCTCCCGCGCGGATCCGGCGGCCGGCCCCCGGCCGGGCCCAGTGATGACCACCGCAGCCCCGCGGGAGCGGAGAACGGCGGCGACAAGCCCGCGGCGGAGGACAGCGGCCGCAGATCCGCGGAGGCGGAGAACAGCGACCGCGCACCCGCGCCGGAGGACAGCGGCGCCGGGCCCGCGGCGGGCAGGGCGCGGCGCGCGGCCCGCCGGAGCGGCGACGCCACGCCGCTGCCGAGTCAGGAGCTGCTCGACGCGGTGCTGGCCGTGGGCAAGGGGCTCGAACTCCCCCGCGTGCTGCACCAGATCGTCGAGGCGGCCGTGGACCTGGTGAACGCGGAGTACGGCGCGCTCGGCGTCATCGGCGAGGACCAGCGGCTCTCCGAGTTCGTGCCCGTGGGGCTCACCACGGGGCAGTACGCGGCGATCGGGCCGCTCCCCGAGGGTCACGGGCTGCTCGGCGAGCTGATCCGCCACCCGCGCACCCTCCGCCTCAGCGACCTCGCCGGGCACCCGTCCGCGACGGGCTTCCCGCCGCATCACCCGCCGATGCGCTCGTTCCTCGGCGTGCCGGTCAAGGTGCGCGGCGAGGTCTTCGGCAACCTCTACCTCACCGAGAAGCGCGGGCCCGGCGGCTTCACCCAGGAGGACGAGACCCTGCTCTCGACGCTCGCGGACGCCGCGGGCATCGCCATCGACAACGCCAGGCTCTACGAGCGCAGCCGCTCCCAGCGCAGCTGGATGGAGGCGAACGCGGAGATCGTCGCGGAACTGCTCTCGGGCGCCGACGACACCGCCGTGCTCGGGCTGATGCTGGAGCGCGCCAGGACGATCCTCGACGCGGACCTCGGGTCCGTGGCGCTGCCGGTGGCGGACTCCGACGACCTGCATGTCGCGCTGGCCTCGGGGCTCGACGCGGAGGAACACCAGGGGCTCGTGCTGCCCGTGCGCGACTCCTTCATGGGCGCCGCGGTCGGCGCCCCGGCCCCGGTGACCAGCACCGACGTCGAGCACGACGCCAGGGCGACGGAGGGCCCGCCCCGCTGGTCGGGGCTCGGGCCCGCCGTCGCGGTCCCGCTGGGCACGGGCGACTCGCCACGCGGGGTGATCCTGCTCGCCCGCAGGGCGCGCCGCGCCCCCTTCACCCGGCTGGAGACCGAGCCGCTGATGGCGTTCGCCGGGCAGGCGACGCTGGCGATGGAGCTGGCCGAGCGGCGCAGGGAGGCCGAGCAGCTGGCGCTGCTGCGGGACCGCGACCGGATCGCGAGGGACCTCCACGACCTCGCGATCCAGCGGCTGTTCGCGACGGGCATGACCGTGCAGAGCGCTCTGCGCTTCGTCGACCACCCGGAGGCCGCCGACCGGCTGGTGCGGGCCGTGGACGACCTGGACGAGACCGTCAAGATCATCCGTTCGACCATCTTCAGCCTGCGCTCGCGCGACCCGGCACGGCGGACGGGGCTGCGGGCCCGCACGGTCGCCCTGGTCGAACAGTCCGCCGCGTCTCTCGGCTTCCGCCCCTCGCTGCGCATGGAGGGCCTGATCGACACCGACGTGGCGGGCGGGGTCGCGGACGACGTCGTCGCCGTCCTGGGCGAGGCGCTGACCAACGTCGCCCGGCACGCCCACGCCTCCTCGGTCGACGTCTCCCTGGTCGTCCGCGCGAACACGCTCACCCTCACCGTCAGGGACGACGGCGCCGGCATCGTGGGCAGGGGCCGCCGCGGCGGCCTGCGCAACCTCGCGGAGCGCGCGGAGGAGCTGCACGGCGACCTGAGCGTGGACACCGCGCCGGGCAAGGGGACCTGCCTGGTCTGGCGGGTGCCGGCCCGGCCGGAGTGACGGAGGTGGTCAGCAGGTGGCGGATCTCCTGGTGGTCGAGGAGATCGGCTCGCTGCTGCGCACAGGGGTGGCGCGGGCCGGCTGGGAGCGGGGAGACGAGGGGCCGGCGTCGCCGCGCACCGTGCGCCTGCGGCCTCACCGGGGCCCGGATCAGCGGACACGTTCGAACCCCCTTCGCGCCGCTGCGAGGTGGTGTGGGGTGCCGCGGAGGCCTCAGACAAGCGGCCCCGGCAGCCCCTTGATGAGCGCTGCCAGTTCGGCGAGCTCGCCCTCGGTCAGGTCGGTCAGCGGCGGGCGGACAGGTCCGGCGCTGTGGCCGGTGGCGGTCATGCCTGCCTTGACGATGCTGACGGCGTATCCCTGGTGCCGGTTGCGTATCTCGGTGTACGGCAGTACGAAGTCGCCGAGCAGCTTGATGACGGTGTCCCGGCGGTGGTCGCGGACCGCCGCGTAGAACTCAAGGGCGAAGTCGGGCAGGAAGTTGAAGATCGCCGACGAGTAGGTGGTGACGCCGAGTTCGAGGTAGGGCAGGGCGAAGGTCTCGGCGGTGGGCAGGCCGCCGATGTAGGTGAGGCGGTCGCCGAGACGGGTGTGGATGCGGGTCATGGCGTCGATGTCGCCGATGCCGTCCTTGTATCCGATGAGGTTGGGGCAGCGCTCGGCGACGGTGGCGAGGGTGTCGGCGCTGTAGGTGGCGTTGGCGCGGCCGTACACCACGACGCCGAGGACGGTGGCCTTGCAGACGGCCTCGACGTGCTGGGCGAGACCGGCCTGGCCCGCCTCGGTGAGGTAGGGCGGGAACAGCAGGATGCCGTCCGCGCCCGCGCGTTCGGCGGCCTGCGCGTATGCGACGGCGGTACGGGTGCCGTAACCGGCCGGCGCGAGGATCGGGGTGTCGTCCGGAGCGGCCTGCACGGCGGCCGCGACGACCTGTTCGGTCTCGGCCGCGGTCAGCGAGAAGAACTCGCCGGTGCCGCCCGCGGCGAAGAGGCCGCCGACCTCGTACGTCGACAGGCGTTCGATGTTGGCCCGGTAGGCGGCCTCGTCGAAGGAGAGGTCATCCGCGGTGAAGTGCGTGACGGGGAAGGAGAGCAGCCCCGAGCCGATGCGCAGGCCGAGTTCGGTGGGGGTGAAGGAGGTCATGGGTGGTCTGCTCCGGTGAGACGGGGACGTGGTTCCCGACGCTACGAGCCGCCAGCCATGCCCGTCCAACACCGTTTTGGCATCCGTGAATACCTTTGCAGCATGGAGCGGTGTGTTCCGGTGGCTCCCCGCGTCGCTCAGGAGACCGGCGCGGGCCTCGCGCTGTCCGTCGGCGGGACCCGCGCCGGGGCTGGGGGCGGGGGAAAACGTCAGGGACGCGTTCCGACCTCGTGGGTGGCGACCGTCCAGGCGCGCGCCTGCTCGCTGAGGGAGACGCCGAGGCCGGGAAGGGAAGAGACCTGCATCCGGCCGTCGCGGATGGTCAGCCGCTCGTTGAACAGCGGCTCCAGCCAGTCGAAGTGCTCCACCCACGGCTCGATCGGGTAGGCGGCGGCGAGGTGGAGGTGAATCTCCATCGCGAAGTGCGGGGCCAGTTGCAGGTTGTTGTGCTCGGCCAGCGCGGTCAGCTTGAGGAACTGGGTGATGCCGCCGATGCGCGGGGCGTCGGGCTGGATGACGTCCGCCGCGCCGTGCCGTATGAGCTCGTAGTGCTCCGCCACACTGGCCAGCATCTCGCCGGTGGCGACGGGGGTGTCGAGCGAGGCGGCGAGCGCGGCGTGGCCCTGCGCGTCGTACGCGTCGAGCGGCTCCTCGATCCAGACGAGGCCGAACTCCTCCAGGGCGCGGCCCATGCGCTGCGCGGTGGGCCGGTCCCACTGCTGGTTGGCGTCGACCATCAGCGGGACGTCGTCGCCGATGTGCTCGCGGACGGCGCTGAGGCGGCGCAGGTCCTGCCGGGTGTCCGGGTGGCCGACCTTGATCTTGATGCCGCCGATGCCGCTGGCGATCGAGGCGGTGGCGTTGTCCAGCACCTCGCCGGTGGGGGTGTGCAGGAAACCGCCGGAGGTGTTGTAGCAGCGGACCGAGTCGCGGTGGGCGCCGAGCAGCTTGGCGAGCGGCAGCCCGGCCCGCTTGGCCTTCAGGTCCCACAGGGCGATGTCGAGCGCGGCGATGGCCTGCGTGGCGACCCCGCTGCGCCCGACGGAGGCACCGGCCCACACCAGCTTCGTCCACAGGCGGCCGATGTCGCTCGGGTCCTCGCCGATCAGGTTGTCGACGACTTCCTTCGCGTGGGCGAACTGGGCCGGTCCGCCCGCCCGCTTGGAATAGCTGAAGCCGATGCCCTCGTGCCCCTGCGCGGTCGCGACCTCGGCGAACAGGAACGCGACCTCGGTCATCGGCTTCTGCCGCCCGGTCAGCACCTTGGCGTCACTGATCGGCGTGGGCAGCGGGAGCGTGACGGAGGAGAGCTTGATCCAGGCGAGGGTGTCGAGCGTGGCCTCACCGTGCTGCACGGAGGCCGAGGCGCTGCGGGTCGTGGTCACCACTGGTTGTCCCTTGGGTGAGGAGGAGAAGGGGGACGCCGCGCGGCTCTGCGGGTGGCACCCCGCGGCAGGCGGCGCCGGAGGCGCGTCCCGCGAGGGGCGGACAGCTCCGGGGAGGCGAGGCCTCCGCCTGACGCTAAGGTCGCCTTTGATCCACGTCAAACATAGTTTTTGAATGATTCAATACCTGGAGGGCATCGTTGTTCACGCTCGCCCAGCTCACCAGCTTCATCGCGGTCGCCGAGGAACTCCACTTCACCCGGGCCGCCGAGCGACTCCGGATGACGCAGCCGCCGCTCAGCCGGCAGATCCAGCTTCTTGAGCACGAGTTGGGCGTCCAGCTCCTCAACCGCACGAACCGCGCGGTCCGCCTGACCCCGGCCGGGCGGGCCTTCCTCAACGAGGCCCGCGGCATCCTGCGCCAGGCCGAGACGGCCGCGCTCGCGGTCAAGCAGGTCTCACGGGGCGAGGCCGGGGCCATCGCCGTCGGATTCACGGCCGCCAGCGCCTACGCGGCCCTCGGCACCCTGCTGGAGGTCGCGGGCTCCGTGATGCCGCGCACCGAGATCGTCCTGCGCGAGCAGGTCACCAGGGACCAGTTGGAGGCCGTCACGGAGGGTGCGCTCGACCTCGGCATGGTCCGCCCGTCCAGCATCGGCCCCGAGCTGGCCGTGCGGCCGATGGTCCGCGAGAGCCTGCTGGCCGCCGTGCCGACCGGGCATCCCCTTGCCGAGGGGGACACGGCGCTGCCGGTCAGCGCATTCGACGGGCAGAAGATGCTCATGTACTCGCCGGTGGAGGCACGGTACTTCCACGAACTGCTGGTCAGCATCTTCCGTGCGGAGCGGGTGGCGCCGCACTTCACGCAGTACCTCAGCCAGGTGCACAGCCTGCTGGCCATGGTCAACGCGGGCTGGGGCATCGCGTTCGTCCCCGAGGCCGCGGCGCAGATGCGGTTCCCCGGCGTCGTGTTCCGGGCCCTCGACATCGCCGGGCCGGCACCGGTCGAGCTCCAGCTCGTATGGCGCAGAACCAATGACAACCCCGCCCTGCGCGCCCTCCTCCGACATCTGTGACATCCGCCCGCTACCCGGACGACACTCTCCCGTCATGCGAGAAAGGTATTGCAGCCTACAAAAATCAATGTGGACGGGGATCGGAAGCGACCCTACGGTCAACTCCAGCCACGGGTGCTGTGGCTCAGACCACACGCGGCGACGATGCCGCCACTCCCAGGTCCAGGAGGCCCCCGACATGACAGCCCTCGACCGACAGGACGAACCGGCCAAAACGGTTGCCCCCAGTAGCGCGGGCCGTCTCCGGTACGTGGTTCTGGCGATGCTCTTCGTCGTCACGACCGTCAACTACGCCGACCGGTCGACGCTTTCGATCGCCGGCGACGCGATGCAGAGCGACCTCGGCATCAGCTCGGGCGAGTTGGGCGTGCTGTTCTCCGCGTTCTCGTGGTCCTACCTCATCGCCCAGCTCCCGGGCGGCTGGCTGCTCGACCGCTTCGGCTCCAAGAAGGTCTACGGCCTCGCCATCTTCCTGTGGTCCTTGTTCACGATGGCGCAGGGCGCGATCGGGTTCTTCAGCGGCGCCGCGGTGGTGCTGATGTTCATCCTGCGGTTCGCCGTCGGCTTCGCCGAGGCTCCCTCGTTCCCCGGCAACTCCCGCATCGTGGCCGCCTGGTTCCCCACGAGGGAACGGGGCTTCGCCTCCGCGCTGTTCAACTCCGCCCAGTACTTCGCCACCGTCGCCTTCGCCCCACTCATGGGCTGGCTGGTCACCGCGCTCGGATGGGAGCACGTCTTCACCGTGATCGGAGGCGTCGGCGTCGTCCTCGCCCTGGTGTGGACCCGGGTCATCCACTCGCCGCGCACCCACCCGCGCATGGGGCGGGCCGAGCTCGACCACATCACCGAGGGCGGAGCACTCGTCGACCTGGACGCCCCTGGCTCCCCCTCCAGCGGGAGCGGCCGGCTGAGGCACCTCAAGACCCTGCTGACCAACCGGAACATGCTCGGCATCTTCATCGGCCAGTACTTCATCAACACCATCACCTGGTTCTTCCTCACCTGGTTCCCGGTCTACCTGGTGCAGGAGCGCGGCATGAGCATCCTGGAGGCGGGCTTCGTCGCGTCGCTGCCCGCGCTGTGCGGCTTCACCGGCGGCGTCCTCGGCGGCTACCTCTCCGACCTGCTCATCCGGCGCGGCGTCGGCCTGACCGCGGCCCGCAAGATACCGATCGTCGTCGGCCTGCTGCTGTCGACGAGCATCATCATCTGCAACTACGTCACCACGTCCGCGCTCGTCGTCCTCATCATGTCCCTCGCCTTCTTCGGCAAGGGCCTGGGCGCCCTCGGCTGGGCCGTCATGGCGGACGTGGCGCCCAAGACGGCCTCGGGTCTCGCCGGAGGCGTCTTCAACGCCTTCGGAGCGGTCGCGGGCATCGTCACGCCGCTCGTCGTCGGCTACATCATCGACGCGACCGGCTCCTTCGACCTGGCCCTCGCCTTCGTCAGCGTCTGCGCGGCCCTGGCGGTCCTGAGCTACACCGTCATCGTCAAGGACATCAGGCGCCTGCATCTGGACGACGAGCCGGCACCCGGCGCGGCCTGACCCGCTCCGCCACCCCGCCGGTGCGGATCCTCCCCTGGGGGTTCCGCTGCCGGCACCGTCCCCGACGCTTACGCCCGCTTCTCCACCCGCGTGGCGAGCATCGCGGCCTGGATGCGCCGCTCGACGCCGAGCTTGGCGAGCAGCCTGGAGATGTTGTTCTTGACGGTCTTCTCCGAGAGGAACAGCCGCTTGCCGATCTGCGCGTTGGTCAGCCCCTCCCCGATCAGGTCGAGGATCTCGCGCTCCCTGGGCGTCAGCGCGTCGAGCGCGTCGGGCTCCGCGGGAGCCTCCTGGCCCCCGCCGCGCAGGCTGCTCATCAGGCGCGCCGTGGTCGACGGGTCGAGCATCGACTTCCCGGAGGCGACCGTGCGCACGGCGGAGAGCAGGTCGGAGCCCTTGATGTCCTTGAGCACATAGCCCGCGGCGCCGGCCATGATCGCGTCGAGGAGCGCGTCGTCGTCGTCGAACGAGGTCAGCATCAGGCAGGCGAGGTCCGGCATCTTCGAGCGCAGCTCGCGGCAGACCGAGACGCCGTCGCCGTCCGGCAGCCGCACGTCGAGCACCGCGACGTCGGGGCGGAGCGCGGGCCCCCTGCCGAGGGCCTCGGCCATCGTGGTGGCCTCGCCGACCACCCGCAGGTCGTCCTCGGCGTCCAGCAGGTCCCGCAGCCCCCGCCTGACGACCTCGTGGTCGTCGAGCAGGAACACCCGCACGGGCTCCTCCCGTGACGCGCCCGGTCCTTCGGACCTCCGCGCACCGCTCGTGTCCCGCTGCTCCATCGTCGGCCTCCTGCCGCAGGGTGCGCGGACCCCGCGCGCCGCCTTCATCGTGCGTCCGGGCCCGCGGGGCCCGCCAGGGCCGTACGGGCCCACCGGCGGGACCGTACCGGCCCGGGTCTCAGGCGTGCGGTACGACGACGACCGGGCACGCCGCGTGGTGCATCACCCCGTGGTCCACGGCGCCCAGGTGCGGCCCGGGGCCGTGCGCCCTGATGCGGCGGCCGATCACGCACAGCGAGGCGCCGCGCGCCGCATCGAGCACCACAGGGGCCGCGTGGCCCGGCTCGGCGACCGGGCGCACGTCGATGTCGGGGTTCTTGCCCTGCCACGGGCGGAGCGCGTCGAGCAGCCGCTCGTACCGCTCCGCGAACAGGTCGGGCGTCGTCGCCGCGAGGCTCTCGCCCGGCGCGATGCCGTAGGGGGCGGGCACCGGGTAGGCGTGCACCACGGTCAGCCCGCAGTCCCGCGCACGCGCCGCCTCGAAGGCGTACGCGAACAGGGCGTCCGTGCCGTGGCCGAGGTCGACCCCGAGCACCACGTCCCGCGGGTCGGAGCCGTCGGGCACCGGCGAGTCGGCCCGTACGAGCGCGACCGGGCACGGCGCGGCGGCCACCACGCTCAGGGCCACGGACCCGACGAGGAAGCCCGCGACCGCGCCGAGCCCGCGCGAGCCGAGCACCAGCAGGTCCGCCTCGCGGGCCGCGCCGAGCAGGACCTCCGCCGCCGAGCCCGGCTGCTGCTCGGCGGCCACGTCGAGGCCGGGGAACCGCGCCTCGGCACGCCGTACGGCCTCCCGCAGGACGCTCCGACCCCAGTCGCGCCTGCTGTCGGCCGTGTGCGGCGAAGCGTGCGGACTGGGCGCGGCGGACCAGACGTGCAGGACGCGCAGCGCCTGCCGCCGCACGACCGCCTCGCCCGCCGCCCACTCCACCGCGGACAGGCTCTCCGGGGACCCGTCGACGCCGACCGTCACGGAACGCGCCATGATCCGTCCACCTCCTGGGCTCGTCAGGACCCGCCCCTCACTCCGAGGTGTGCGGGACCTTGCCGCGGATGATCACGACGGGGCACTCGGCGTGCGAGGCGCAGTGCTGGCCCACGGAGCCGAGCAGCGCACCGGTGAACCCGCCGTGCCCGCGGCTGCCCACGACCAGCAGCTCCGCGCCGCGCGACGCCTCGATCAGCACACTGGCGGCGTTGCCGAACTGCACGGATGTGCTGACCTCGACACCGGCCCTCGACCCCACGGCCTCCTCGACGCTCTCGTCCAGTGTCTGCTTGGCCCACTCCTCGAACTGCCCGTCCACGACGCCGGTGCTCCAGCCCGTCACCGGGAACTCCCAGGTGATGATGGCCTCGACCACTCCCCCGGTGATCTTCGCCTGGGCCACGGCCCATTTCAGGGCCTCCTTCGAGGTATCCGAACCGTCCACACCGACGACAACACGGTGATCCTGCGGTGACGTGCTCACCTGCTCCACCTCCTGGCTGACCATGTCTCCAGGGTGACGGAGGGAGTGCGCGGGCGGCAGGGCCGGTCGGCCCCCCGAAGGGGGCCGACCGGGCCGCGCCGCGCCGCTCAGCCGCGCCGCGCGAAGGCCACGAAGTCCGACCACGAGGCCGCGCGCAGGGCGAGCTGCCCGCCCTCGACCTGCTTCGAGTCGCGCACGTGTACGACGCCGGGGCAGGCTGCGACCTCGACGCACTCGCCACCGCCCGTGCTGCTGTACGTCGACTTGCGCCAGTCGAGGGCGACTTCGAGGCAGTTGCCGCCCGCGCTGTTGCTGTAGGTGGACTTGAACCAGGCCAGCCCGGTGTTCATAGCTCCTCCGCCAACTTCCTGATGAAATGGGCCGACTCATCCGGAGCGAGGGCCCGCCGCAGGATCATGGCATGACGCTGAGCAACGGTGAAAACCTGATTCGGATCCGCATACAGGACACCCGTCACCTGTCCTTCCTCGTAAACCAGTTGGTCATGGTCCTGCGTCTCCAACAGGGCGATGGGGCCATCGAGCCCCGGGTGGGGACCGCGCGCAGGGAGCACCTGGATCGCCACATTGCGCTGTTGTCCGATCTCCAGCAGGTACTCAAGCTGACGCCCGTGCTCGTCAGGGGGAAGCAGCGGGTAGCGCAGAGCGCCCTCAGCGATGACGAAGCTGAACGACCGCGTGAGCTTGGCAAGCAGCTTCTGCCTGTCCAAGCGACCCTCGATCCTCGCCTTGATCGTCTCATCGTCAAGCGGTGGCCAGTGATTGCCGAGCAACGCGCGCATCGTCGCTTCGGTCTGCAACAAGCCAGGAATCAGCAACGGTTCGTACGAGGACACGGCGATGGCCTCGGCCTCGTAGCGGACGAAGTCCTCCGCATACGAGACGTACTTCTCGGGCTGCAAATACTCCTGCGCAGCCAGAAGTAACCCACCCGCGCCGAACAACTCGTCCGCGACACGCAGCAGATGCAGCGTAGGGCGGCGGCGGCCTGTTTCCATCGACTTGACGTACTCGTACGAGCAGTTCGCCTCCGCGGCCAGTTTGTCGCGGGTCATGCCGGTGCGTTCGCGCCAGCGCTTGATCTGGTTGCCGCAGTACCGCCATGCCATGGGCGGCGGGGCGTTCTCCATGGGTACAACCACCCTCCGTACACAGGTCGTGACTGCTCCAGTCTGGCGTATTTCGGCAGCCTGCGGCTCATGAATCACGAGGTCGAGTGGCACTTCAACCGTAGTCCGCGCAGCGTCGCGCGCGCCCGGTCGTTGCTCTCCGTACAGGCGATGGAATGGAAAATCCCGGGCGAAATGGCCGAAACGTCGGTGTTGTTGTTGAGCGAACTGGTCACCAACACCCTGCGGCACGCCGGTTGTGCGCCGGGGCGCGAGATCTGGACCCGTGTGCTTCTGGACGGGCCGGTGGAGGGCGGGGGGCGGTTGCGCGTGGAGGTGTCGGACGCGTGCGACGCGCTGCCCCGCGTACGGCATCCGGCCTCGGACGAGGAGACGGGCCGCGGCCTCGCCCTCGTGGAGGCGCTCGCGCACCGCTGGGGCGCGGAGCCACGCGCGTGCGGCATCGGAAAGACGGTGTGGTTCGAGCTCGCCCCCGCGCCGGGACGGCCGGACGGTTTCGCCAGGCCAAGGCCTGCGGGGTCGGAGCCCGCGCCATAACGTCATCTGCGGGTCCAGGTCAGTCCGCCCCCGCTGTGGTCGGTCACCCTGCGCAGGGTGCCGTCCGACAGGAGCGTGAGTGTGCTGGACTCCCCCCGCGGGCAGTCGGCGGCCGGCTCGGCGACGATGGCGGCGGTCGGGCCGAAACGCACTGCATCACTGGAGTCCGGCGTTTCGCCCAGACTGCCGACGAATTCGCAGTGGTAGGTGCCGCCGCCGTCCTTTCGGGGGCCGTCGGTGACGAGGTGGAGGACCGTGTCGCCCACGTCCCCCTGACGGATGGTCATCAGCCGGGGATTCGGTCCGCCGTTCTTCCGGACGCTGGTGGTCCATGTGCCGAGGAACGCCGCCGGTACCACGCCGTCCCCCGGCCTGGCGCCTGCCGGAGGCGTCGCGGTGTCCGAGGGCGCACCGCCGGTGCGGTGGCCGTCCTCACCCCCCGTCAGGGTGGAGATCACGCCTCCTGCGCTCAGCGCCACGATCAGGGAGATGATCAGCATCGCGTAGCGCCCGCGCCGGGGAGAGGCGGGTTCCGCGTCCAAGGGCGCCGCCGGGGTGGGAGGCACCCCCGCGACCGGGGTCGCCTCCGGGGCCGACGCCTGCCCCGGAGGTGGGTCACGAGGGGGCGCAGGCTCCGGGGGCTGCGGATCCTCCGCGTTCAGAAGACTCACCGCGTGCCGGCCCAACTGGGCGACCAGGGGGGCGGGCAGCCACGGCTCCTTCGAGCCGGCGTCGGCGACCGTGTCCCGCGCGCCTGCACGGCGCAGCACCTCCCCGGGGCTCGGACGCGCCGCAGGGTTCTTGTCCAAGCAGGCCCTGATGAGGTGCGCGAGGGACTCAGGCACACCCTCCAGATCGGGCTCCTCGTACGCGATGCGGTACATGAGCACGTGGAAATCGGTCTGGGCCGTGCCCGTGCCGAAGGGCACCTTGCCGGTGGCGGCATAGGCGAGAACCGAACCGAGGCAGAAGATGTCGCAGGCAGGCGTGATCCGATCGCCGCGCACCTGCTCCGGCGCCATGAAACCCGGCGAACCGACGAGCGCGCCTGTCCGCGTGACGCGTCCGTCGGTCCCCGCGTCCAGGGCCCGTGCGATGCCGAAGTCGATGACCATGGGCCCGTCAAGGGTGACCAGGACGTTGGACGGCTTGAGATCACGGTGGACGAGCCCGGTGCCGTGGATGTCCCGCAGGGCATGGGCGAGGCCGGCGGCGAGCGCGCGTACCGAGCGCTCCGGCAGGGGGCCGTGGTCGCGCCCGACGACCTGCCGGAGGCTGGGGCCTGCGACATAGCCGGTGGCAACCCACGGCACGGCAGCCTCCGTGTCCGCATCCAGCACCGGCGCCGTCCAGCGTCCGCCGACCCGCCGCGCCGCCTCCACCTCGTACCTGAACCGTGCCCGGAACTCCTCCTGCACGGCCAGTTCCTCGCGCACCAGCTTGACGGCGACCGTACGCCCCCGGTCCGAGCGGGCGAGGTAGACGTCACCCATGCCGCCCGTGCCCAGCCGCCCCAGTAGTCGGTACCCGCCGATCCGCCTCGGCTCTGTGGCCCCGAGCCCCTGCATGTCGCGCCGCCCCCTGCCCGTGAGTCCGCGTGAACGACACAGCGAGAGTACTGCGGCACGTTCGCGCCGCAGCGTGAACAGGCCCACGGTCCAGCGCCCACGGTCCAGCGCCCACTGGTCAACGGCCGTGCGGGGTCCCCGAGCTGGTCCAGATCCCCGAATACACGAAAAACCCGACAAGGAAAAGCCAGGCCCCGGCAAAGAGAAGCAACCCGACTGCGAGAATCTTCCTCCCGGTGAGATCGATCCGCGCGACATCCGGTTCGGCGGGAGAATAGCGCACAGGAACTTCACCGCCCACGGGAAGTTTCCCGATTCCCGACGATCGGGACTGGAATGTATGCGTGATACCCCACGCATCGACGAATTCGACCACCGCGAAGGGTTCGCTGCCACCCCGAACGGAACTGCTGTTGTGGCGGACCACTAATCCCCTGGCACGCGCCCCGTCGCGTGTGAGGCGGCGCTGGACGAAAGCCTCGCGGATTCCGCTGCAGAAAATGATGAAACCGACTGCCATCTCTATCAAAGACACCGCTGTCTCCCTACCCGTGCCATGGACAGTTCTTCGGAGAGCTCATGTCGCAGGAGTGGAGGGCGCGTCACCTACGGGCGGGGCGCTGACCGGTGATCTTCAGATTGTCGACATGCCAGACGCCCACCCCCTCGGAGGTCAGCGTGCAGGTGTAGCCCTTGCGGACCTTGACACCGGGGGATGTGTGGTCGTAAGCGACACCGGTGACCCGGTACTGCCTGGTGTCGCTGTTAACCGTGGTCGTCGCGTGGCCGTCCTCGTGCTCGGCAGGGAACTCGGCCTCCAGAGGCGACGCGAACCTGCCGCTGACGACGAACTCGCAGAATTTCTCGGCATCCGAGTCGGTCGCTCCGCCACCGCTCCCGCCACCGCTCCCGCCTCCGCTGTCGGTGGCACTGCTGCCTGCGCTCCTGCCTCCGCCGTTGCTTCCGTGCCCGCCGCTGCTTTTACTGCTGCTTTTTCCGCTGCACGCGGTGAGCGCGGCGAGCGCGGCGACGAGCAGGAGTACACCGAGGCCGATCGTGATCGTACGCACAGGATCCTCCAAGACGTAGAGGCTGCCGAGGTTCCATCATTGGCGATCGCGGGTCTGCAAGGAAAGCGCTATGACGTTCTCGTGACATGCCTGTACCTCCGGTGTGGCCTAAGCGTACAGAACAAGCCGCGGGACGTTATCGGAAAAGACTTCGCAGCTCGGGGCCGGACGAATCGACGTATGAAAATGAGCCATATCCCATCCGGCTCGACGCGGCGGCCGGGAGCCGCGCCGCCCCGGTCTCAGCGCGGGGCCGCGGCGCGCACCAGGGGCAGGAAGAGTTCGTCGACGATCTGCCGGAGCCGGGCGGGGGACGGCGGTTCCAGGTCCATCAGCAGGTCGTGGCGCACCAGGTCGAACGGCAGGTCGAGCACCGCGGCGGAGATCCGCTCCAGGTCGATCTCCCCGCGCTCGTGGGCGCGCCGGTAGAGGGCCCGCCCGTGCGGCAGCAGCTGATCGCCCATGACCTTCTCCCGGACCTGCGCCGGGGTCAGGTCCGCGTCGCCGACCGCGAGGCCCGCGAAGGAGGCGGCCGCCGCGATGGCGAAGAGGGCGGCGCGGGCCTCGCCCACGGCCGCCAGATAGGCGAGCAGGTCACCGCGGAGGGTGCCGGTGTCGGACAGCTCGACCGGGTGGATGCGGCGGTAGTGCTCGATCGCGGCGAACACCAGCTCGTCCTTGTTGGCCCAGCGGCGGTAGAGCACGGCCTCGCTGGTGGCGGCGCGCACCGCGACGGACTCCATGGTCAGGCGGGCGTAACCGGCCTCGACCAGCTCGTCCCACGCGGCGCCGAGGAGCGCGGACTCCAGCTCCTTGCCGCGCCTGCGGCGGCGGACGGGTTCTGACGCATCGGTGACCACACCCCCCACCGTAGAAAGGTTTGCCTTTCTTATCAACCCACGCCTACGCTGATGGGAAAGGAATTCCTTCCTTGGGTGGGATGGCCGACGAGGTGGCGAGGTGACGGGGCGATGACCGGAGCGACACGGGCGCCGGAGAACGGACGACCGGCCCGGGGGCGGCCCGCGACGACGGTGCTGATCGCCGGCGCGGGCCCGACCGGCCTGACGCTGGCCTGCGAACTCGCCCGCAGGGGCGTCCCGTTCCGGCTGATCGAGGCCGCGCCGGGCCCGCAGCCCGGATCCCGCGGCAAGGGCGTGCAGCCGCGCTCGCTCGAAGTCTTCGACGACCTCGGCATCGTCGACCGCGTCCTCGCGCACGGCCGGATGGCGATGCCGATCCGCTCCACCGGCCCGGACGGGCGGGTGACGCCCGGCGGCACCGAGACGCTCGGGGACCGCCCCGACATCCCGTACCCGGCGAGCCTGATCACGCCCGAGTGGCGGATCGAGGAGGCGCTGCGGCTGCGCCTCGCCGAGCTGGGCGGCGAGGTCGAGTTCGGCACCGCGCTCGACGCCTTCCAGCAGTCGGACGAGGCCGTGACGGCGGTGCTCGTCAGGGACGGCGGGGCCGAGACGGTCACCGCGCGCCGGCTGGTCGGCTGCGACGGCGGCCACAGCACCGTGCGCAAGCAGGCCGGGATCGCCTTCGAGGGCGAGACCCGCGAGGAGGTGCGGATGATCGTCGCCGACGTGGAGGCCGAAGGGCTCGCGCCCGACGCCTGGCACATGTGGCGGCACGAGGAGGGCTTCGCCGCCCTCTGCCCGCTGCCCTCGACCGGGACGTTCCAGTACCAGGCGTCCATCGCGCCGGGACAGGACCCCGGCCTGGGCCTGGCCAACCTGCAGGCGATCCTCGACCGGCGGACCGGCCACGCCGGCATCCGGCTCCACGAGCCGACCTGGTCGTCCCTGTGGCGCGCCAACGTCCGCCTCGCCGACCGCTACCGCGCGGGCCGGGTGTTCCTCGCGGGCGACGCCGCGCACATCCACTCGCCCGCGGGCGGGCAGGGCATGAACACCGGAATCCAGGACGCCCACAACCTCGGCTGGAAGCTCGCGGCCGTCGCCGAGGGCGCGCCGCCCGCGCTGCTCGACACCTACGAAGCCGAGCGGCGGCCGGTCGCCGCGGGCGTGCTCGCCCTCTCGGACGCGCGCCTGCGCCAGATCGCGGAGGACCAGGGCCTGCCCGTACGCCGCGACGCGAGCACCACACAGCTCGGCGTCGGCTACCGCGGATCCGCCCTGGCGTGGGACGACCGCGACGAGGACGCGCCACTGCGCGCGGGCGACCGCGCCCCCGACGCCACCGGTCTGACCACGGTCGACGGCGAACGCCGGCTGTTCGACCTGACGCGCGGCGGCCATCTCACCCTGCTCGCCTTCGGCCCCGCGCCCGCCGCGCCGGGCGCCAGGATCCTGCGCGTCGTCGCGCACCCGAAAGCCCCGGGCGAACTCGCCGACACCGCCGGCCACCTGGCCCGCGCCTACGGCGCGACCGACCGCACCCTCGCGCTCATCCGCCCCGACGGCTACCTCGCCCTGCTCTCCGACACCCCCGGCCCGACCGCGCTCCCCGCCGCGCTCGCCGCGCTGGCGGGGGCGTCCTGAGGCTTGCGGGCTCTGCTGCGCGGGCCGCTTGAGCGACCTGCCGGAGGCCAGGCGGCCTGCCCGCGTCCCTGACACGGGACCTCCCGGTCTGAACCATTGGCAGGGCCGTACGAGCCGGCAGTGGAGGGGACATGATCATTCTGGTGCTGATCGGTGTTCTGGTACTGGTTGCCGGCGGGTGCGTGTGTGCGGTGCGGGCGGCGCATGGCGGGCCCCGCCCGGCCCGCGCCGCGGCGATGGTGACGCTTGCATCGGGCGAGATGGCGCGCCGCTCCGGTGCGGACCGGCGGCGCGGCACGAACGAGTCCCAAGGCGCCGACGGCTGAAGCGTCTTACGGAAGGCCGTGTTCCGGAAGCCGGCACGCCCCCCGGAGGAGCGGGCGGTACAGGGCGCGGGGCGCGCCGCCGCCCGCCCGCGCGGCGGGGCTCAGACCAGGCGGCGCGCCGTCGCCCAGCGGGTCAGCTCGTGGCGGTTGGAGAGCTGGAGCTTGCGCAGGACCGCGGAGACATGGGACTCGACGGTCTTCACCGAGATGAACAGCTGCTTCGCGATCTCCTTGTACGCGTAGCCGCGGGCGATCAGGCGCAGCACCTCGCGCTCGCGCTGGGTGAGGCGGTCGAGGTCCTCGTCGACCGGGGGCGCGTCGGTGGAGGCGAAGGCGTCGAGCACGAAGCCCGCGAGGCGCGGCGAGAACACGGCGTCGCCCTCCTGGACGCGGAAGACGGAGTCCACGAGGTCGGTACCGGTGATCGTCTTCGTCACGTAGCCGCGCGCGCCGCCCCTGATGACGCCGATGACGTCCTCGGCCGCGTCGGACACGGAGAGCGCGAGGAAGCGCACGGGGTCCTCGGACGCGGCCATCAGGGGCGCGCAGCGGCGCAGCACCTCGACGCCGCCGCCGCCCGGCAGGTGGACGTCGAGGAGGACGACCTCGGGGCGGGTCGCGGTGATGACCGCGACGGCCTGGTCCACGTCCGCGGCCTCGCCGACCACCTCGACGCCGGTCTCCTCGGTGCGGCCGATCTCGGCCTGCACGCCCGTGCGGAACATCCGGTGGTCGTCCACCAGCACGACCCGCGCGTGGCGTCCCTGCGGTGTCCCGTCGCTGCTCATGTCCATCCGTCCGTTCCTCGGTGGTGTGGTGCGTGACTTCTCGGTCGTGCGGCCCGCGGGTCGTCCCGTACGGCCGACCGTACGGGCCGGGCCGCGGGCGGGCTCACGGCGCGTGCTCCTCGTCGCCGCGGGTGCCTGCGGCAGCGGGTGCGTCGGGGGCCCGGTCCATCTCCAGCTCGACCACCGTGCCGCCCTCGGGCGCGGAGCGCAGCCGCGCGGTGCCGCCGTTGCGCCGCATCCTGCCGATGATGGACCCCCGGACGCCCATCCGGTCCTCGGGCACCGCGTCCAGGTCGAAGCCGGGGCCGCGGTCCCGTACGGAAACGAAGACCGAACGCCCCTCCACCTCCGCGTACACCTGGACCGCACCGCCGGAGCCGCCGTACTTCGCCGCGTTGACCATCGCCTCGCGCGCCGCCTGGAGCTGCGCGCCGAGCCCCTCGTCCAGCGGGCAGTCGCCGACGACGACCACCTCGATCGGCACCCCGTGGTGGTCCTCCACCTCGGCCGCCGTCTTCCGCACCGCCTCGGCGAGCGTGTCGGGCGCCTCGGCCTCGTCCTTGCCCGTGCCCTCCGGGCGGTAGAGCCAGGCGCGCAGCTCGCGCTCCTGGGCGCGGGCGAGGCGCCGCACCTCGCCGCCGTCGTCGGCGTTGCGCTGGATCAGGGTGAGGGTGTGCAGCACGGAGTCGTGCACATGGGCTGCGACCTCGGCGCGCTCCTGCGCCCTGATGCGCATCGTCCGCTCCTCGGACAGGTCCTGCGTCATCCGCACGAGCCAGGGCCCGACGAGCAGCCCGACGCCCGCGACCACGGCGATCGACGCCGTGAGCACATTGCCGAACTGGGCGGCCGAGCCGCGCACCGCGACGAACACCGTGAGCCCGAGCCCGACGAGCGCCACCCCCGCGACGCCGCGCGCCAGCTGCACCACCCTGCGGCGGCGGCCGATCTCCGTCCACCGGGCGCGGCGCGCGTTGTCCGCCTGGCGCCACACCAGCACGAGCCCGACGCCGATCAGCAGCATCGGCCAGATGTACGTGCTGGTGCCTGCGAGGCCCATGTTGACGTTGGCGACGAAGATGACCGCGCCGACAACCAGCGCGATCAGCGCGAAGACCTGGCCCTTGTCGGGCTTGCGCAGCCTGCGTCTGCCGTCCGGCAGCGTCTCGAACAGCGGCTTCGGCTGGGCGGACGACCTGCCGCCCACGCCGAGCGGCACGACGATCCAGAACACCGCGTACAGCAGGGCGCCGAGGCCCTGCGCGAAGAACAGCGCGAGGAACGCGAGCCGCACCCAGACCACCGGCAGCCCGAGATGGCCCGCGAGCCCGCGCGCGACGCCGCCGAGGAGCCGCCCGTCCACGCTGCGGTACAGCTTGCGCGGGGTCGGCTCCTGGGGCGCGGCGGCTCGGGGCGGGGCGGCGGCTGGCATGTGTCCGATGGTCACACGGGCCGGGCCCGGCGGGCACGGGTTGGCGCCGATATCAGGGACGTCGGGGGTCGATATCAGGGATGGCCCAGGGTCGCAGCCGGTAGAGGCAGGGCCGCGTGGCAGCGACCATGGAGCCATGACGACCCCGCGAGACCCCGAGGCCCCGGGCGGGCAGGACAGACCGCCCGGCGGCGGAGGCATGCCCGGCGGGGTCCCGCCCGCAGCGGACGGCGCAGACGGCACCCGCGGCGGGGACGGCGTGCGGGGCGCCCGGAGCCAAGGCCGCGCCGAGGGCAAGGGCGGCGTGGACGGCGGGAGCGCCGACGGGCGCAAGCAGCTGACGCGCAGCCCGCGCGGGAAGCTCGTCGGCGGCGTGTGCTCGGGTCTCGGCCGCTACTGCGACGTGGATCCGGTGATCTTCCGCATCGTCATCGGCGTCCTCGGCGTCGCGGGCGGGCTCGGGCTGATCTTCTACGGGTTCGCGTGGCTGCTGATCCCGCTGGAGGGCGAGGAGGAGAACGAGGGGCGCAGGATGCTCTCCGGCCGGGTGGAGGGGTCCGCGCTGATCGCGGTCCTCTTCGCGCTGGTCGGCTGCGGCCTCTTCCTCTCGATGCTGGGCAATGGCGGCACGCTGAGCTTCGCCGTGATGCTGGCGTGCGCGGCCGTCGCCTCCGCCGTCTGGTCCAAGCACCGGCGCGAGACGGGCGCGGGCGGCCCTTCCGACCCGGCCGGGGCGCACGGCGTGTCCGACGCTCCGCCGGAGACCAAGGCGCCGCCCGTGCCCGGCGGCAGCCCGTCCTGGTGGCGTGACCCCCTCGCCAAGGACGGCGCGGGCGGCCATCGCGCGACGACCTATCTGTGGGGGCCCGCGGAGGAGCCGCCCGCCCGCCGCAGGGGCGCCACCCGAGGCCGGGACCGGCACCGCACCCGGGCCACCGCCTGGGGTCAGGGCGCGTCCGCCGGAGCCCACTCGGCCGGGACCAACACGTCCGGGGCGGATTCGGCCGGGGCGGGCGCAGGCGCGGCCGTCCCGCCCTGGGCGGACCCGGCCGCCGCGTGGCGCGAGCCGCGGCAGCAGCAGGACATCGGCGGCGCGATCTTCCTCGTGGCGCTGATCGCGGGCGCAGTCTGCGCGTACCTCGCCTGGGACTCGCACCCCCTGGCGGGCGCGCTCCAGATCGCGCTGGTCGCGGTGGTGGCCGTGCTGGGGCTCGGGCTCGTCGTGACGTCGTTCCTCGGCCGCGCCCGCTTCGGCACGGTGGTCCTGACGGTGATCGCGACACTGCTGCTCGCGGCGGCCACCGCCCTGCCGGACGACGCCACAGCGCACTGGAGCAGGCAGACCTGGCGACCCGCGAGCGCCGCCGCCGTGCAGGGCGCGTACCGGCTGGGCACGGGCGTCGGCACGCTCGACCTGCGGGGCCTCGCGATACCGGCGGGCACCACACTGCACACGACGGCGCACGTGGGCGGCGGGCAGCTCAGGGTGCTGGTCCCGGCGGGCGCCGCGCTCGACGTGCGGGCGTCGACCACCGCCGGTGCCGTCCGGCTGCCCGGGGACGCGCCCGACGAGCTGCGCATCGCCCCCGACCAGCGCCTGCACAGGACGTATCCGCCGCCTCCCGGGCCCGCGGCCCGGCAGCGGCGGGACGCGCGGCCGGCCCTGCCGTTCTCGCGGCCCCCGGTGCTCGCCCTCACGCTGGACGTCGGACTCGGAGAGGTGGAGGTGACCCGTGGCGCACCGTGAGGCGAGGCCGGGACGGCTGGTCGTGGGGCTCGCGGCCCTGGCCACCGCCGTGCTGTACGGGGGCGACGCGGCGGGCTCCTGGCACACCCGGTGGTACACGGCGCTGCCGCTGCTCGCCGCCGCCCTGGCGCTGGCCGCGGTCGTCGGGATCGTGGGTCACGCCGCCCGGCGCCGGCGGCCGGGCAGGAGCGAGTCGAAGGACAGCACGGGCGCGCCGACGACGACCAGCGGCAGCCAGGCCATGAGGTAGGCCAGGTCGTTGCCGTAGTAGTACGGCGTGGACTGCCAGCTGACGGTGAGCCACAGGCTCAGCGAGATCAGCGCGCCGCCCGCCGCCGCGACCCGGCCGAGGATGCCGAGGAGGGTGCCGATCCCGACCGCGAGCTCGCCGAGCGCGATCGCGAGGCCGAAGCCGCCGGGGCTCTTGAGCGCCAGGTCGACCAGCGCGGGGACGGCGGCGCTGTCGCGCACGCCCCGCATCATGTCGCCGATCGAGCCGGGCCCGCTGGAGTCGAAGAAGCCGTGGGTGGTGAGCTTGTCGATGCCCGCGTAGACGAAAGTGACGCCGAGGAACACGCGCAGCGGGAGCAGCCCGTACACGGCGGGTATGCCCCGCAGGCCGCGGGGCCTGTCCCCGCCGCCGTCGTGCACCGTCCCCAAGCCGGTCGTCCGAAAGCCCTGTGCCATGGCGGTCTGCCTCCCTGTCCGCGCGGTTGCCCGCGAGCCGGTCCCGCCCGCGCGCTTCATTAGTGCATACGCGCCCGACGCGCCGGGCGCTCACCCCGGCCACGGAAACCCCGCATTCTCAGCCGCCTCTCACAATCCCCGCCCGCGCGGACCCGGCCCCGCGCGGGCGGGCCCCGCGCGGGCCCGGTGGCGCCCCTCCCCCTCAGGCCTCGGCCGGATCGGACCCGAGATCCCCGGGAACGATGACCCGGCGCCCCCGGGTGTGGCCGGCGCGGCTGTCGGCGTGCGCCGCCGCCGCCTCGGTGAGCGGGTACGACTTCTCGACGGGGATGTGGAGCCTGCCCCTAGCGATGAGGTCGACGGCCTCCGCGAGCGCGTCCTGCACGCTCCCGGCCACACCCGAGAACCGGACGCCCCACTGCGGCGCGCCGAGGTCGGCGATGGAGACGACCTTGCGCGCGTCCCCCGTCAGCCCGACGAGTTCGCGGACCACTCCGGAGCCCGCCAGGTCGAGGGCCGCGTCGACCCGGCCCAGGCGCCGCACCCGTTCGACCCAGCCCTCGCCGTAGGTCGTGGCGAGAGCGCCGAGACCGCGCAGGTAGTCCAGGTTCGCGGCCCCTGCCGTGCCGATCACCGCGATGCCGCGCTCGCGGGCGATCTGCAGCACCGCCGATCCGACACCGCCGGACGCGCCGCTGACCAGCAGCGTCTGACCGGGCCGCACGCCGACCTCGCCGATGACGCGGAGCGCGGTCTCCACCACCGACGGGTAGCCGGCCGCCTCGTCGAAAGCCAGCCCCGCGGGCATGCGGGCCCAGGCCGACAACACGGCGAACTCGGCGTACGTGTCGGCGCCTTCGCCGAACACACGGTCGCCGATCTCCACCCCCTCGACCCCCTCGCCGACCTCGTCCACCACACCGGCGGCATCCAGTCCGAGCCCGGCGGGCAGCTCGACCGGATGGGCTCCCAGCACCTGGCCCTCCCGAATCCGCCAGTCGGCGGGGTTGACACCCGCCGCCCGCACGGCGACGCGTATCTGGCCGGGGCCCGCGTGGGGCTCCTCGGCTTCCACCAGGCGCAGGACCTCGGGACCGCCGAACTCGGCGAAGCAGATCTTTCTCATGCGGCGAACGTAACCCTAACAGTTAGGTTTTCGCAACGGTTAGCAATTCGCATCTGATAGCGTCAGCGCATGACCGAGCCGTCAGGGCGCCGGGAGCGCAAGAAGGCCGCGACCCGGCAGAGGATCGCCGACACCGCACTGCGGCTTTTCCTTGAGCGCGGCTACGACGCCGTGGGCATCCGTGACGTGGCCGCCGCATCCGACGTGGCCGTCACCACGGTCTTCTCCCACTTCGCCTCGAAAGAGGCCCTGGTGTTCGAGCGCGACCAGGACTTCGAGCAGCGCCTCACCCGGGCGGTCGCGGAACGGCCCCCGCACGAGCCGCTCATCCCCGCGCTGCACCGCGAGGTCCAGGCCCTGGTACGGCACTGCCTGGCGGAGGGCAGCGCACCCGTCCGGCGCATGATCGAGGGATCGCCCGCCCTGCGGGAGTACGAGGAGTCGATGAGCCTGCGGCACGCGCAGGCTCTGGCGGCGGCCCTCGCCGCCGACCCCCGACTGCCCCGGAGCGTCACGGCCTGCCGGGCGACCGCGCGGTTCACCATCGACGCCTACGCCCTGGCCTGCCAGGCGGAGGACCCCGAGGCCACGGTGGACGAAATCTTCCGGATGATCACGGCAGCCTGGGAGGCCACCGCGCCCTGAGCCGGGACCTGCCGCGCCACGGCCCCCAGGCGCGCCGCCCTGCCGCACACACGATCGGGGGAGCTAGTCGCAGACCTCGACCGTGACGCTGTTGGTCTCGACGCCGGCCGCCGTGACGACCTGGACCGTCACCGGGCCGGGCTCGACCTCCACGGGGACGGGAACGGTCAGGAGGGCGTCGGAGGGGTTGGCGAAGCCGCCGGGGACGGGGACCAGCGGGACGTGGACATGGACGGCCCCTATCCGTACGACCATGCCGGCGAGCCGGTCCGGGGCCGCGGCGCCCGGCGGTACGAAGCCCGCGCCGCGGATCTCGATGTCGTCGCCCGTCCTAATCGGCGCGTCCAGGTCGCCCGCCTCCCGGGAACGCACCACGGAGAGCACGACGGGCCTGGTGCCGTCGGCGAACCTGCCCGCGAGATACGTGGCGGCCGAGACCGCGACGAGCAGGGCGAGGGCCCAGGGCAGGTCGGGGAGCCGATCGGGGCGCCTGGCGAGCCGCACCGCGCAGAAGACGACGGCGGCCGCGTTGACGAACACGTACTGCACGTCGGTGAAGCTGCCGCGGCGGTCGTCGTCGCAGAGCAGGTCGGCGAGGCGCGGCCGGTCGGCGCGCACCTTCTGGAGGGTGCGGGCGGCGACCCGTGCCGCGACGACCTTGCGGACGGCGACGGCGACCGCGCACACCACGGCGAGGACCGTCAGCAGCCCGGCGCCGCGCGCCAGCGCGAGCCCGGAGACCAGCGCGTCGCGGTCGCCGTGCCGGGACGCGCCCGCGAGCTGGAGCGCGAGGACGAGCACCGAGAAGACGGCGAGCAGCAGCCACGCGGACGCGACCGTGCGGGAGGTCGACAGCCGGTTGTCCTCGCCGACGAGCGGCGCGAGCAGGCCGCCCCTGCCGCGGTGCAGGGTGGCCGCGGCGGTCAGCAGCCCGCCGAGTACGGCCGCGGCGACGAGGCCCGCCGTGCGGGCCGTGCTCCACCCGGCGCCCACCGCGGTGAGCGCCTGGCCGAGGAGCAGGACGACGAATCCGCCCCACACCGCGCACAGGGTGACGCGCCAGACGGACAGCAGCCAGGCGCGGCCCGCCTCGCGGGCCCGCTCCGCGACGGTGCGCGCGGTCTGCGTCAGCTCGTCCGACACCCACTGGCGCGAGGCGCTCGCGGAGTGCTGTACGGCGGCGGGCAGGCCGCAGCCCGCGGCGAAGGCGTCCCGCTTCTCGGCGAACGCGGCGACAGCGCGCCGGTACCCCTCGCGCGCGCCGTGCGGGCAGTCACCGCAGGTGCACCCGCCCTCGTGCGCCGCGCCGGCACGCTCCGCACCCTCCCGCACCGCCACGCCGAACGCCGCCTTCCCCACCCCGTCGCCCGAGGCGCGCGGACCCGCTGGTGGACCCCCGCGCCTCGGACACTGAACTTCCGTGTGATGAGAGGGAATTCTGCCGTACATACCGCACGGCTCCGGCCGGTTCGGCCGTCCTGGGGGTGACGACCCCGTCACGATCCGGAAGCGGCCGCCCACGCCGCGCGGCTCCCGCACGGCCGGGACACGGCGGGACACGGCGGGACGCGGCGGGACGCGGCGGGACACGGCGGGACACGGCCGGACACGGCGGGGACATCCGCGGGGACGCGACGCGGACGCGACGGCACGGGGCGCGGCAAAGAGATGCGGCAAAGCTGTCGCGACCGTTGGAGACATGCTCGGGTCACCGGCTAGAGTTCATTGCGGGTCGCAGCGGCCGGCAGTACGCCCGGCGCCCGACCGCCCCGGCCGCACCGTCGGCCGCTGCGCCCTGGCACTTCCGGAAGAGGTACGCATGCCCCAAGAAGCCAGGCCCCGCGCGGCGGACCGGCTCGACGACGACGACTACCCGGCCTTCACCATGGGCCGCGCGGCGGAGATGATCGGCGCCACCCCGGCGTTCCTCCGTTCGCTCGGCGAGGCCAGACTGATCGAACCGCTCCGCTCGGAGGGCGGCCACCGCAGGTACTCCCGCTACCAGCTGCGCATCGCGGCCCGCGCGCGCGAGCTGGTCGACGGCGGCACACCCATCGAGGCCGCCTGCCGCATCATCATCCTGGAGGACCAGCTCGAAGAGGCCCTCAAGCTCAACGAGGCGCTGCGCCGCGAGACGGGCGACGACGGCGGGCCCGCCGGAGCGTGACCGACCGCTCACGGAAATCTATTGCGGCGAGTGCAGAATGTAGCGCGGCCCGCCGGGAAATTTCATGTGGCCGACAGGCGAACAGAAATCTTTCCGCGCACATTCAGGGCCACCATGCTAAGCTCGGTGGCAGTTGCAGTTGTGGTTCCCAAAACTTCGAGTGCGCTTACCGGATCGTCTTCCGGCAGGTGCACTTTCGTTTTTACCGGACCCCCCGTTCACGCGGGAGGCCCTGGCGGGGCAATCACCGGCAACACGGAATCGCACAGGGCGGTTCCGACATTGCCCCGGAATGGAGAATGTTATGGCCACCGGAACCGTGAAGTGGTTCAACTCGGAAAAGGGCTTCGGCTTCATCGAGCAGGACGGCGGCGGCGCCGACGTCTTCGCCCACTACTCGAACATCAACGCCCAGGGCTACCGTGAGCTCCAGGAGGGCCAGAAGGTCAGCTTCGACGTCACGCAGGGCCAGAAGGGCCCGCAGGCGGAGAACATCGTCCCCGCCTGACCCCCGGCCCACACGGGCACTGGAGCCGGGGTTTCGGCCTTCCGCCGGAACCCCGGCTCCGTCGTGTCCGCCCTCCGGGTGCGGAATTCCCACCGCACCGGCAAGAATGCGGCCCGGCCGAAACAGAGGCCGCTCACCGCTGCATCCCCGGCCCGTTCCAGCGAATCTTCGCACCGTTCAGCGATACCCACGGTGCCGGGAATTCCTTGACACGTGCCGCATCAAGGAAGGTTCAGCCTTGAACCGATCGCCCGGCACAGACAACCAGTCCTCCCGTTCCTACCGCGGCGCGTCCGCGCGCCGCTCAGGCTCCGCGGGCTCCGGCGGCCGCAGGGGCGGCCCACGACGCGGTGGAGGCGGCGGCGGCCGGGGCGGCTCAGTCGCCCAGCCGCGCGCCTTCGCGGCCCCCGAGCCCCTCACCCCCGCGCTGCCGCCCGCCGAGACCTTCGAGGAGGCGGGCCTGCCCGCCCCGCTGCTCGACGCGCTGGCCGCCGAGGGCGTCACCGTTCCCTTCCCCGTACAGGCCGCGACGCTGCCCAACTCGCTCGCGGGCCGCGACGTGCTCGGCCGCGGCAGGACGGGCTCGGGCAAGACCCTCGCGTTCGGCCTCAGCATGCTCGCCCGCACGGCGGGCAGGCGCGCGGCACCGCGGCGCCCGCTGGCCCTGGTCCTGGTGCCGACCCGGGAGCTCGCGCAGCAGGTCGAGGCCGCGCTCACCCCGTACGCGAAGGTCCTGCGGCTGCGCACGGCGACCGTCGTCGGCGGTCTTTCCCTCGGCAGGCAGGCGGACGCGCTGCGCGCGGGCGCCGAGATCGTCGTGGCGACGCCGGGACGGCTGCGCGACCTCGTGGAACGCGGCGACTGCGTGCTCTCCGACGTGACGATCAGCGTCCTCGACGAGGCCGACCAGATGGCCGACATGGGCTTCATGCCGCAGGTCACCGCGCTGGTCGACCAGGTCGCGCCGGACGCGCAGCACATGCTGTTCTCCGCCACGCTCGACGCCAACATCGACCGTCTCGTACGGCGCTACCTCACCGATCCTGTGGTGCACATCGGCGACCCGGAGGACGGCGTCGTCAGCACGATGGAGCACCACGTGCTGCACGTGCGCGACCTGGACAAGCAGGCCGTGACCGTGGAGATCGCGGCCCGCGAGGGCCGGGTGCTGATGTTCCTCGACACCAAGCACGCGGCGGACCGGCTGGCCAAGAACCTGCTCAAGCAGGGCGTACGGGCCGCGGCCCTGCACGGCGGCAAGTCCCAGTCGCAGCGCACCAGGACCCTGACGCAGTTCAAGGACGGCCTGGTCAACGTGCTGGTCGCCACGAACGTCGCCGCCCGCGGCATCCACGTCGACCAGCTCGACCTGGTCGTCAACGTCGACCCGCCCGCCGACCACAAGGACTACCTGCACCGGGGCGGCCGCACGGCGCGCGCCGGCGAGTCCGGCCTCGTCGTCACGCTCGCCCTGCCCGATCAGCGGCGCGAGGTGGCCAGGCTGGTCACCGCGGCCGGCATCACCGCGCAGACCACGCAGGTCGCCTCGGGCGGCGAGGAACTGGGCCGGATCACCGGCGCGCGGCAGCCCTCGGGCGTACCCGTCGTCATCACCCCGCCGCAGGCACCGGCCGCGCGTGCCGCCGGCTCGTCCTCCCGGGG